>CAYTTF010000189.1:0-9298 GCA_964440665.1 uncultured Myxococcales bacterium | reverse complement strand
AGGCCGAGCACCTTTTGCGGATCTGGTGGAGGTGGGCGCGCGGTCGTTCGCTTGTCGCAGCGCCGCACCCTGCCTTGGTGTTGATGCCGGCGAGGGGGCCAGCGCCGAGCGCCGTGCTACCGCTTCCGGCGCATCGAGGGCAGAAACTCTGGCCGTGGCGATCGCGCCCGGCGTCGGAAGGTCGGGAGTTGTGGTCGAGATCCTCGTGCCCGACGTAGGCATCGCCGACGGCCTTTGCGGGACGCGCGGCGCGGGGAGGGCCATCGGGGATTTTGCACCCCGGGAGCCGAGTCGAATGAGCGCGGCATTGATCAGGAGAAGCGCTGCTGCTGCAACGAACCACGCTCTCCTTGTCCGGCCCTTTGCCGGGATGACCGTCCTCGGGCAATCCGTCCGGCTCTTGCTGGCCAGCAACGGCTTCGCGTGCGCGACGTCCTCCGCGAGCATCCGTTGCTCTCGGCCGACGTCGAAATGCCGCGCGAGCAACTCTGATAGCTGCGCCCGCGCCCCGACTTTCCCCGGCAGGTGGGGCTCCAGCGCCCGGTGAAAAGCGCTGGCGGACTGATAGCGGCCGGCGGGGTCGGCGTCGAACGCGCGCAGGTTCACCGCCGCCAGCGCGGGCGGAACATCGGGGTTGATCGTCGACAGGCTGGAGGCCGCATCGCCTGGCTCGAGGGGGCGTCCGGTCAGCAGCTGCCAAAGGACCACGCCGAGTGAATAGATGTCGGAACGGCGATCGGCGCGGGCGCCATTCCAGACCTCCGGGGCGGTGTAGGTCGGTCGTCCGACGACGAAACCGGCCTGGGTCAAGGTCGCGTCCGCGTCCGAGCGCGCGATGCCGAAGTCGACCAACTTCACCGCTCCCGAGAACGCCAACATGATGTTGTCGGGGGTGACGTCGCGGTGGACGATGCCCAGCTGGCGGAACGTGTGGGCGTAGTGGAGCGCGCGGGCCACTTCGGAGACGATAAATACGGCCAAGGGCACCGGCAGGCGCTCTCCGATCGCGGCGACGCGCGCGCTGAGGCGGCGGAGGTCGACGCCCATGACGAGCTCTTGCAGGACCAAGAGCTCGCCCTCGACTTCGTCGATGCCGAGCGTTCGCGCGATCGCGTCGTGCGATAACCGGCGCGCGATGGCGGCCTCGCGCCGAAACCTCGCTTCCTGCTCGGGTGAGCGGTAGTCCGCGTGCAGCCGCTTGAGAACGCATACGTCCGCAGCCTCCGGACCTCCCCGGAGCGCGAGATCAATCCGCGCCATTCCGCCAGCGCCCGATGCCCGCAGGAGCACGTAGGGACCAAGGCGTCTGAATTCAGTTTCGACCTCCGTCACGCCCATCTCCGACTGTCTCCCGTCGCGATGGTTCTCATATCCCCATCCCCAACGATGCTCAAGCGCCTTGGTTCAAAACCGCGTCTGGAGCAGGAGCGACCTCGGCGTGATGGCGAAGGCCAGGTCCGAATTGGCCGAATGGAACGTCGAAAAAAGAATGGCGCCCCCAGCGAGGGCGAGGGCGCCTCCGCCCGCGGTCAGGATCCAACCGGCCGTCCGCGTGTCGTAGACGGTCCCGCAGGCGCTAGACCGAGGGGAACCGCAGACTGCGTGGTTGTCGAGGGCGATCCAGGCAATCCCCCAGGTCACAGCGCCCACGCCGGCGGCGGCGAGCGCAACGCCCGTCTTGCGTCGCGCCGAGCTGGCTGGTGGTTCGGAGATCACCAGGGATTCCGTCGCCGGAGAGGTCGGAGCTGCGACAGAGATGGGTTCGAGCACAATCGTCACGGCGGTGCGGGCACCGCCCTTGATCGTCACGCTCACAGAAAATGGCTTGAAGGTGGCGGCGGTCGCCGTGAGCAGGAAATCGCCTTCGACGGCTCGCACGGGACCGGCCAAGGGCAACACACCGAGGGCTCTGCCGGCCAAGGCGACCGGTGTTCCGGGTCGGCCGACGACGACCAGCTCGCCGATGTGAGTCTTGGCTCGGTCGAGGGCCTGCTCCAGGAAGGGTCGGTTCTTGTGGACCCAAGCGTCGTCGGGGGTGGTCAGCGATGCCGCAAGGTGGATATCGGCGTCCATCCAATGGGCCAGAGAAGCTTCGACCAATCCCATCTGTCCCAGCGTTCGGGGCGATGGAGCCTCCCGGTGCGCCCGCCGGAAGAACTCCAGCGCTTCGACCGACCTTCCTGCACGTCGCAGGTCTAGTCCTCTTGCGATCAGCGCGTCTGGAGTCATGTCATTGGCGCGCGCTCCCGCCGAGATTGCGGTGACGAGCAGAACCGAGGCGAGAGCAGCGCGCGTCATGGGTTGACTCCGTTGGCGGTGGGCGGGTTGTCGTTAGTAGTTCGACATCCAGACATTTACCGACGAGCCCTCTCGCCAGTAGGTCCAGGCGCTCCCGCGCGCATCGACGAGAACGCCAGGTGCCTCGGTGGTGGCGACGACGCCGCCGGCATTGAAGAGCCCGGCGCGGGCGTTCCATTGTGTGCCGGTCCATCGGGCCAAGCCGATCTCGACCGTTGCAGTAGCGTCTATCCAGGCGACGACCGGTTTATGATCCAATCCCGTCGCCACGTGGAAGCCCCCGGAGTTGCTGCTGGCGGGGATCGCAGTAGAGATCGCCGGCAACCAGGCGCCGCTCGAATAGTGGTCGACAGTCGACCCGGCGACCATCATCGGTTCCGAGGCCTGATCGATGGCAACGAATGGTTCGCCCAGGAATATACCGCCGCTCGACGTCCATGCGGTCCCGCCCCAGGCCCGAAACGAGGCCGTCGGAAAGCTGGCGAAACCAGTCCCGTGGACCGTGAATCCCACGATCGGGTTCCCGCTGCCGTCGAGGATGAGGGAGGCTGAGCCAACGCTGGTGAGTCCGAACTTGCCGAACGACCTATCCCAGGATGTGCCTGTCCAGCGCGCAACGCCAACATCGGCTTCGGTGGCGTTGACTGCATCCTTCCAGGCGACGACCGGCCGGCCCGAAGGATCGAGACGCACCAGGGGGCTGGCGGTGAAGGCGTAGGTGGTGTCGATCCCGAGCGGAGAAATCGAGTCGTCCCAAGCCGAGCCGTTCCAGGTTGCCAGAAGGAGCGACGGAATGATCGAACCGCCAGGGTTGCCAATCCCCGCTACGATCGGGCGGCCCAGCGTGTCGAGGTCCAGCGATCCGGGCCCGATGAAGTTCGGCACCTGGCCAAGGCTGTTCCAGGCCTGGCCGTCACTCTCGGCCACGAACAGGTCGTCCACGCAGGTGGAGCCACTTGCGATGCAGCGGGTGTAGACGATGACCGGCTGAAAGGTCGGTCCGACGGCGATGGCGGGCACCGTGTTGCTGGCGATGGGTGCGTACTTGATCCAATCCGGCACACTCCACGTCCAAGGGGCGGGCGGCACCGCGAGGGCGTTCCCGACCAGGTCGGTGATCGTCGTCGCCAGCGTCACCGAGAACGCGGCCGGAAGCGCGAAAGACGAGAGGTCCGTGATGGCGATAGTCGCGCTCATGCCGTCCGAATTGAGCATTGCCGTGGTCGGAACCACCGCCCCACCGACTTGCAACGTGAGCGCCGACGCGGTGAACGACGCAGCCAGGATCGGCTCCGAGAACGTCACCACGATCGGTGCGCGGAGGACGACGTTGCTCGCGCCCGGCGCGGGGGAGGTTGCAACGACCGTCGGTGCGGTGCGATCTACGGTGATCGTGACCGGAGCCGAGGTGATCGGTTGACCGTCGACGGTGGCCTGGGCGACCAGCGTGTGCGTTCCGTCGGCGATTCCCTTGGTATCCCAGGTAAAGGTGTAGGGCGCTGGGCTGTCGAGGGTGGCCAGAACGGTCGCGTCCTCGAGGAGCTGGATCGTTGCCGGCGCCGCGCCACCAGTGACGTCGACCGTGACACCGACGACGCCGTTCGTCGAGGTATTCGAGGCAGGCGAGGCTATCCGAAGCATCGGGAGCGGCGCTTCGGACGTACCGGCGTCGGGGGTACCGGCGTGGGGCGTACCGACGTCGGGCGTACCGGCGTCGGGCGTAGCGGCGTCGGGCGCGGGGGTCGTCCCGACGATCTTGACCTCATCGGGATCGCGTCGGGTGGGGCAACCGGCCAACAGGAGAACGGACAGCAACATGAGCGAGCTCGTGCGAGTCATCTGACACCTCTCAATCGGTGGGGATTCCAATTCCGTTGTGGTCGATGTTCGGCCGCACCTCGACAAAAGGTGCTTCGTGGGTGGGCACGGACCGGCGGGTTCTTCGAGAGCCGGTCCCGGACGACTGCGGCGACGGGGCCACCTGCGGCTCCGTGCGTGGCCACGCTGCCGGCGGCCGCTCGGTCTTTGGCGACGGCCGTGGCGTCGAGACGGTCGGCCTGACGATCGCCGACTGGACTATCGGAGGGCCGGCGACCGGCCTCTTGGCCGCGGTCGCCACGGTTGGCGTCCTCCCAAGCGCGACACAAACTCCGATGACCAGCAGGGACGTGCCCAGCAGGCCAATCGGCAAACCGAGCATGCGGCGTGAGCCAACACTCGCCTCGCGCGACGGCCGCGGTTCAGGCTCGACCGGCGTCGCGGAATCGGCATTCGGAGATGGCCGACGTGCCGCCAGTCTCGTCGACAGATAGAGCAGAGCGCCGCGGACCGTCGACCGGTCGGACGTGGGGGACTTTGGCAAGATCTGCGTCTTCGGCAGCTCGGCGGGTCGCGGCGGACGCTCGCTCGATGTCTGCGGGAAGTAGTAGTTCTTCCACTCGTCCTTGCCGCGCGGGCTCGCGAGCTCCCACAGCTGCTGGCCGAGGGCGTAAACGGATTCGTAGCGCTCGCTGGGCGAGACATGCATCGCGCGGAGCACGATCTTCTCTAGCGCCTCCGGCAGGTCCGGGCGGAACGTGCGCGGCGACGCGAACCTTCCGGTTTCGATCGCGCGCAGAAGACCGAAGCTCTCATGATCCTGGTAGGGCAGCCGCAGCGTGAGGCAGGCGTAGATCAGGACGCCGAGCGCGTACTGATCGCTGGCGGGGCCGACCTTGCCGTCGACCTGTTCCGGCGCCAGGTACTGCGGCGTGCCCACGATCTGTCCCTCGCGGGTGAGATCGTCCGAGGTCGGCGCCTTCGAGACGCCGAAGTCGAGCACCTTGACCTCCGTGCCGGTGTCGGTGTCGACGAGAAAGATGTTTCCCGGTTTGAGGTCGCGGTGAACGATGCCGACCCGGTGGCAGGCGCGCAGTGCGGCGCAGACGCCGAGCATGATGTCGACGATGTGCACGATGGTCGGCGGGGTGTCCGACTCGGCCAGCCGCGTGCCCAGATCCCGTCCGCGCAGGTGCTCCATCACCAGGAAGGGCGTTCCATCGTCGGCGAAGCCGAAGTCCATGACCTGGACGACGTTGCGGTGCTCGACCTTCGAAAGCGCCATCGCCTCGCGCAAGAACCGCTGCCGCACCCGATCCGTCAGGCGCGCGCCGGTCCGCCGCGCCGCCACGGTCTTGAGGGCGACCGTGCGCCCGAGCTTGGTGTCGATCGCCCGGTAGACCGAGCCCATCCCGCCGCGGCCTATCAGCTCGCGCAGCTCGTAGCGATCGATCCGGTGCCCGGCGGCGAAGTCGGTCCGGGCGCGCAACGTCTCGGTGGTGGGCTCCGCATCCTGATGCATGGCCCGACAGGCTTCGACCGGCGCCGGGGTTTGGTTGCGTCGGGCGACTCCGCGACCATCCTACCGCCTTGCCAATCCCACCCCGCGCACTAGGTTCGGCCCGGGGTCGCACGGTCTTCGGGGGGGGAGGCCAGAGGGAGGCAGAGATGGCAGTAAAGGCAGACAAGGCAACGATTGCGCGCGTCTTGGCGGTGGCGGCGGTCGCGCTGTGGGGCGCGGGGTGCGAGGGATCTCTGGCCGCGGCCGGGAATCCCGCCACGTCGCCGGCGGATCTCACGCGCCTCGCCGGCCATCACGACGCCGAGGTGCGGAAGGCGGTCGCCGGTAACCCGAGCACGCCAGGGCCGGTTCTGGCCGCGACTTATGCCTCATCCTTGTGGCGGCCGGTCATCGCCGCGAATCCGGGGATCTCTCCGGAGTTGCTGGTCACGATATTCATCGACAACATCGACGGTGGGTACTACTCGGCGCACGACGGCGGGAGCTACAGCACCGGCCCAATTCTGGCGGCCCTGGCCGCGAACCCGGCGACGCCTACCGATATCTTGTACGACCTCGCGGAGGAGAGCGACGAAGTCGGCGCGACCGCGCTCCAGAACCCGAAGCTGATGACCGGCGAAGCCCAGGCCAGGTTGGTCGAGACGGCCATGCATCTGCAAACTGCGCGCGATCATCACACCTCACCGTCGGTCCTGTCCGAACTGGCCGCCGACGCCAGCGTGGGCGTGCGACGCCTGGTCGCCGAGAATCCGAACAGTCCGCAGATGGCGATCCTGAAGCTCGCCGCCGACGGGCGCGACAGCGTGCGTCTGGCCGTCACGCGTAATCCGAACGTGAACGCGGCTGTGCTCTCCAGCGTGCTCTCCGACCTCGCCGGCGACGAAAGCACGACCGTGCGGGAAGCGGTGGCCAGGAACCACGCGACGCCGGGGCGAGTCCTGGCTTTTCTCTCCCGCGACGGCAACATCGACGTTCGAGGCGATGTTGCGGGCAACCCCAGCACCCCGCCGGCGACCTTGAGCTTGCTCTTCGGAGACAAGGACGAGGACGTCATCGAAAAGATCGGCTCCAACCCCGGCACGCCGTCCGACCTGCGCGCGGCGGCGAAGGCCGAGGTGATTCGCTATCAGGCGGCGCCCCTGAACACCGGCACGGGCGAGAAGACCGGCTCGCCGGCGTCCAGCTCCCGAGCGCCGAGAGCGGCCGTCGGCGAGTGGCGGCCACCGCCGCCCCGGACCTGCCGCCCCAGGGAGATCAGCCGGGATCGGCAGACCAAGCAGAGTACCTGGATCGTCGACTGCGGCTGAGCGCGCTCGGGCGGCGCTCTGCCGTATACGCAGGTCACCCGATCCCAGCGGATGCCGGCTGGGACCCCGCAGCCGCGCCGATCGGGGATTAGCGCCGCTTCTTCGACTTCGCTTTGGCGGGCTTGGCCTTCGCCTTGGCCTTCGCCTTCGCCTTGGCGGGCTTCGCTTTTGGCTTCGACTTGGCTTTGACCTTGGCCTTCGCTTTGACCTTGGCCTTCGGGGCTGCTTTCCGCGCGGCCGATTTTCCGCTCGCCGTCGACTTCAACGCCGGTGCGGGCTTGGGCGCGGTCGGGTCGGCGTGGGAGACGACCTCGACGTTGTTCCCTTCGGGGTCGAAGATGAACGCGCCGTAGTAGTGCGGGTGATATTCGGGGCGCAGCCCGGGCGCGCCGTTGTCGCTGCCACCGGCGGCGATGGCGGCGGCGTGGAACGCGTCGACCAGCGCGCGCTCGGAGGCGAACGCGACGTGGGTGGCGTTGATCGGCGGCTCGGACTGCATGATCCAGAAGTCCGGCTTGCCACCCGCACCGAGGCCGGCGGCGCCCGAAAATTCCATCACCACCTGGTAGCCGATGGGCTCGAGGGCGGCTCGGTAGAAAGCCAGCGCCCTCTCGAAGTCCTGCACACGAAGGCTGACGTGGTCGATCATGGGCCGGACACTAGCACGTTCTGCGGCACCGGTTGACCGATCGATTCGGCAACGGCGGACGGCGGCGTAACCCCAGGTACAATCGCCCCGGTGCAGGGTCTTTTCGCCGCGCTGACTCGTCTGGCGGACCGGGCCGCCCGCGACGATCCGGCGACGCCGGGGTATTGGCTGTCGCGCTTCGTCCTGCTGCGCCTGCTGGGGCTGGTCTACCTGATGGCCTTTGCCACGCTGGTCAACCAGGGACCGGCGTTGATTGGCGACAAAGGGCTGCTGCCCGCGGCCGATTTTCTGGATGGCGTCGCCAGACAGCTCGGTTCGCGGGCGGCCGGATTCGCAGAGCTCCCGTCGCTGTTCTGGCTGAGCGCGCGCGATGTCGTGCTGCGCGGCGCGGGCTGGGTGGGTGTCGTCCTGTCGCTGGTCGTGCTCGCCGGTTACTCCAACGCGCTCATCCTGATCGTCCTTTGCGCGCTGCAGATCTCCGTCATCAATGTGGGTCAGACGTTCTACGGCTTCGGCTGGGAGCTTCAGCTGGTCGAGACCGGGTTCCTCTGCATCTTTCTCTGCCCGCTTTTCGACGGGCGGCCATTTCCGCGTCGGCCACCCTCCGTCGTGGTCGTGTGGCTGCTGCGCTGGTTGGCGGTGCGGATCATGTGGGGCGCCGGGCTCATCAAGCTTCGCGGCGATTCCTGCTGGCGGGATCTCACCTGCCTGGATTTTCATTTCGAGACGCAACCGATCCCCAGCCCGCTGTCGTCGCTCTTCCACGCGTTGCCGGGCGGCGCGCACAAGGTGGGCGTCGTCTTCAACCACCTCGTCGAGCTGGCGGCCCCGTTCTTCGTGTTCGGCACCCGACGCATGCGGATCGCGGCAGGCGCGGCCATGGTGTCGCTACAGGTCATCTTGATCGGCAGCGGCAACCTGTCGTTCTTGAACTGGCTCACGCTGGTGCCAATCCTCGCCTGCTTCGACGATGGGGTCTGGCGACGTCTCCTCCCCGCCCGTCTCGTCGCGCGCAGCGACGTGGCGCGCGACGGCGCGAAGCCGTCGCGCGGCCAGGGGCTCACGGCGGCGGCGCTCGGCGTGGCGATCGTCGCGCTCAGCATTCCACCGGTGCTCAACATGTTGTCGGGCGCGCAGATCATGAACACCTCGTTCACCCGGCTGCCGCTGGTCAACACATACGGCGCGTTCGGCAGCGTCGGCCGCGAGCGCGCGCAGCTGGTCTTCGAAGGGACGCGCGACGAAACCATCACCCCCGGGACCCAGTGGCTCCCCTACGAATTCAAGTGCCAGCCGGGCGATCCCGCGCGCCGGCCTTGCTGGATGAGCCCGTACCACTACCGCCTCGACTGGCTGCTCTGGTTCGCCGCGATGGGGAGCCCGCGCGACTACCCCTGGGCCGTCCATCTGGTCGGCAAGCTGCTGGACGCCGATCCGACCACGCTCGGCCTGCTCGGCGCCGACCCGTTCAACGGCGCGCCGCCGCGTCACATCCGCGTCGATCTCTACCGCTATTCGTTCGCGCCGCGCGGGTCGACGATCTGGTGGGAGCGAACCAAGCTCGGTCCTTGGTTGCCGCCGCTCGAGCGCGACAACCAGGAGCTACAAGAGTTCCTGCACAACGAAGGCTGGTCGCCCTAGCCTTGGGCCTCATGATTGATCTCATCTTTGGCTGCCCTCCCGCGCCCGCCAGCCGAGCTCGAG
>CAYTTF010000188.1:0-9313 GCA_964440665.1 uncultured Myxococcales bacterium | reverse complement strand
CCGGTCAGAACGAAGTCGGGTCCGGTGGAAACGGCGGCGCGATCTACGGCGACGGAAACTCCTTCAACATCACGCTCTGTGGGGACGCCGTCCTCAACAACGCCGCCGGGACCAAGGCGTTCGGCGGCGGCCTCTTCTTCACCAGCGACAACATGCAGGGAGTCCTGACCATCACGGACACGACGATGACGGGAAACACCGGCGGCTCCTGGACCAATGCCACGAGCGGCGTGCAAAACGTGGGAACGGCGATCGGCGTGAACGCCAAGAGCATCACCGTGACGAACTCGACCCTGCAGGGCGTTCCGTAGCTTCCGCCTCGACGGCCGCTGGGGGCGCGACCTCGCGGCGGCCCCCTGATCCAGATCTCGTTCTGGTGCGTATATTGCGTATGGCGGACCTGACCCTGTCGAGCGAGGCGTAGGCGGCGACATGGCGACTGTCACGCGCGACGGTGCGGTGATCGCCTACGACGTGCGAGCCCCCGGGGCAGGGGCCGACGACGCGCCGGCGGTCGTGCTGCTGCACAACATCTTTTGTGATCGGCGGGTGTTCGAGCACGCGGTGGCGGCGCTGCGACCGCGCTTTCGCACCATCGCCATCGACTTTCGCGGCCACGGTGGCAGCCCCCTGGGGCCGCGTGCTTACGCCGTCGCCGATCTGGTCGACGACGTCGTCGCGGTGCTGGATCGGGAAAAGGTCGCACGCGCCAGCGTGGTTGGACTGTCCCTGGGCGCCACGGTGGCGATGGAGCTGGCAATTTCGCACCCGTCCCGCGTCGAGCGGCTGGTCTTGATGGGCGCCGACGCGGCCCCGGACGGCGGGCTGGCATCGTTTCGCAACGCGCTCTTCTGCCGGCTGGTGACGCTGATCGGGATGCGCTGGTTTCTCCTGGCGGGCGTGACGAAGACGCTGTTCGGCGCCTGGTTTCGCCGGCACGCGACCGACAAGTTTCGCGTCTTCCGCCAGCGCCTGGCCGGCCTGGATCGGCGCGCGGCCAGATACGCGATGGGGGCCTGGACCGGTCGCCGCCCGTTGCTCGCCGCGGTCGGGGCCCTCCGCATGCCGGTGCGAATCGTGGTCGGCGATCAGGACGTGTCGTGCCCGCTGCCCTGTGGCGAACGATTGGGCGACGCGATCGCCGGAGCCGATCTGGTGCGTGTTCCCGATGCCGGCCACACCATGACCGCCGAGCGCCCGGAGGAGACCACGGCCGCCATTGTTTCGTTTCTGGAGTGACCGGGGCGGCGCCGCCGATCAGAACGGGTCGGCCACTTGCGCGAGGTTCCACAGCTCGAGGAACTTCTCCCGGACCCACGGATCCAGCGCCAGCGACACCTCCCTCGACAGGTGGGCGCTGCGGATCAGCTCCTGGACGTCGACCAGGTCCTTTCCGCGATGCGGAGCGACCATGCCGGAGGCGAGCTTGAGCTCGATGAAGAGAGGCATCGGAAGTAGCGAGAAGCGCTCCCCCCGGATGGCGGTCGTGGTCGGGTCGGGGAAGGCGATGGGCTTCGGTTTGTCGTCGCCCGGGAATCGTCCCGTGCTCAGGACGTCGACATTCACTCCGAATTCGGTGTCGAGAAGCTTGCCGGTGTTTGGGGTGCGCTCGACGTAGCCTTTGCCCAGGTGGCGGCGCTTGAACTCCCGTAGGTCGTCCTCCCGCATCACCAGGTCCACATCCACGGTGACGCGCCTGTGGCCGTACTCGAGGAGCGCGAAGGCACCGATAATGGCGTAGGGCAGGCCGTCGGTGTCCAGGAGGGCAGTCAACTTGTAGAGCGCCTTGTGCGCCTCGGACTCACCCATGAAGAACCTCCCGCAATACTCGACGCCGCTCGCAAAGCGGGCCTCCGCTTCCGGCGAAAGCGCGCCTGCTCCCCACGCCAGTGTTGTGGGCGGGCCGGATGCTGCGGCGCTCATGCCGATCATGTTAGCACTGAAGGAGCAGGCGTCCTGGGTCTGCGGGGCGTCGCGCTCGCGTTAATCGGGCGGGCAGAGCAGGGGGATGGCCTCCCGCTTGTTTCGGCGAAAGACGCGGAAATCGGCGCGGTCGACGGTGACCAGCGTGTGGCGGGGGAAAAGCTCGCTCATGCGGACCAAGCAAAGGTCGGCGAGGTCCGGTCTGCGGTCGGCGTATCGGCGCGCCAAGGCGCCGATCTGCGGGAGGTGCTCCGGAAGCGCGAAGGCGATCTCGACCAGTCGCTCTTCGATCATCTGAACCACCAGCTCCACGTTGCGGAGATGGAAGGCGGTCTCGGCCAGCACCGCTTCGCAGGTGAGGAGCGGCTCGCGGAGCTCGGCCGCGACGCTCACCGCCCACGCGTGATGGCAATCCTTTCGGTTGGCGAAGGCCACCAGAAAGCCCGTGTCGGCAATCCCCTTCACCCTTTCACGCTCGTCGAGAATCCCTTGCGACGAGACAGGTGGCGGCGCCGGCGACCGTGCCCGCCAGACGCATGAACGAACGGCTCTCCGGACCGAGCCGCGCCTTTTCGATCTGCTCGCGGACGATCTGACCGCGCGTTAGGCCCGTGTTCTTGGCGGCCCGCACCAACCAGACCTCCTGTTCCTCCGTCAGGCGAAAGGTAAGTGTCTTACGCATTCGTCAAAATGGTACACGAGACCTTCGTCGGAATCCAGCCAGCGTCGGTCACGGTGCGGCGGACGGGACCACTGGCCAGTCGGCGAGTTGGCTTTCAGCTCGACGAAGGTTCTCGAGCTGCTCGCTCAAGCGGGCGACGTTCGACTGGTAGAGGAGGTTACCCGGTGCCAGCCCGAGCGCGTGGTTCCACAACTTCAGGGTCTGATGATAGCGGCCCGCCAAGCGCAGCTCGATCCCACGATCGAACAGCTCGGCCGCGTACTGAAGGGGCGAGCGCAGACTATCCGGCGGCGGCAGCTCCGCCAGCGTACGCCAACCACATACGCCGGGCGCCGAGCCCATCGGTCCCGCGCTGAACACGCGGTCAAAGAGGTCTCCGGGCGGGCTCCGCCGCCCCGAAAGCGCTTCGGAGATCCGTGGAAGCGCCGCGACCAACCTGTCGCGAACGGGAATCAGAATCGCCGGTTCGGTCACCGGGTCCGGACGCATCTTGATCGATCCCTGCGTCTCGACGATCTCGATCTCGCACAGGGCCATGGCGACGTCGGAGACCTCCTCTGGGCCAGCGCCGACCTCTTGCCGAACGGTGATCGCGTCGACCGCGGTCTTGACCAGTCCGGGCGCCGAGCGCTCCGCTGGCTTCGTCACCAGCAATGCCAAGGCCGCCGTCACGTCGCGCTCTTTCGTCGAAGCCCCCAGAACGAACAGACACTCGAGAAGGGCCTCGCCGAGCGCGCGTGCCGTCGCAAAACGGGCAGCCGGGTCGTGTGCCATCGCGCGCATCACCACCTCGGCGATGAGCGGCGGGAGGTTGGGGACCTTCGCGCGGGGATCGCAGACCCGTCCCGCTTCCACGGCCCGAACGATCTCGGACTTGGTGCCGTCGATGGGGCGCTCGCCCGTCAAGCATTCGTAGAGTACGACGCCGGCAGAGTAGACGTCGCTGCGGCAATCCTCCGGGGCGCCGACGGTGAGTCGCTCGGGCGCGGCATAGCGGTACTTGCCGACGAAGATGGCCGGACGCGGCCTGCGGGTCGTCGCGCGGGCGGCGCCGAAATCGATCAGCTTGGCCGAGCCGCTGGTCGAGACGATCACGTTGTCCGGGCTCAAATCCAGGTGCACCAGGCCAAGCGAGCCCTGACGATCGCGCAGGCCGTGAACGTGCTGAAGCGCTTCGCAGACATCGATCATCACGTGCAAGGTGGCCGCGATTGGCAAGCGCTCGCCGCGCGCGAGCATGCGCTTGTGGGCCACCCGCAGCGTGACCCCGGGGACGTACTCCATGGCGATGAAGTAGCGGCCTTCCAGCTGCCCGAAATCGAATACGTTGGCGATGTTGGGGTGGCTGAGGGCGGCGGCCAGTGAAGCTTCATCGATGAACATCTGAATCAGCTCGGTACGACTGGCCAGCGCGGGCAGCATCGTTTTGATCACGATCCGTCTCTCGAAACCCCGGAGATCCCGGGGATCCTCGATCTTCGCCCGCCAGACCTCGGCCATTCCGCCCGTCGCCAGCAACGAATCTATTTCGTATCGGGTGAACTTCGTCCCGGCCTGCCAGGTCGTAGATGGCAGGCCGATGGGGAAGGCCCCGCTGATCGACGCCGTGACGTTCTCCCGCCGTGTCGTCGGTGACGGGATCAAGTCACCGGACAGCGATCCGGCAAGTATTCCCGACCCGCTCAGCCATTCGTTGTCAGACATCGATACCCCGCTCCCTATGAGGCATGTCGAACGGGCGGTCTTTGGGCCGCCGTGCGCATGCGTTCCGCCACAATGGTGGGGAACAACGGCACAACGATGCGAAACTTAACTGGTGCGCTGGGAAGGGCACGCTGGCTTGCATGTCGAAGAGTGACCACGCTCTGCGCCACGTCCGCTTTCTTTGCCGCGCAGCATGCGCCCGAGGTTCTCGGGTCGAAGCGTACTACGTCCGTTTCTCTTCGCCGCGCAGCAACCGCCCGATGTTCTCGCGGTGGCGCAGCGTGACCAGGGCGGCGCCGCCGATCGCGAGTGCGAGGTACGGCCGCGGAAAGCCGTGGCCCACGACGATGAAGGTGGAGAAGGTCCAGACGCCCAGCAGCGAGCCCAGCGACGAGAGGCGGGTCAGCGCGAAGATCAGGATGTAGACGGCGAACCCCGTCAGGGCCGCCAGAGGCGAGAGCGCCAGCGCGACGCCCAGCGAGGTGGCGACGCCTTTGCCGCCCCGGCCGCGCAGGAAGATCGTGAACATGTGGCCGACGATCGCGATGAAGCCGGCCAGCGCGACCACGCCGGGCGGCAGGTCCAGCCGCCGCCCCAGCCAGACGGGGACGAACCCCTTGGCGGCGTCGGCGGCCAGCACCACCACCGCCCACCCCTTGCCGAGCGCGCGCGCGACATTGGTCGCGCCGATGTTGCCGCTTCCGACTTTTCGCAGGTCGACGCCGTTCATGCGAGCGACGACGACGCCGAAGGGGATTGACCCGAAAAGGTAGGCGGCGATGCAGAGGAGGATCGCGGTCATGGCGCGGAGGGGGAGGGCGCGATCGCCGGGAGGGAAACCGGCGGGTGGACCCGCGTCCAGAACGCCGC
Source organism: uncultured Myxococcales bacterium (assembly GCA_964440665.1). Classification (GTDB taxonomy): domain Bacteria; phylum Myxococcota_A; class Polyangia; order Fen-1088; family Fen-1088; genus JADGRB01. Next base: position 4,134 of record CAYTTF010000188.1, on the reverse strand, counting down.
GACGTCCTCCAGGGATTCGGTGCGCGGGCAGTCGGCCGGCAGGCTCGCGCGCAAGGTCGCGCCGTAGCTCTTGCGGGCCACCCGCCCGTCGAGGATGCCGACGATGCCGTGGTCGCCGCGGCTGCGGATGAGGCGCCCGAATCCCTGTTTGAGCGCCAGCGCGGCGCGCGGCAGCTGGTAGGTCCGGAACGGATCGCCACCATCTTCTCGTATTCGATCGATGCGGGCCGCCGTCAGCGGATCGTCGGGGACGGCGAACGGAATTCGATCCATCACCACCAGCGACAGCGCCTCGCCCGGCACGTCGACCCCTTCCCAGAAGCTCTGGGTCGCGAGCAGCACCGACCCGATGTCGGTGCGGAGCGCCGCGAGCAGCAGGTGGCGCGGTCGTTGCCCCTGCACCAGCAGCGGAAACGGCAGCGTCGCGCGCAGGTGCGTCTCGGCGACCCGCAGGTTCTTGAAGCTGGTGAAGAGCAGCAGCGCTCGGCCGCCCGTGATCGCGCACAGCTCGGCCATTCGCGCTGCGGCCGCCGTCGCGAAGCCGTCCTGGTTCGGCTCCGGCAGATCCGGCGCCAGATACAGCAGCGCCTGCCGCGCATAGCTGAACGGCGAGGGGAAGCTGGCCTCGGCGGCGGTGTCGTGCAGCCCCACGCGCGCCCGCAGGTAGTCGAACGATCCGGCGACCGTCAACGTCGCCGAGGTGAGCACGATCGGTCCCGGGCAGGCGTCGAGCGCCCGTCCCAGCAGCGGCCCCACGTCGACCGGCGACGCGTGCAGCGCCACGTTGCGCGCCGAGGCGCCCAGCCAGCGGACGTGCTCGCGTCCGCGCCCGTCGATCAGGACCGAGAGGTCCGTTCTCAGCGCGGCCGCGCGGCGGCCGAGCGCCGCGACCTCCGCCGGCCGGCGCGACTCCGCGACGGCGGCCCCCTCCGGATCGAGCCAAGACGCGATCTCGTCGAGCAGCTCGTCGAGACGGTGGTAGGCGGCGCGCGCCGGTCCCTGGCCGAGGTCGCCGGGAAAGGCGGCGCGGGCCTCGTCGGCGCCGGGGCGCGGCGCGGGGACCAGATCGCGGAGCGTGTCGGCCAGGGCGGCGGCCGTGGCAGTCAGCCGGGCCGCCGCCGATTCGGCGCGCCGGGCGACGACGCCCGTTTCGCGCGTCAGATCGCGCGCCAGCGCGAACAGCCGCTGCGTCGAGGCGTGCACGCCGAAGAACTCGGTGGCGACCTCTTCGATCTGGTGGGCCTCGTCGAAGATCACGACCTCGTAGGGTGGCAGAACCTGCGCCTCGGGCCAGCGTGCGCGCAGCGCGAGATCCGCGAAGAACAGGTGGTGGTTGACGATCACCAGCGGCGCGACGGCCGCGCGGCGGCGCATGGCCGTCACGAAGCAGGTCTCGAAGAAGGCGCAGCGCGGGCCGATGCGCGTCTCGGGCGTGGCGGACACCTCGCTCCAAAGCGGCGCCTCGTCCGCCAGGTCGGAGAGATCGGCGCGGTCGCCGGTCGCGGAGAAGCTGGCGAAGGCCAGCAGGCGCTCGAAGTCCGGATCGGCCACCAGCGTCCCCTGCCGGTCCCGCTCGGAGAGCCGCCGCCGGCAGAGGTAGTTGCCGAGCCCCTTCATGACCGCCCACTCGAGGGGCTTGTCGAGGATGCCCGCGCGATCGAGCATCGTGCGCAGCCGCGGCAGGTCGACGGTCGCGATCTGATCCTGCAAGGTCTTGGTGCCCGTGCTGATGACCACCTTGCGGCCCGAGAGCAGGGCCGGCACCAGATAGGCGAGCGTCTTGCCGGTGCCGGTCCCGGCCTCCACGAACAGCCGCTCGTTCCCCTCGATGGCGTCGGCGATCCGCTCGGCCATCGCGAGCTGCCCGGGCCGGGCCTCGTAGCCAGACAAGATCTCCGCCGCCGCGCCGCCGGGCCCCAGGATGCGTCGAATGTCCCGGCGGGTCGCGTCGCGCGTCGCCGCGCCGGTCATTTTTTGCGGCCCGCTTTTTCGTCGATCCCGGAGGTGCCAAAGCGGCGTTGCAGCTCCGCGAAAACCAGCCCCAGCGGAACCCCGGCCGCTTCCAGCCCGACCAGCGAATGAAAAAACAGATCCGCCGCTTCGTGGGCGGTGTGCGCGGCGTCGCCCGCGGGCAGCGCCTCCGCCAGCTCACCCGCCTCTTCTTCGATCTTGGCGTTGATCTTCTCGAACCCGGCATCGAGCAGCGACACGACGTACGATTTGTCGGGCCGTTCCCGCTTGCGGGCCGCGATCACTCCGGCCACGCGCGAGAGCACCCGCGCGGGGACCTCGGGCGGCCCGTCGTCGGTTTCGAGCGCGCCATCGGGGCCGACCCGTCGAAAGAAGCAGGAGGTCGCCCCGGTGTGGCACGACGGGCCCACCGCGTCGACCAGGTAGAGGACCGCGTCGCCGTCGCAATCGATCCGGATCTCGCGCACGGCCAGCGTGTGTCCCGAGCTTTCGCCCTTGCGCCAGAGCGCCTGGCGCGATCGGCTCCAGAAGTGCGCGGCGCCGGTGGCGAGCGTCGCCGTCAGCGCTTCCTCGTTCGCCCAGGCCACCATCCGCACCGTTCCCGTGCTGGCATCCTGCGCGATCACCGGGACCAACCCGGCGCCGTCGAAGGCGATCGCGGCAAGCAGTGGGTCGGGCGCCGGCATCACTCCACCTTATCTCTGACGGCCACGCCGCGCGCGCGCAAGTAATCGTGCGCGGCCCCCACGGTCGACTCGCCGAAGTGGAAGATCGACGCGGCCAGCACCGCATCGGCGTGACCGTCGACGATCCCCTGGTAGAGGTGTTCCAGGTTGCCGACGCCCCCCGAGGCGATCACCGGCACCGGCACCCGGTCGGCGACCGCACGGGTCAGCTCCAGGTCGAACCCGTCGCGGGTGCCGTCGCGGTCCATGCTGGTGAGCAGAATCTCGCCCGCGCCGTTTTTCGCCATGCGCTCGCACCAGGCGAGGGCGTCGATGCCGGTCGGTCGCCGGCCGCCGTGGGTGTAGACCTCCCAGCGCAGCGGTTGTGAGCCCGGTTCGCGGCGCGCGTCGACCGCCACGACGATCGCCTGGTTGCCGAACGCGTCGGCGGCGCGGCGGACCAGATCCGGATCGGCGACCGCGGCGGTGTTGATGCCGACTTTGTCCGCCCCGGCCAGCAGCAGCGCCCGCACGTCGTCGACCGACCGGACGCCGCCGCCGACGGTGAGCGGCAGAAACACCCGCTCGGCCGTCGCGCGTACCACGTCGAGCATGGTGTTTCGCCCGTCGGACGAGGCGGTGATGTCGAGGAAGCAGATCTCGTCGGCGCCCTGTGCGTCGTAGGCGGCGGCGACCAGCACCGGATCGCCCGCGTCGCGCAGCTCCTTGAACCGCACCCCTTTCTTTACCCGGCCACCGTCGACGTCCAGGCAGGGGATGACCCGTTTGCAGAGCATCAGCGGCCCTCGCCCGAGGCACTGCCCCCGCGAGAGCGCGCCAAGGCCTCTTGGACCGTGAACACGCCTTCATAGAGCGCCTTGCCCACCACCACCGCAAAGGATCCGGTCGGGACCAGCGCGTCGAGATCGTCGAGCCGCGCGACGCCGCCCGAGGCGATCACCGGGCAGGGGCGGAGCCGCTCCGCGAGTCGCGCGGTCGCTTCGAAGTTGGGGCCCGACCGCATCCCGTCGCGCCCGATGTCGGTGTAGAGGACCGCGCCGGCGCCCGCGCGCGCCACATCAAGCCCGATGTCGGTGGCGTCTGCCTTGGTGTCTTCCGTCCAGCCTTCCACCGCGACCTTGCCCTCGCGCGCGTCGACCGCCACCACGATCCCGCCGGGCCAGCGGGCACAGGCGGCCGCCACGAAGGCCGGGTCCTTGACCGCCGCGGTGCCGAGGATGACGTATTTGACGCCCAAGTCGAAGAGCCGCGCGCAGTCGTCGAGCGATCGCACCCCGCCACCGGTCTCGACCTCGATTCCGGCGGTGTCGACGATTCGCTTCAACGTGGCGTGGTTGTCGATCCGCGCCGGGCTGGCGCGCGTGAAGGCGGCGTCCAGATCGACGACGTGGATCCGCGGCGCACCCGCCGCGGCGAAGCGCGCCGCCACCTCCCAGGGCGCGCGGTCGTAGATCTTGGCGCTCTCGCGGCGCCCCTG
>CAYTTF010000187.1:0-9322 GCA_964440665.1 uncultured Myxococcales bacterium | reverse complement strand
AGCGCCCCCACGATCGTGTTCATCGACGAGATCGACGCCGTCGGCCGCTCGCGCGGCGCGGGGCTGGGCGGCGGAAACGACGAGCGTGAACAGACGCTGAACCAGCTGCTCTCGGAGATGGACGGCTTCGACAGAACCGATCTGGTGGTCGTCATCGCGGCGACCAACCGTCCGGACGTGCTCGATCCGGCGCTGCTGCGGCCGGGACGGTTCGACCGCCGCATCCTGGTCGACCGCCCCGAGCTGGCGGCCCGCAAGGCGATCCTGGGCGTGCACGTGAAGGGCAAACCGCTGGCGCCCGACGTCGATCTGCAGATCATCGCGCAGAACACGCCGGGGTTCTCGGGCGCCGATCTCGCCAACCTGGTGAACGAGGCGGCGCTATCGGCGACCCGCAAGGGACGGGACAACATCGCGGCCGACGATTTCGCCGAGGCGTTCGACAAGATCGTGCTGGGCGATCCGCGCGAGGCCAAGCTCGACGCCAAGGAAAAGCGGCGCGTCGCGGTCCACGAATCCGGGCACGCCGTCGTGGCCCGCTTCTCGCCCGAGGCTGAGCCGCTCCACCGGGTGACCATTATCCCGCGCGGCATGGCGCTGGGAGCGACCCAACAGAGCCCCGGCGCGGATCGCCACCTGATGGCGCAGGCGGAGCTGGAATCCAGGCTGCGCGTGCTGATGGGTGGTTACGCGTCGGAGCGCCTGATCCTGGGCAGCATCTCGACCGGCGCCGAAAACGATCTCAAGGAGGCGACGCGCCTGGCGTCCCACATGATGGCCCACTACGGGATGAGCGAGCGCCTCGGCCCGGTCTACTACGACCACGAAGCCGAGCACCCGTTCCTGGGCCAGCGCATCGGCACGGAAAGCGGTACCAGCTCCTCGACCATCACGGTGATCGAGGAAGAGGCCCGGCGGATCCTCCGTCGCGCCCTGGAAGAGGCGACCGCGATGCTGACCGAGAGACGGGGCGAGCTGGATCGATTGGTGGTCGCCCTGCTCGAGCACGAGACGCTGGAGCGCGATGACCTGGCGGGGATCCTGGGACCGCCCAGCGATCCGACGCCGACGCCATCGCCAACGCCAACGCCGACGCCCGACGCCGCCGTCCCCGCCGCGAGCTGGCCTCCGCCCGCGGTCTAGAGGCGGGCTTTTCTCGACGCGGCCGGGAAGCCCCGCCCGAGCGCCACCACCTCCGCCCGCCGAAAGCAGCCGATGGTGTGGTCGTTGACGAGACCGCCGGCCTGCATGAAGGCGTAGACGATCGTCGAGCCGACGAAGGTGAACCCGCGACCGCGTAGCTCTTTCGAAAGAGCGTCGGAGAGCGGCGTGCGGGCCAGAATGTCGCCGCGCCCACGGCAGTTGCCGCGAATCGGCTTGCCCCCCACGAATGGCCAGATCCAGGCGTTGAACGAGCCGTGCTCCGCCTGCAAGGCGACAAACGCGCGCGCGTTGCCGATGGCGGAGCGGATCTTGAGCCGGTTGCGGACGATCCCGGCGTCGCCCATCAGGCGCGTCACGTCGCGCTCGGAGAATCGCGCGATCGCCGCCGGATCGAACCCTCGGAACGCGGCGCGGTAGCCCTCGCGCTTCCGGAGAATGGTCAGCCAGGAGAGGCCCGCCTGCGCGCCGTCGAGCAACAACTTTTCGTACCAGCGGCGATCGTCGCGAATCGGCACCCCCCACTCGTCGTCGTGGTAGGCGGCCAGCAACGGATCGCCCTCGGCCCAGAAACAGCGGCGGCGCGCGCGCGGCAGGCGGGACATGGACGAAGACCTTAGCCGCTCCGGCCGCGCGACGCGGCCATCAGCCCAGCCAGGCGTTCGTCATCGCCGGCGGGCGCGACGCGCGCGACGGCCGACCAGCATCGCGATAGCGCATAGACCGAAGGCTCCCAGCCCCGCCGTGCGCCCAGCCGTCTGACAGCCGCAACCGGAGGTCGGGGCCGTGCCCGTCCCGCCCGACGAGCCGCCCGTGCCGCTGGCAACGCTCGTACCGGCCGTGCCGCTCCCCGTGACGCCGGCCGTGCCGCTCCCCGTGCCACCGGCCGTGCCGCTCCCCGTGACGCCAGCTGTGCCGCTGCCCGTGACGCCGGCCGTGCCGCTCCCCGTGACGCCGGCCGTGCCGCTGCCCGTGACGCCAGCCGTGCCGCTGGCAACGCCCGTTCCGGCCGTGCCGCTGCCGGTGACGCCGCCCGCGCCGTTGCTTCCCGCGTTGCCGCTGGTTCCCGCGCCACCCGAGACGCCCGCGCCGCCGCCGGTTCCGGCGCTACCCGACGTTCCCGCAACACCGCCACCGGTCGTGCCCCCGGCGCCGGTTGGGGCCGCCAGGATCTGCATGTCGGCGCAGTGGTGATAGAAATAGCTCGGGTCGAGCGGGTGGTTGGCCATGAACTGCAAGAGCTGAAGCGTGCACTTCGCACAGGGCATGTTCGGAATCGTGATGGTGTAGCTGTAGGTCTTGCCTGCCGAAACAGACGACGCCTTGTGCTCAAACAGGCCGTCCGCCAGGATTGGATAGGCGGTTGAGATGGCCGCGGACTTGGCTGTTCCGTCGTTGGGGGTGTTGGGCACCGTTGCCGGGTCGGTCAGATCGGCGCGTGAGGCGGCCAGCGCGATCCGAAAGTGGCCGTCGTGCGGAACGGTCTCGATCCAGTTGATGGTCAGCTTATCGCCCACGGTCACCACGTTGATCTTGTTCGACGGTGTGTAGGTCGTGGTCGCATCGACGCCGCACGGCGTGATCTTCTGGGGATCGCCCTCTGAGTTGGGCATCAACCAATCGATGGGCGTCGCGGGCGGCGGCGCAAGCATGATGTGCGCCGCGGAGAGCCGGGGCGCGAGCAGGCACCCGAGGCCAAACAACACGGCCACCGGGCGCCCGGGCGACCGGAAAAACGAGCGGGAGAACAACCCTAGTCTGCGCATGACGACCTCCAGTTCAGGCTAGAACGGCCACGCAAGGATCCTCCCGCCCATGCCTGAATGCAAGGCGGCCCGACAGCCGGTGACGCGACCGCCCCTGCTAGCGGGTGACGGTTCGATAAGCCAGCCAGGCCAGGGCCGCCGCGGCCGCGACCAAGATCAAGATCGATCCACCGTCGTGCTTCGAGCGAGGACCGGCGGGGGCCGGCGGCGCCCCGCCGACCTGCGCCAGCGGCGCCTCGACGATGCGGAAGGCCGGCGGAAAGGGCGCCGGCTTCTTGCAATAGGCCGCCAGCTCCGAGATCGAATAAAAGCCGTCGCCGTTGGCCTGGCCCACCCGCAGGTAGCGCACGGTCACGGGCGGGAACTCGACAGCGCGGGTGCGCAACCCGGGCCCGCGATCGACCACGTTCTGAATCTCGACGATCGGCTTGAAGCTCGCCGGCGTGGGGTCGGTCGAACTTTGCGGACCTTGCGACCCTTGCACCTGGTAGGTGTCGTTGGCGTCGGCTTGCAGAACCAGCGCCGAAATCGAACGCGGCTGTCCGAGGTCGTAGGTGACGAATCCGGTCCCGGTGTCGAGCGTGACCACCACCGGCGCGTCCCACTGCGCCCCTTCGGCAGCCACCGCGCCGTCGGTGATGAGCGCGACGTTGCCGTGGATCTCCTGCGAGGCGGTCGGCTTCTTGCCGGCGACCAGATTCTCTACGCCACAGGCGGGCGGGTCCGCCGACTTGACGATCGGACCGACCGAATCGCGCTTGGCGGAGGCCGGGGCGCCCAGCGCCCACGACAAGCCGATGAGGGCGAGGATCGTAATTTTGGAAGGGACTCTCATGCGTCGACCATCATTTGAAGGGCGCCATCGTACCGTTGTTCAAGTACCAGATGGAAGGGCCCAAGTCGGGGACGTTTGCGGCCCTGTCTTGGTCGCACGGTGGGCGGGACACGGGGCGAGGCTCAGCGCACGCAGCGGACCCAGGCGCCGGTGAAATAGTCCCACGCGGGGCCGCCGTTCTTGCCGGTTGCCGTGCCCGAATTGTAGCCGGTGAACCCATCGTCGAAGTTGATCGCCCAGCCGTAGGCCGACGTCCCGTACTTCGTGCTGGCCCAGTACCAGTTGTTCGAATAGGCGCCGTACTTGGTGTTGGGGAAGGTGGCCTTGATGATCGCGGGGGCCACGTGGGCCTCGTCGACCAGCGTCGCGAGCTCGTTGATGCTCGGCACCCGCCAGGTGTGGCCATTGAGGCCCAACGCCGAGCAATAGTCCGCCGCCCCGGTCCATGGGACGACGGTCGCGCCAGAAGGGGCCGCCGAATCCGCCTGTTCCCAGACCAGGCCGGTGTAGTTGTCCGTAACCTCGCCACTTGCGACGGTGTATTGATTGGGTGGTGGCGCGGCGAAGACGCCCTGCCCTTCTCCCGATCCGTTGCCGCGAACGCAGCGCACGTAGGCCTGGCCGGTGGCCTTCGCGTAGGCGTTGCTCGTAAGGCCGCTGCTCATCCCGTAGATCCAGGAGAAGCCGCTGGTGTTCTGTCCCGTGATGGTCTCGTACCAATCCGAGCCGGTCCGGTAGTAACCGGACGGCTCCTTGGGGAAGGTCGGGTCGATCGCATCGCCGGTCTTGGCGAAGTCGACCAGCGACGCCATCTCCACGCGCGTCGGTAGACGCCAATCGGTGTAGCCCGCGAAGCTGCTGGTCGTGAGGCTCGCGCAGTGATCGGAGTTGTCTTGCCAATAGCCCTGCGTCGTCGCGGGCGCCTTCTCCCAGACCAGACAGGTCACGTTGTCCCGCACCGCGCCGTTGCCGAGATCGGTGTAGCTGGCTGGATTTGGCAGACCGCTGCTGGCCGGATTGGGCATGTGCCAGCAGGCCCATTTATGCGTTCCGCAGGTGGCCGGAACGCAGGCGCCGCTCTGACCCGCGCCACCGCCCGTCGTGCCCGCGTCGCCCGTCGTGCCCGCGCTGCCCGTCGTGCCCGTGCCACCGCCCGTCGTACCCGCGCCGCCCGTCGTGCCCGCGGCACCCGTCGTCCCGGCGGCACCCGTCGGGCCCGCGGTGGCGCCGGCTCCGCCCGCGCCTGTCACCGATGCGGCCGTGCCCCCGGATCCCTTATCGCCGCCCGAGCCGGGCGCCGCCGTACCGATCGCGCCGCCGCAACCGGCGATCGCCAGCGCGAACAGGCCACAGAGAGCGAGGTGCGACGCTCTAAATCTCGTGTTGGCTCTCATTCCTCGCCTTCCGGATATTAGTCCGAACGCGCGACCAACGGCAGGCCGAAGCATAAAAAAGGGCCCGCGTTACCGCGGGCCCTTTGCCTCGAATTTACTGTGAGGAGACTACCAGCGAGGCCGGCGACCACCGCGACCGCCGCCACCACCGCCGCCACCGCCGCCGCCGCCACCGCCACCGTATCCGCCACCGCCGCCGCCGCGTCCACCACCGCCGCCATATCCACCGCCGCCGCCGCCGCCGCCGCGCCGATCCTCGGCTTCCTTCACCGCCACTTGGCGCCCTTGCACATCACGTCCATTGAGCTCTTCGATGGCCTTGCGGGCCTCGTCCTCGGTCGACATCTCAATGAAGCCGAACCCACGCGGTCGACCGGTCTCGCGATCGGTGACGATTTTCGCGTCGGTGACGGTGCCCAGGCCTGCGAAAAGCTCTCGCAGGTCGAGCTCGGTGATGCTGTACGACAGATTGCCGACGTAAAGTCTCGTTCCCATGTCTTCTCTTCCTCGTTTTTTGCTTCAGTTGCGGTGACTGACGGAGCTGCCGTCTGCAGAACCCTCAAACATTCCGGTCACCGAAGGTCTACCCGGCCAGGCCGGCGACAGCAACGAAGACGAGACGAAGGAGTCATCGTAAAACTAACACGAGCGGTCGGCCGATACCGCAATTCTTTTTTTAGGACCCGGCAACGGCAGCCTCAGGCTCTGCCGCGGCTTGCCGCATAGGGGTGGTTCGCGACCACCTCGATACGCCCCCGGGTGAGGCGCTCGATGTCGCGAAGATAAACCCGTTCCTCGCGATCGCAGAACGACAGAGCGACGCCGCTGGCGCCCGCGCGCGCCGTGCGGCCGATCCGGTGCACGTAGCTCTCCGGCTCGTTCGGCAACTCGAAGTTGATGACGTGACTGACGCCGTCGACGTCGATCCCGCGGGCCGCGATGTCGGTGGCCACCAGGACTCGAATTCGGCCGGCGCGGAAGGCCGCCAGCGCCTTCTGGCGGGCCCCTTGCGACTTGTTGCCGTGGATCGCTTCGGCCCGAACGGTGGCCTTCTCCAGATCCCGCGTCACCCGATCGGCGCCATGCTTGGTCCGGGTGAAGACCAGGACCCGCGTCATCGCCGGATCGCGCAACATCTCCCGCAAGAGCGCACGCTTGTCCTCGCGCTCGACGAACAGGACCCGCTGGGTGATGGCGTCGACCGTGCTGGCCACCGGGTTTACCGCCACCTTGGCGGGGTTGCGCAGGATCGAATCCGCCAGGCTGGCGATGGGCCCCGGCATGGTCGCCGAGAAGAGCAGGTTCTGCCGGCGGGCCGGCAGCTTGGAGATGATCCGGCGGATCGGGTTGATGAAACCCATGTCCAGCATGCGGTCCGCCTCGTCGAGCACCAGCGTCTCCACGTCCTGGAGCCAGACGTGTCCCTGCTCCATCAGATCGAGGAGGCGGCCCGGCGTGGCGACCACCACGTCGACGCCCCGGCGAAGGGCGGCCACCTGCGTTCCCTGACCGACACCCCCGAAGATGACCGTGTTCGTGAGGGTGAGATGACGGCCGTAGCTTCCGAAGCTCTCGGCCACTTGCACGGCGAGCTCGCGGGTCGGCACCAGCACCAGCACGCGCGCCCCGCGGCGCTTGGGGCCGAGGTTCCGCGAGAGGTTGTGAAGGATCGGCAGCGCGAAGGCGGCGGTCTTTCCGGTGCCGGTCTGCGCGCAACCGAGGAGATCGCGGCCGGCGAGAACGTGCGGGATGGCCTCAGTCTGGATCGGCGTGGGTTTCAGGTAACCCTCGTCGGCCAGGGCCCGCAGCAGGGGGGGCGTGAGGCCGAACGCGCCGAACCCGGCCGCCGGCACGGCCGACGGAATCGACGGCGGCGGGACTGGGGGCGAGGCGGTGGGCGATGAGACGGGTGAGCTTAAGGATGAGATCGATTGCGACATGTTGGGTCTGAAGTCCTTCGTGAGCCTGCGGATCCGGCCATGCGCCTCACCCGCTGCGGGTGGAAGCCGTGATCTCGTTTGGCGTGGGTGAACGTTCTGTCCGTGCAAAAACCGTTTCAGACAGCGTTCAAACGAAGGCCAACCCGGTTCTGGCGCTCTTCGCGCGAAACGCGAAGGCAAAGACGTGATTTCGTCCGCGTTCATTCATGAGGGCAAACGCCTCTGATGTCAAGTCGGCGGGGTCGCGACCGCCGCCTGCCCGACGAACGTCACCCGATCGACATCCTGAAATTGAACCCGACGCGCGGCGGTTCGGCGTTCGGATCGCAACGGTAGCGGACGAAATCGGTGACCCCCTCGGCACGCAAGAGGTCTTCATCGATGAGCGCGTGTCCCGTGAAGGTCTTGGGGGCCTTGACGAAGATCTTCATCATCGCGTCGGCCACGATCTCTGGCTTGCGCCACAGCGAAGGATCTCCAAGCCCGAATCGGATGGTCGCCGAGCTTTCGATCAAGGTGGCGCACCACAAGGCGTTGGCGGCGACATTTTCATCGCGCACCTCTTCGGCCAGTCCCTGGGCAATGAGCGTCATCCCGAACTTGCTGATCGCGTAGGCGATCTTTCCCGCCGCCGCGCTCTCCTCCACCGGCGGTGAGAGCATCAGGATGTGCCCGAACTTCTGCGCCACCATCGCCGGCAACACGAAGTGCGTGCAGGCGAACGCCCCGCGCACGTTGACCCCCATCACCAGATCGAACCGCTTCATCGGCGTATCGATCAGCGATCGCCCATAGATCGCGCCCGCGTTGTTGACCAGGAAGTCGACCCGCCCGAATCGATCGAGCGCCTGTTTCACGCTGCGTTCGACGGCGACGTCATCCCGCACGTCGACCTGGACCGCGAGCGCACGACGCCCGCGCGCCTCGATCTCGCGCACCGTCTCGTGGATCGTACCGGGGAGCTTGTCGGTCGGGTCCGAGGTCTTGGCGGCGACCACCACGTCGCACCCTTCGTCGGCCAGGCGCAGCGCCAGCGTCTTACCGACCCCACGCGACGCGCCGGTCACGAAGGCGACCTTGCCCAAAAACGGCGACGAAACCGGCGACGGCGACGACGGCGCTGAAACCTCAGACGACACGATCGGATCCATCGTTCGACGGTACTCCTGCGGCGCCACTCGACCAAACGGATGTGCTGAGGTCAGCGTCTGGTCGGTGTGTCACGCCCGTGTCACGGCACCGTCACGGCGGCAATAAATGGGAGTTATTCGTGGATTTCACCGAGCCGCCGGGGTAACGTCCCCGTCGGTGCCGCCCACATTTCTCGGGAGCACCGCTTTTCGCCAAGATTTGCAGGCCCGGGTCGCGGCCTACTTCGAGGAAAAGCGGTTGTCCCAGCGCGACGCGCGCTCGATGTACCTGAAGACCGCCGTGCTCATGGCATGGCTGGCGGGATCGTACGTCGGGCTGGTGTTCTGGGCCGCGAACGTCTGGCAGGCGGTGCCGCTGGCGGTTTCGCTGGGGTTGGCCATGGCCGGCGTCGGATTCAACATTCAGCACGACGGGGGACACGGCGCCTACTCGCGCCACCGCGTCATCAACAAGATCATGGCGCTGACCCTCAACCTGCTGGGCGGAAATGCGTACTTCTGGCACTACAAGCACAACATCGCCCACCATACCTACGCCAACATCGCGGGCTCCGACGACGATCTGAACGTCGGCCCTTTCGGTCGATTCTCTCCCCACGACAAGCGGTACGGCTTTCACCGCTTTCAGCATCTGTACGTGTGGATCCTTTATGCCTTTCTGGCGATCGAATGGCAGATCTCGGGCGATCTCCGCTCCTTCGTGAAGCCGGGTATCGCGGACACGCGTGTGCCACGTCCCCAGGGTTGGGAGCAGGTGATCTTCTGGGCCGGCAAGATCGTCTTTTATGTTCTGGCGTTCGTCCTGCCGCTCACCCGTCACAGCGTCCACGCGGTCGTCCTCTCGTACCTCCTCACCGGCTTCGTCCTCGGGTTGACGCTGGCGACGGTGTTCCAGCTCGCCCATTGCGTCGAGGAGGCAACCTTCCGGCAGCCGCGCGTCCCCTCCGGTCAGATCGAGCATGAATGGACCGCGCATCAGGTCGAGACCGCCGTCGACTTCGCGCGCGAAAACAAGTTCCTCACCTGGTACCTGGGTGGCCTGAACTTCCAGATCGAGCACCACCTGTTCCCCGGC
>CAYTTF010000186.1:0-9331 GCA_964440665.1 uncultured Myxococcales bacterium | reverse complement strand
GGGCGATCACCACCGCGGTGCCTTTGCGCCCAGCGCGGCCGGTGCGCCCGCTGCGGTGGGTGAGCGACTCCGCGTTCAAAGGAAGATCGGCGTGGACGATCAGATCCACGTCGGGCAAGTGCAGTCCGCGGGCCGCGACGTTGGTCGCTACCAGCACCTGCACCTCGCCGCGCCGCAATTGCTCGAGGGCCCGATCGCGCTCGGCCTGAACGCGATCGCCCGAGATGGCGACCGCCGAGAACCCGCGCGCCACCAGGGCCGCGTGCGTCGTCGCCACCCCTTCGCGCGTGGTGCAAAAGACGATGGCGCGGGGGTTGCCGGCCGCGCGCAGCACGTTGACCACCGCGGCCAGGCGATCGCCGCCGGCGATCAGGTGCGCGACGTAGGTGATGTCGCTGTGGGCCGCGGCTCCCTTCGCTGCCCCGCCCGCCCCGTCGACCTTGCGCGGATCGATCGCCAGCGCGTCGCGCTGAAACTTGCGGGCCAACGTCCGGATCTCCGTTGGCAGTGTGGCCGAAAGAAGCAACGTGCGGCGCGTCGCCGGCGACGTCTTCAGGATCGTCTCCAGGTCTTCGCGGAAGCCGAGGTCGAGCATCTCGTCCGCCTCGTCCAGCACCACCACCCGCAGATCGGACAGCGTGAGCCGCTGCCGACGCAGCAGATCGACCAGGCGCCCCGGCGTTCCGATCACCAGATCGACGCCGCGTTGGAGGATGCGCAGATCGCCGCCGACCGGAGTTCCGCCCGTGAAAGCCGCCAGCCGCAGGCCAGTCTTCTGCAGCAGCCAGGCCAGCTCCTCGCGCACCTGGGCCGCCAGCTCGCGCGTCGGAACGATCACCAGCGCGACGGGATTCGGACCGTGCGTCGCTTTGCCGGCGCCCGGGCCTCCATCCGCTTCCGGTTGGCCGAGCAACGTCTCTGCCAGCGCACCCCCGAAGGCGATGGTCTTCCCCGATCCGGTCTCGGACGAGACCAGCAGGTCGCGCCCCGCGCAGCCCGGATCGAGCACCGCCGCCTGCACCGGGGTGGCGGTCTCGTAGCCGCGCGCGGTCAGCGTGGCCGCCAGGGCGGGGTGCAGGTTGAGCTCGGCGAACTTCATTGCGGCGCGAGGTCTAGCACGATCCCGTTCGAAACCCCGGTTTGGACCCCGGGAGAAACCCCGGTTTGGACGCCGGGACCGATGTGGAGTAATACGCTGCCCGTGATTCGGCTGGCCTCCGTCACCAAGCAACACGGACCGCGCGTCCTCTTCGTCGACGCGGACGCCGCCATTCAGCGCGGCGAGAAGGTGGGCCTGGTGGGCCCGAACGGCGCGGGCAAGTCGACCATCTTCCGTCTCATCATGGGCGAGGAGTCTGCCGACGACGGGCAGATCTCGATCGATCGCGGCGTCACGATCGGCTACTTCAGCCAGGACGTGGGCGAGATGGCCGGGCGGAGCGCCGTCGCCGAGACGATGGACGGCGCCGGCGCCGTGTCGGAGGTGGCCACCGAGCTGCACGAGCTGGAGCTGGCGCTGGCCGATCCGGCGCGCGCCGACGAGCTCGATCGGCTGGTGGAACGGTTCGGCGACGTGCAGGTCCGCTACGACGAGCTGGGCGGGTACGCGCTCGAGGCTCGGGCGCGGGAGATCCTGGCGGGGCTGGGGTTTTCGCAGCAGATGCAGGACGGGGACGTCGGGGCCCTATCCGGTGGGTGGAAGATGCGCGTCGCGCTGGCGCGCATTCTCTTGATGCGCCCCGACGCGATGCTGCTCGACGAGCCGTCGAACCACCTCGACATCGAATCGATCATCTGGCTGGAAGGATTTCTCAAGGGCTACGACGGCGCGCTCTTGATGACCTCCCACGACCGCGAGTTTCTGAATCGGGTGGTAGGCAAGATCATCGAGATCGACGGGGGCGTGCTCACCACGTTCTCGGGGAACTACGATTTTTACGAGAAGCAGCGCGCGGTCAACGAGGCGCAGGTCGAGGCGCAGCACGCCCGCCAGCAGGCGATGCTGGCCAAGGAGATGCGCTTCATCGAGCGCTTCAAGGCGCAGGCGGCCAAGGCGGCGCAGGTGCAGTCGCGGGTCAAGAAGTTGGAAAAGATCGAACGGGTCGAGCCGCCCAAGCAGCGTAAGACACTGGTGTTCGAGTTCCCGTCGGTGGCGCGGTCCGGCGACGACGTGGTCAAGATCGAAGGTTTGCGAAAAGGTTACGGCGCGCGCGCCCTCTACGACGGGTTCGATCTGATCGTCCGCCGCAAAGAGCGCTGGTGCGTGATGGGGGTCAACGGCGCCGGCAAATCGACGCTGCTCAAGCTGGTGGCCGGCGAGATCCAGCCCGACGCGGGCGGCGTCACCGTCGGGGCCAGCGTCAAGATGGGCTACTTCGCCCAGCACGCGATGGAGGTGCTCGAGCCGGCCAAGACGGTCTGGCAGACGCTGGAGGAGTCCTTTCCCCTGGCGTCGGTCGGCTCCCTCCGCTCGCTGGCCGGTTGCTTCGGGTTTTCCGGCGACGAGATCGAGAAGACCTGCCGCGTGCTTTCGGGCGGCGAGAAGGCGCGCCTGGTGCTGGCGCGGCTGCTCTACGACCGGCCCAACTTCCTGGTGCTCGACGAGCCGACCAACCACCTCGACATCGCCACCAAGGAGATGCTGATCGCGGCGCTCCACGACTTCGAGGGGACGATGCTGTTCGTTTCGCACGATCGCGAGTTCCTGGCCGGCCTGTCGAGCCGGGTGCTGGAGCTCGGGCCCGAGGGTCCGATCCCCTACGGCGGCGGCTATCGCGAGTACGTCGCCCGCAGTGGCCACGAAGCGCCTGGGCTGCGCTGAACACGCCCTTTCGCTCCCGATGGCCCGCTGGCCGGAGCGCCGGGTTCGGTTTGCTCCCTCAAGTCGGTTAAGATCTAGCCGCGTGTCGCTCTCCGTCGTCGCGGTCGTCCTGGTCGGAGCGCTCGCGATCCTGTCCGCCGAGCGGCGCATCGCATGGCTCCACGTCACGGCCAAGCCGCTCGCTACCGTTTTGCTGCTGGCCGTCGTCGGGTGGCCGCAGACGCGGTTCGCCTGTTGGGTCGACGCCGGGATCGCGCTGTCGATCGCCGGCGACGTGGCGCTGATCTGGTCGGGCCCGCGGGCGTTCCTGATCGGGCTGGCGGCGTTCCTGCTGGCGCACCTGGCCTACGTGATTGCTTTCGCGGGCGTGGCGGTCTGGTCGCCGCACGTCTTGGTGGTCGCGGCCGTCGCGCTCACAGCGACGGCGCTGGTGCTGCGCGCGATCTGGAGCGGCGCGGCCGGGATGCACGGGCCGACGGTGGCCTATGGCGCGGTGATCAGCGCGATGGTGATCGCGGCGTCGGCGACTGTTGGCGACGGATCGTTCGCGCCGGGGCCCCTGGCCTTCGGCGGTGCCGTGCTCTTCTACGCCTCGGACGCCAGCCTGGCGCTCAATCGCTTCCGCCGGCCGATCCCGCATATCGCCTTCTGGACGTTGGGCGTCTACTGGCTGGGTCAGATCGGGATCGCGCTCTCGGCGCACGCCGCCCCGCGCTGACGGCGCTCAGCCGGGACGCAGCGCGCCGGGGCTGACGCGCGAGATAACCGCTTCAAGCGTCCGGAAGAAGCCGATCCGATCGAGCAGCGGGTTCATCCAACCCACGGTGATGCAGTAGGATTTGTCCTGCGGCGAGGCGTGGTGGGTGGCGTGGTGCTCGGGCGACAGGATGAGGCCCATGCGCTGCAGCGCCCGGATCCAACGTGCCGGATGGTCGTCGTGTGCCCACTTGTGAAACTGGTTGGTGCAGAAGACGAACCAGGAGGTGAAGGCGACGACGACGGTGCAATAGAAGTAGGCTCCGGTAGCCTTCGGCATCGTCAGCATCACGAACGCCAGGATCGGGGAGACCACGATGCAGTTGTTGCCGTTGGTCTCGATGAAGTCGTGGCGGGTGATGTCCTTGGGATCGACGTGGTGGTAGCGGAACGGACGCACGAAGTTCGGACCGAAGACCGGCGTGGTCTCGTCCCCGACGGTATCGCCCGCCCAGTGGACGAAGCCCGACAGGAAATCCGCCACCAGGTACCCGATCAGCGCCGCCGCTCCCAGACCGATCAAGTCGCGGGTGCGACCCATTGCACCTGCAATCCGGAATCCGATGAAGGTGAGTGCTACGAAGACGAACGTGATGCCGACGATCTCGAGCACCCTATGCCCAAGCCCGTAGGGGCTGGCAGGGGCTGTATTTGTCATCTTGAGAACATAGCTTATAGGAAATCGGGCAAGATGGGGTACGACATGGACTCGGCCGCCCCGACCCTGACGGTGGTCGTCCCTTGCTACAACGAAGCCGAGCGGCTCGACGGTGCGCCGCTGCTGGCCTTCGTTCAAGGGAACCCAGACTTCTCGCTGATCTTCGTGGACGACGGCTCAACGGACGCGACCGCCCAATGTCTGGCCGCCATCGCGGCCGACGGGGGCGGCCGTATCGAGGTTCTGACGCTGCGGCCCAACGCCGGAAAGGCCGAGGCGGTGCGCCAGGGGATGCGGGCGGCGCTCGCGCGGGGGGCGCGGATCGTCGGCTACCTCGACGCCGATCTCTCGACGCCGCTGACGGAGGTTCCCCGCTTGCGGGAAGCGCTCGGGCGTCCGGGCGTGGAGGCGGCGATTGGGGCGCGCGTTGCGCTGCTCGGGAGTGACATCCAGCGGAGCGCGGTCCGCCACTACCTCGGGCGTGTGTTCGCCACGGCCGCGTCGCTCATCTTGAAGGCCCCCGTCTACGACACCCAGTGCGGCGCGAAGCTGTTTCGCGCAACACCCGCGCTGGCGGCGGCCCTGGATGCCCCGTTCCTTTCGCGCTGGGCCTTCGACGTCGAGCTTCTGGGGCGACTCCTGGCCGGTGGCGCGGCGACCCCCCTGCCGATCTCGGCCATCGTCGAGGTGCCGCTCGCCGTCTGGCACGACGTCAAAGGATCGAAGCTCGGGGCGGGCGCGATGGTGCGCTCGCTCGAGGATCTGGCCCGAATCGGCGTCGACCTGGCCGGGCGACGCCGCACACGAGGAATCAAAGCGTGAACCGGGCCGGACTTGGCGAGGCTTTCCGCCGCACCTACCTCCGCATCGATCCGCGCAGCCTGGCGCTCGGTCGGATCGCGATCGGGCTGGTTCTGATCGCGGATCTCCTGCGCCGGATCCCGTGGCTGCGGGACTTCTATAGCAACGCTGGCCTCATCCCCAACCACACCGTGCTCTGGCGCCCGCCGTTTCCGCGGATTTTTTCGGTTTTCTTCATGGCCTCCCTGCCGGAGGAATCGGCGCTCCTGTTCCTGGTCGCGTTCGTCTGCTTCTTCTGTCTGCTGATCGGCTACCGGACCAAGCTCTTTCACGTGCTGTCGTTCGCGATGACGACCAGCTTGCACAACCGCATCATTTTTGCCGAGAACTGGGGCGGCGTCGCGTTGGGCGTGCTCCTCGTCTGGACCGCGTTTCTGCCGCTCGGGCGCCGGTTCTCAGTCGATGCGCTGCTCGCCAGCCTCCGCGCGCGTCCCCACGAAACGCCCGAGGAGCTGGCGGCCGGGGTGCCACCCCCGGATGACCGGGCGATGTCGGCGTCGCTGGCGGCGCTGGGGTTACTGCTTCAGATCGCCGTGATCTACGGGTTCAACTACCTGCACAAGTCCGGGCGGACCTGGCACGACGGCACCGCGGTCCACTACGTCCTTTATCAGGAGCGGATCATCACCTGGCTGGGCGTCTGGGTGCGCGAGCACCTTCCGTTCTCGTTCACCAAGCTGCTGACGTACGGCACGCTGGTGGTGGAGGCCTCCGCGCCGATCCTGGTGTTGACGCCGATCTTCTGGCGCTGGACGCGCTTTGTCGCGGCGGTGCTGCTGGTGGGGCTGCACACCAGCATAGGGCTGGTCGTCAACCTGGGAATTTTTTCTGCCGCCATGCTGGCCTTTCAGCCGTTTCTGATCACCGAGGCGCAGTGGGAGCTCTTCGCGCGGTGGGTGCCTCGGCGCGGGCGGGCGCGTACGGTGTTCTACGACGCCGACTGCGGTGTCTGTACCCTGCTCGTGCGCGTGCTCGCGCGCATGGACGTTCACCGGCGGTTGCGCTGGATTTCCAACCGCGATCTGGCGGCGCTCCCGGCGGGCTTCGATCCGGCGCCGCTCGAGCAGACCATCCTGGTCGTCGACCGCGACGCGCCGGATCGGCGCTGGACGCGCTCCGACGCCTTCGCGGAAATCTTCGGGGCGCTCCCCTTCGGCCGCTGGTGGTCCTGGCCCTTGCGCTTGCCGCTGGTGCGCACCGTCGCGGGGCGCGGTTACGATCTTTTCGCGCGCCACCGGACGGCGATCTCGACCTGGTTGGGCCTCGCGGCCTGCGGCGTCCCGTCGCCGTCACGCGCGGATGGCCCACGCACGCCGGTTGCCACGCCGACGCCGCTTCGCGCCTGGCTTTCCGCCCGCCTGCCGTTCGCCCGCGAGACCGCGGTCGCGCTGGTGTTCGTCACGCTCGCGGCCGATGTCTCCGTCGCCAACCCCGCCTTTCCCTCCGCCCTCCGGATCGAGCACCGGCCCGAGTGGATGGTCGCCGCAATCATGTACCCGCACCTCTTCGAGGGTTGGTCGCTGTTCTCTCCGGAGGCGCCACTCACCGACGAGACGGTCTACGTCGACGCGGTCACCCGCGACGGGCGGCACGTCGATCCCTACAACGAGGTCGGCAGTCGGGTCGCGACGGTGCCGATCGACGACGTGCCGGTCCGCCTCGGGCACTCGTCGTTCTGGTGCGACTACACGTTGCGGATTCCGGAAGCGGCCGTCCTACACCAGGCGCTCATCGAGTGGATCCTGCGCTATCCCGAGCGGACCGGACAGGTCGTCGACACCGTCGTGAAGTTCGACGCCTACGTCGTCGAGCACGACAGCCCGGGCCCGGGCGAGACCGAGCCGCAGCGACCGCGCAAACGCCGGTTCCTGAGTTGGCCGTGACGCGCCTCGCGTCGCTGCGCCGCCGTCTGGTCGAGCACCACCTCACGATCGATGCGCGCAGCCTGGGGCTCGGACGCATCGGGCTGGCGTTGATCCTGCTGTTCGATCTGCTGAGGCGGATTCCGGTTCTCAGGCTCTTCTATTCCAATGAGGGGTTGCTGCCGAACCACACGCTGCTCTGGCGCCCGCCGACGCAGTGGATGTTTTCCTTCTTCTTCATGGCGTCGTTGCCCGACGAGGCGGCGGTCTGCTTCATCCTCTGCGGTCTGGTCTATCTGGCGCTGCTCGTCGGCTGGCGGACGCGGCTCATGCAGTTCCTGGCGCTGGTCTGCGTGCTGAGCTTGCATGGCCGGGTCACCCTTCTCGAAAACGGCGGCGACTGGATGCTGGGCGAGCTGGCGCTCTGGACCGCGTTCCTGCCGCTCGGCCGGCGGTTCTCCGTCGACGCCGTGCTCGCCAGCCTCCGCCGCCACCCCGAAACCACCGCCGCCGAGCTCGCTAACCGCCACGAGTCGGACGTCCGCCCCTCAGTCGCTCCCGAGCTGACCGGACCCTCCCAGGGTCCCGAATCGATCGCGTCGGGGGAGGGCGAGCTTGGCTCGCCCGAGCCCATCGCGGGGGGCGCGGGACCCTCCCAGGGTCCCGACACGATCGCGTCGGGGGAGGGCGAGCTTGGCTCGCCCGAGCCCATCGCGGGGGGCGCGGGACCCTCTCAGGGTCCCGACAATAATGACGTCGTCACTCTGGCGGCGTTCGCGCTGGTGCTGCAGCTCGCGACCTCTTACTTCTTCAACGCCATCCAGAAGGGGGGGCCGACCTGGCGGCACGGGTCGGCGGTTCACTACGTGATCTACCAGAACCGCATGGTCACCTGGTTCGCCGTCTGGATGCGCGGACACATGACCCTCGGGCTGTCGCGGGTACTCTCCTGGGCGGCGCTGGCGACCGAGGGCGCTCTGCCGGCGCTCTTGCTCCTCCCCATCCAGCGCGTCTGGACCCGGCGCGCGGCCATCCTCGCCGTCATTGGGCTGCACCTGGGGTTCCAGACCTTCATCAACCTCGGCGTGTTCTCGTGGGCGATGATCGGGTACACGCCGTTCCTGCTCACGGGTGCCGACTGGTCGCTGTTCACGCGGATTTCGGCGCGGCGCGGGCGGCGGGTGGTCGCCTATTTCGACGCCGGCTGCGGGGTCTGTTTTCAAATCGCGCGGGTCATCGCCCGCCTGGACGTCTTGGGACGGGTGCGATTCGTTTCGAGCGCCGAGATCCCCGCCGGCCTCCCCGGTGTCTCGCCCGAGCTGCTGGGGCGAACGATCGTGGTGGTGGACGAGACGACGGGGCGCCGGAGCACCCGCGCCGACGGCGTGGCGCAGATCCTGCGCGCGCTTCCGTTCGGGTGGCTCTGGTCGCTGCCGCTGCGGCTACCCGGCCTGCGCGCGCTCGCGAATCGGGCCTACGATTTTTTCGCGCGGCGCCGACTGAAGATTTCCGGCTGGCTCGGGCTCGCGGCCTGCGGGGTTCCGGCCGCTGCGCCCGTCGCCACGCCGTCCGAGCGCCCGCGCGCGCCGATCGGCAAGGCGCTGCGGCGGCTCTGGGCTCTCCTGCGCGAGGGGGCGGTGCTGGCCATGATCATCGTGCTGGTCAGCGAGGCGATCTTCATCAACCAGGCGGTGCCGAAGGTTCTCAAGTTCGAAGAGCCGCTCTGGATCAAGCGGCTGGTCGCTTACCCGCGCCTCATTCAGGCCTGGTCGATGTTCGCTTCGGATGCGCCGCTCACCGACGAGTCGGTGGTCGTCGAGGCGGTCACCGCCGACGGTCGGCGGGTGGACCCCTACAGCGAGGTCGCCAGCCGCTACCCCGACCCCGGCATCGACGAGATTCCGTCCCGTCTCGACAACGATTCCTTCTTCTTCAACTACTCGGTGCGGATCCCCGATCAGGCCGCGTACCACCAGGCGTTTTTGGAATGGATCCTGAGCTACCACAAGCGCACGCACCGCCCGCAGGACCGCATCGTCCAATTCGACGCCTACAAGATCGAGAACGACAGCCCACCGCCGGGGGACACCCGACCCCACAACTTGCGGCGACACGTATTCCTCTCCTATCCGCCCCATAAGTAAACGGTCTCGCTAGGCACTCGACATCCTGCGTCCGCCAACTAAGAATGTCGCCATGGCTAACAGTTTCGGCAGTCGCGGCACCCTCGAGGTCGGCAAACGCAAATTCGAAATTCACCGGCTGGCGGCCCTGGAGAAGGCGGGCGGCAAACCAGCGCGGCTGCCGTTCTCTCTGCGGATCCTGCTGGAAAACCTGTTGCGCAACGAGGATGGGCTCTCCGTCAAGGAGGCC
>CAYTTF010000185.1:0-9339 GCA_964440665.1 uncultured Myxococcales bacterium | reverse complement strand
GTCACGTCACCACTCATCGCAGAGCCGCCGCCGCAGACTGTGGTGCCGGAGCCGGCGGTGCCGCCGGTTCCCGTCGAGCCGCCGGCGGCGGTACCGCCGGTTCCCTTCGAGCCGGCGGCCGCAGTGCCGCCGCTGCCGGTCGTGCCCCCGGCGGTGCCACCGCTGCCGGTCGTGCCGCCAGAGCCTGCCGCACCACCGCTGCCGCCTCGACCTCCATTCCCCGTGGAACCGCCGCTCCCTGCGGAGCCGCTCGCGCCAGCTCCGCCGATTCCTGTGGATCCAGCCGAGCCGCGGCCGCCGCTACCGGTCGCGCCGTCGCTGCCCGCGGTCGCGCCACCGGAGCCGACCTTCCCTCCGCTGCCGGATCCGCCCCCGCTTCCGCCGACGCCGGTGCCGTCCTCGCCCTTCGCGCAACCGGCGACCAGGATGACCGCCAACCCGAGGGGAACCGTGTGGCGCAATAGAGTGGTTGCGGCGATGCGACGCATGCAGAACCTCCTTTCGTCGACTTTCCGGGTCAGGAAGATACCACGGCCCGAGATGGCACGCGCCGAGGGCGCGCAGAACCTGGGGACAGCGCGGAGTCGCCGATCCGGCCAGCTGCGGCGGCCGTTACGGCGTTGGCGCGCCGGTGCTCGGGTCGCCAGTTGGCGAGACGGGTGGCGGTGATCCCGGCGACAATGGCATCGGCGAATTCGGCGTCGGGTCGGGCAGAGGGGTCGGGGAGGCCGGAGACGCCGGAGACGCCGGAGACGTCGGGAAAGGTGGCGGCAGCTGGGGGCGGTGAAGCGTCGGCGCAAAAATGCGCGCTCTGAGGTCCTCTTTGGCGCGATCACACCGCTCGGTCTGAACGATGCCGTACACCGCCGATGCGGCCAACACACCGGCGAGAGCGATATCGATGCCCGCCGCGGCGTTGCGGCTCGCCCCGCCATTTTTGTCGGCGTACGCCTGCTTGGACTGGCCAAGCGCCTGCCCGGCACCGAGTACGCCGCTCAACCCAATGAAACCGTCGGCCACCGGCAGCCCGTAGGTGGAGGTGCAGTCGAAGTAAGGCATCTTGGCGTGCTCTGCCGGCGGACCGTCGACAAAGACGAATGAGCAGCTGTTATTGACGCCCCCGAGTCCGGTTGCCGACAGCAGCGCGATGACTCGCCACCATCGTGCTCTGCGCGATCGACGGAAAACAATCGGTTTCCGCGTGTCGAAGACGTCGGTTGGGGATCCTGCGGGCCCGGCGATCACTGGCCTGATCATCATAACGCGCGCGCTATTCCGAGACCAGCACGGCCGTCGTAAGCTGCTTGTTCTGACCGCATCCCCCCAGATTCCGCCGCTATACGTCCAGTCCTGCGGCGGAAAACCGACTAGGATGCTGCCGAGATCGCTCAGCGCCGAGAACATGCCGCGTGGCTCCCTCATCTAGCCTCAAGCTCAAGCCGGCCGACCCGTTCGACCTGATCCGGTGGCTCGCGCGGAGCCAAAGCGATCCGCGCAAGGCAGTCGCGGAGCTCGTACAGAACTCGCTGGATGCCAAGGCCCGGCGCGTGACGATCGAGCGGCGGCGCGTGCGACGGGCGCCAGCGCTGGTCATCCGCGACGACGGCGAGGGGATCGTCCCGGAGCTGACGCGCGAAGGGGCGCTGCGGGCGATCGCCACCAACATCGGTCATTCACGCAAGCGGGGCCTATCGCCGCGCGAGCGGCACGACGAGATGGTCGCGGGCAAGTACGGCATCGGCCTGCTCGGCTTCTGGTCGATCGGGCATCGCATGGAGATCCGCTCGCGCGTGGGGGGTGGCGAGGTATGGGCGCTGCGGATGGTCGAGGATCAGGAGCGCGCGGAGCTGGTGCGTGAGCGCATGGCCTTCGAGACCGCCGATACGTTCACGGAGGTCGTCATCGGTGAGCTGCACGATGCCGCCCAGCGGATCCTCACCGGGCGGCGGCTGAACGACTACCTGGCGTCCGAGCTGCGCGGGATGCTGCTGGCGACGGGGGCGGCGCTCGAAATCCAAGACCGGCTTGCGCGGGGCCTCGCCGAGAGAACTTTCGTCGTGGTGCCGCGGCGGTTCGTGGGCGAGCGCCTCACCGTCCCGGAAATGGTTCCGGTCGAGGGCCATGCGCCCGCCAAGATCGAGCTCTATCTCGCGCGCGGCGGCGATCGCGCGGCCATCGAAGTGAGTTGCGCCGGGACGTTGATCGCCGACGACGCGGCGGAGCTGCGGCAGCTCGGGATGGAAGGTTTGGATCGGTCGCCTTGGACCGGTCGTGGCCTGACGGGCCTCATCGAGTTCTCCGCCTTCCAGATCCCGCCCGGGACGCGGCGTGGGGTGATACCCGACGCGGCATCCGAGGCGTTCGCGCGGGCGATGGTCGGGTACGCGACGCTCGTCGAAGCGGAGCTGGGCCGGCTCGATCGCGAGCGCCAGGCGACGACCAGCCGGCAACTCTTATCCGAGCTGCGTCGGGCACTGCGCGGGCTGCGCGCGCGCCTGCCGCAATATGAGCTGCCGAAAGTCGAGGAGGTGGTGTCGCCCGTGGGGACCACCCCGGTAGCTGGCACGGGAGGCGCGGCGCCCGAAGGGCTTCCTTTCGGAAAGGCCGACGGCGATCCCGGAGATGCCGGAAGCGACACGGTACCGATGGAGGAAGCGCCGTCGCTGTTTCCGCCCGGGCCACTCGCGGCGGTCCGCATCGTCCCGGCAGAGATCACGGTGCAGGCGGGTCGTGAACGGCGGGTGCAAGCCATCGCGCTCGATCGCGACGGCCGGCGGGTGCGCGGCGAGGTGTCATTTGCCTGGTCCAGCGACAATGCGGCCGTCGAAATCGTCGGCGACGGACCGAAGCCCCTGGTCCGCGTGCAGCCGGACGCGCGGGCGGACCTGCGCTGTGCGATCGCGGTGGTCGCGCAGCTGCACGCGGAGCACGCCGAGGCCTCGGCGTCGGTGCGGATCGCAGATCGCCCGGAGCCAGCGACCGATCTCGCTGCCGGCGTTCCCGAGCCCGAGCTGGTCGACGATTCGGGCGGACGCTGGCGCAGCCGCTTCGACGGTCAGAAATGGCAGGTCAACGCCAGCCACGACGACTACATCGCGCTGCGCGGCGAGTCCCGAACGCGGCTACGGTACCTGCTCTCGCTGTTCGCCAAGGAGGTGGCGCTCCGCGCGCACGGCGTGCCGGGGAGCGAAGCCGCGCTGGAGAGCCTGGTGGAGATTCTCGCCCACGCTGAGCGGAACCTGGGGGCGGGAAGTTAGGGCGCGGCCAGACGTACCGCGTCCGCGGCGCCATCGCCCGCCGCGCTTCGGCGCTTCGGATCGGCAACGGCGGAGGCAGGACGCATTTACTTCGCAATGGGCTTCTCCCTTGGCGTCTGACACACTCATGCCGTGGAGCGCAGAACCGCAACACCTGCTGAGGTCAGACGGGACGCCGGATCTTGGGAGGGCCGGGAAGTGATCGCGGTCTTCAAAGCGAAACCGAGCGCGGGAGCCGAGCCGGGATCACCCGTTGTCGCCGACCGGCACCAAGTGGAAGGGGTGCTCAAGATCGAATACGAGTCTTTCGTCGTCGGAAGCGATCGCCTCACGGACGAGGACGACGTCATCGAGCAGTTCCAGCTCGTTCGTTAGTCGAACGGCTGAACTGGTATCATCGCCCGCCCCGCCCCAGACAAGCCGGAGGCAACCATGCCCGCCAAACCCTGGTTTCCGACCTACGTCTACGAGTCCCCGTTGCAGGGAAAGGGCAGCGACGACCTCACCCGAGCGTTGCTCGAGGACAGCTACAAGATCCGCGATCTCGACGACGCCGGGCAGGCCTGGTGCAAGGAGGGATATCCGTCGGGGTATACGTCGTACGAGACGCTCCGGAGCCTGCACCGGACGGTCTCCACGTTCGCGGGCCTCGAGCGGAAAATCTGGCCGCACGTCAAACGGTTCGCGCGTCGCATCGACATGGACTTGCGGGAGGCCCAGCTCTCGATGGTGGATTGCTGGGTCAACATCATGTCCCGCGAGGCCGTTCATCCGTTGCACGTGCACCCCGGCGCGGTGGTGAGCGGGACCTTCTACGTCAAGACCCCCGAGGGGTGTGCGGGCATCCGGTTCGAAGATCCCCGCGTCGAAAACTTCGCCGGCGTGCCCCCCCGGCGACCGGACTGCCGGCCTCAGAACCGCCAGCAGATCTCGTACGATGTCCAGGCCGGCAAGCTCATTCTGTTCGAGAGCTGGCTTCGCCACGGCGTCGCGCCGAATCCCACCCTCGATGAGCGGGTCAGCATCAGCTTCAACTACGCCTGGGTTTAGCGTGTCCGAGCCCCGATCGAACCTACGTGTACCCCCTAACGCCATCTGCACACGACAACATTCGGGACCCCGGAGTGCCGTCTGCCGCCTATGATGGTGGGCTCGAGGGTCACCTTGCTGCATGAACCCGTATCACCGAGTGTTCGCCGGCGTTGTGGCGCCATGGCGCTCGTCATCGTCGTGGCGGCGATGGCCGCAGGCGAGGCCGTCGCGGCTCCGCTTGCTTTCCCCGGGGCAGAAGGCTTTGCCGCTCTGGTCACGGGCGGTCGCAAGGGCCAGGTGGTTCACGTCACCACGCTCGCCGATTCCGGGACCGGATCCTTGCGCGATGCGCTCAGCGGGTCCAACCGCATCGTGGTGTTCGACGTCAGCGGCGTGATCAAACCGGCCTCGGTCCTGGTCGTCGGCGGCGACAACATCACCTTGGCGGGCCAGAGCGCACCGGGCGATGGCATCACCATCTATGGCAGGGAGACCAGCTTCAGCGGTCGCAGCAACATCATCGTCCGCTATCTCCGTTTCCGTCAGGGGATGATTGACACCTCGGGCAGTGCGCAGAAGACGGTCAACATCACCGACGGCCAGAACATGATTTTCGATCACGTCTCCATACAATGGGGACGCTGGGACAACTTCGGCATCACCGGCACCAGCAGCACCGTGACCCTGCAGAACTCGATCGTCGGCGAGGGCGTGCCGCCACAACATTTCGGCTCCATCATCGATGGCGAGCAGGACATCACCATCGCCCACAACTTGTGGATCGACAACAATGAGCGCAACCCCAAGTTCAAAGCGAACGGAGAGTGCATCAACAACGTCGTCTACGACTGGGGCACGGGTGGCGGCATCATCGGAGGCCACTCGGGCGCGGACTGGTACGAGGATTACATCGGCAACTATCTGATTGCCGGGCCAACGGCCGTCGCGAACTTCTTCACGTTTTACACCAACACCGACCACGCCTACCAAACCGGCAACATGGTGGACGTGAACAAGGACGGCCAACTCAATGGAAGGGCGGTGGTCAACGCGGATTTTCAGGGCACCACGCCACCGACGTTCGAGACCGCGGCGCACAGCAAGCCTCCCGTGCCCGTCACGGTGTTGAGCGCGGAGGATGCCTATGCGCGCGTGATGGCCCAGGCCGGGACCTGTCAGCACCGGGATGCGGTCGAGTTGCGGCTGATCGCCCAACTTGGCTCCCTCGGAACAAAAGGGGCCATCATCGCCGACGAAAGCGATGTGGGCGGTCAACCGGTCGTGACACAGGTGACGCGGCCCGCGGGATTTGACACCGACGGCGACGGCATGCCGGATGCCTGGGAGACCGCGCACGGGCTCGACCCGAAAAGCGCCAGCGACGGCAATGGCGACAGCAACGGCGATGGCTACACCAACGTCGAGGAGTACCTGAACGCGCAGGCCGATCTCGCTTGCCCGGGCGGCGCCACCGTGCCCCCCGCTGCCGACGCCGGAGCTTCAAATCCGGGAAGTGGTGGCATGACAGGAACCGGCGGCGTGACGGGAGCCGGCGGCGCCGTGGCAACTGGGGGCGTGACGGGCGCCGGGGCTGGAGGCAGCGGAACGGGGGGCGGGGTCTCCACGGGCGGGAGAGTCGGATCGGGTGGCGGCGCGGGAACCGGCAACAGCGTCGCCACCGGAGGAGCCACGGGAACTGGCGGACTGTCTGCAAGCGGCGGTGGCGGCGGTCCTGGTGCGGTCGGAGCTGGGGGCAGTGCCGGCGCGGGGGGAGCTTCGGGAAACGGCGTGGCCCAGGCCGGCGGCTGCTCCTGTCGCGTTTCCCAGGTCAACACCGGAAGCACCCCAGCATTGGCGCTGCTCGGGTTTGTCATGCTCGCACTTCGGGTTCGCAGGAGGCGCTGAAGCGGCATTGAAGGACGACCGACCGGACGACCGACCGCGCCGAGTGTGGCTCCCCGGGTCGGCTGTCGTCGGCGAGGCCGCGCTGATCGTCCGAAGAGTCGGCGCCACTTCCGGGTTCGACCTTGACCCCAGGACCACCGGAATTGTAATGTATGACGTTAGGATTCCGGGGTTATCCAATGCTGGTCGAACGCCGCCTCCGCGCCTCGATCGAGGCCCGCCTGAAGACCATGCCCGCCGTGGTCCTGCTTGGTCCCCGCCAGGTCGGCAAGACGACATTGGCCCAGGAGATCGCGGCGACAAAGGGGGCCGGCGCCGTCTACCTCGACCTCGAGCGGCCGGCCGATCGGCGGCGCCTGGCCGACCCGGACGCCTACCTGCGAGCGCAGGCCGGCAAGCTGGTCGTCGTCGACGAGATCCACCGCGCGCCCGATCTCTTCGGGTCGTTGCGCGGAATCATCGACGAAAGGCGGCGCGGGGGCGACCGCGCCGGCCATTTTCTATTGCTCGGCTCGGCGTCCCTCGACCTCATGAAGCAGGCATCCGAGACGCTGGCGGGACGGGTCGCCTACGTGGAGCTCGCCCCCATCGATGCCCTGGAAGCCGGAGAGGGTCCCGGCGGCGTGCAACGCCTCTGGTCACGGGGCGGGTTCCCGGACAGCCTGCTTGCCAAGACCGACGTCGATAGCTTGGATTGGCGTCGCGCGTTCGTCCAGAGCTACCTCGAACGGGACGTTCCGATGTTCGCGCCGCGGCTTCCCGCCGAGACGGTGGGACGCCTCTGGACGATGCTGGCCCATGGGCAGGGCACGCCCCTCAACCAAGCCAGGCTGGCGGCGGGCCTGGCCGTCTCATCGCCGGCCGTGGGGCGGTATGTGGACCTCCTCGTGGATCTGCTCCTGGTGCGGCGCCTGCGCCCTTGGAGCGGCAACGTCGGCAAGAGACTGGTTCGCACGCCCAAGATCTACGTGCGCGACAGCGGGATTGTGCACGCGTTGCTCGACCTCGAGACGTGGAACGATATCCTCGGCCATCCCGTCGCGGGACCAAGCTGGGAGGGATTCGTGATCGAGAGCGTGATCGCCGCCGCCGGCGACCGCCGAACGCCTTACTACTATCGGACCGAAGACGGCGCGGAAGTGGACCTGCTCTTCGAGCGAGCCGGCAAGGTAGAGATGGCGATCGAGATCAAGCGCTCCACTGCGCCGGAGCTCTCGGCCGGCTTTCGCTCGGCGCGCGAGGTCTTGAAACCGAAGGAGGCTTACGTCGTGCACGGCGGGAGCGGGCACTGGCCGATGGGCAAAGGGGTCATGGCCGTCGATCTCGTCGAGCTCATGCGGCGGTTGTCATGAGACGGCGGGCCAAGAGAGCCCGGTTCACGGCCGCCATCAAAATGCCCTTCCAATACCCAAGCCTAGATAGGGGATGTTGAAGCTGCCACCGTTGGCAAACCCGTGACCGTATCCGGCAAAGTACCGAAAGGCCCAACCGTCCGGTGACCAAATCTCCCGACCGACTTCGAGATTTGCCCAGATGACGTATCTGATCAGATAGGAACAGGCCAATTGGACAATTAAGTTGCAGTCGGGAGATGAGCCGTAGCCGCCTCCAGATATCCCCACACCTATCGTGAACGCCCTTTCGCGATCTCCCCCGAAACGAAGACGAGGCATCGCAGCCCATTGCAGGACATTCGCTTGTAGTTTCGGTTCGGCGGCCGCCGCGGCCATGCCGAGACCCACACCAAGGGTCATTTCAAATCCCGATCCCAAGACCTCAACCAGTTCCCCGCCGCCGGCGCCGACTGGCGTACCAAAGCCGCCGACGTAGTAAATCGCGCCGGTCCGATCCCATGGTCGGGCGTCGGAGACGGCCCGAGTTGGTGCCGGGGCGGGAACGGGAGGCGGCGACGTAGAATCGGATCTCTGGTCGGCGGTGCGCCCTGGGTTTGGATCTTCTCCGTCCACGACGGAGGCCCGCACCGGCAGACCTAGGGCGATCAATATGACAAAGGCCATCCGAGCGACCACGGCTCTATGAGTAGGCAAGGCTTGAGCCGAAGCAACACTCCATGGCCTGCGAAGCGCGGGCTCGCCCACACCGTCGTCACGGCAGATAGTCGACACAAGACGTTGGAGAATTGACAGAAGCGGGTCTTCGCGTGACGGGATGTAGCCAATGTAGGAGGAATGATCAGCTGAGCCATTTGAAATTGATTGCGGCGGCGAGATTAGGCTGCGCACTGTGCCCCGGGGGGTAATTCAAATGGTGAGGAGGCAGGGGCATGTTGCGTTGTCGAATCGGTTCAGCTCTGGGTGCGGTTCTGGTGCTTGGGGCAGCCAGCTGCGGTAACGGCTCCAACAACGCGAACAACCATGATGCCAGTCACGACGGTGCGACCGACGGTTCCCCAAACCGAGACGCGACCTCGAGCGACACGATAGACGCGGGCGATCCCTGCGCCCTCAATCACGGCGGCTGCGCCCCGCTGGCGACCTGTACCAGCCTCTCGGGCACCGTCACCTGCGGGACCTGTCCCGCCGGGTACTCGGGGACCGGCAACACGAGCTGCACGGACATCAACGAGTGCGCCACCGGCAACGGCGGCTGCGACGTCTTGTCGACCTGCATGAACACGGTCGGCGGGCGCGTGTGCAGCCCCTGCCCGAACGGATACACCGGAACCGGCGACACGGTCTGCACCGACATCAACGAATGTACGGCCGGAACCGCCGCATGTGACCCGCTCGCGCCTTGCCAGAACACACCCGGGAGCTACACCTGCGGCAATTGCCCGGCCGGCTACAGCGGCGGCGGCGCGGCGGGCTGCGTGGACATCAACGAGTGTCTGACCGCCAACGGCGGTTGCGACCCGCTCGCCGCCTGCACCAATACGCCCGGCTCGCGCACCTGCGCCGCCTGTCCCAGCGGCTATTCGGGCACGGGGGCGACGATGTGTGTCGACATCGACGAGTGCGCCACCCGGAACGGCGGCTGCGACCCGCTGGCGATCTGCACCAACACCCCGGGCTCCCACACCTGCGGCGCCTGCCCGACTGGCTACACCGGCACCGGCGCGACAACGTGCATGGACATCAACGAATGCCTCACCGCGAACGGCGGCTGCGACGTCTTGTCGACCTGC
>CAYTTF010000184.1:0-9389 GCA_964440665.1 uncultured Myxococcales bacterium | reverse complement strand
CCCCCAGCGCCGCCAGCCGCGACTGGAAATGCGCGTCGTATCCGATCGCCTCGAGCGTCGGGGGGGAATCGGTCACGTCGATCTCTGCACCAGCGTCCAGGAGCTCACCGAACCTTGCGTAGCACATGCACCGGCTGGCGGGCAGTTGGACCAAGGAATAAGATTTTCACTGAATGGGGCCCCGCTCGGAAAGATTCGCGCGGGCCCTGATTGTTTTAATCCTGGGATCGGCCGCCTGCGGGAGCACTTCCCACCGGCCCGTGCCGGGCGGCCGGTGGACCGCCGTGGACGCCAGCAACGACGTATCCGTCGGCACCGACGGCGGTCGGCCAGACCTGCTTCCCGCCGACGGCCCAATCGACGCTCGCCCGCGGGCCGATGTCGGTGCGGATTCGAGCGGCGACACCGGACGACCCGACGGCGACGCCGATCGGCGCGACGCCACCACCGACGGCGCTCCCAAGGTCTGCACCGGCGATGGGGATTGCGGGGACCTGCACCTCTGCAGCGGCGGGCGGTGCATCCCCTGCCAGGCGACCTGCGTGAACAATGCCGACTGCGCGGTCCGCTCCGTCTGCTTCCACCGGAACTCCTGCACGTACTGCGACCCGCCCGACGCCGGCTATCTCCTCATGGCGACTCCGAAAGCGAGAAGCGGACCGGGACGACGACCCGACTGAACATCGGCACGGCACCGGCGCGTGCCGGCTCGAAGGTCCATCGACGGACGGCGTCGAGCGCGGCCCGATCGAGCAACGGATAGCCGCTGCTGCGGTCGAGCGATATGTTGGACGGCTTCCCGGTCGCATCCACCGCCACGTCGAGCAAGACGATCCCCTCTTCGCGCCGTCGCCGGCTGGGGATCGGATACTCCGGGGCCGGGTTCGTCCGGTAACGTGGCGTGGCCGTAGGCACCGTTCCCCCGCCTTGGGTGGGATGTAACGATGCGGGGCCCGCCGACGATGGGGCCGAAACCGAGGGACCGACGACGTCGCCCGCCGGCCCAGCGAACCCGGCCGTCGCCGAAGGCTCGGCCAGGGTGGCCAGCCGTCGCTGCGGGCGGACGATGCGCGGCGGTGGAGAGGCCAGCGCTGGCTTGCTGTCCGGTGCCCTCGCGGCGGCCGGCGCTGCCTCGGCGATCGGATCGGGCCTCGCCGCGACGACCTCGACCTCGACGGTTTCGGGCGCCCGGGGAGCCCCCGACGGACCCGATAGCACCGCGGCCATGACCCCGAACAGCACCCCATGACAGAGCGTGGCGACCAGGACGCTGAGGATCAACCGCATCGTTCAGCTCTCGCCACGCATCAGAAATGCACCGTCAGGCTTCCGCGAATCTGAAACGGCTCGGCCGGATGGACATGGAGGTCGTTGACGCCCGCCGGCTCCCCTGCCAGGCGCGATGGATAGTAGTAGGCGATGTCGTCCGCCTTCGAATCGAACAGGTTGAGCGCCTCGGCACTGACCTCGTAGCGCCTCCAACGGTAGCCGACCAGGGCGTTGACGATGGTCGACGCCGGCTGGTGCACGCTGTCGTCCTCGATGAGAGGCTGCGAGCCGAAATAGCGCAGCCGTACACCTGCGAAGACCCCAACCGGCGCTTCGACGACGGCCGCCGCCGAGACGACCACCGGGATCGAGTTGGCGATGTACCGGCCCGGCCGATTGTCGACCGCCACCTGATCCTCCCGGTATCGCGCGCGCGTCAACGAGAAGTCCGCGCTGAACGTGAGCCACGACGTCGGCCGGTAGAAGCTCGCCCATTCGACGCCGTACTTCCGACTGGGCCCATGGGCCTGCGTATCGCCGGAGTCCCCCGCAAAGGTCAGCTCCGAGCTCGACTGCAGCAACCACAGCGACAACGTGCTGACCAACCCAGGCAGGATCGAGGTGCGCGTTCCGATCTCGGCCCCTTCGGTGCGGACCAAGAGCGGCGCGCGGCCCTGCGCCTGCAGCGTCGTCGGATCGACCGTGATCGTGACGCCGCGCGCGTCGTTGCTGTGAAAACCCGAGCCGACGTCCATATAGACCTCCGTCTTCTTCCAGGGCCCGAAAACCAGCGTCGCCTTTGGGCTCACGATCCCGGCGGTGGAGCTTCCCGAGTTGGCGGGGGTGTCGCTCTTGACGTCTATCGCGAAGATGTCCCCCCGCAGACCGATCTCGCTCTTGAGCCAAGGCGTCCATTGGACCTGGTTGTTGGCGTACACGCTGGTGTTGAATTCCTCGACCCGGTCGTCGCTCAAGACCTGCAGGATTTGCCGAGCGACCGTGTGGTCGAGCCCGACGTCGGGAATGTAGTCGTTGCGCATCTGGACGCCGATCGTGTTTTCGACCGCCCTGCCGCCCCAAACCCGCTGCCAGGTCCGCCGGAGATCGCCCCCGCTGACGAAGCGCCGATCGACCTGCTCGAACTGATCGCCATTCACCTGATCGTCGAGAAAGTAGGTGAAGTTCGAGAACAGGTTCAGGCGGTAGTAGAAACCGTAGAGCAGAAGGTTGGTGGTCACGCCAGCGTCGCGCCGGGTCCAATCGAACGACAGGGCGCCGCGGCCGGTATTCCCGCCGTCCGTCGGATCGAGCGTGCCGAACCGCGAGATGAGCCCCGCGCCGGTGCCGATCGCCCGCTGGGCGATCTGATCGGTGGAATGCCACTCGGGCGCCCAGTACACGCTCCCCGTCAGGTTGATCGCGTCGCGCGCGTCGTCCCAGTGGTAGCGCAGAAGGCCGTCATAGCGGTTCGAATGCTCGGGCAGATCCCAGGGGCCGTTGTAGTGGTTGTACTCGAGCGCATAGAGCAGCGTCCCCGGGCCGAGCTGGGGCGAGTCCGCCAGCAGCGCGCGCGCGTATCCGAACTGG
Source organism: uncultured Myxococcales bacterium (assembly GCA_964440665.1). Classification (GTDB taxonomy): domain Bacteria; phylum Myxococcota_A; class Polyangia; order Fen-1088; family Fen-1088; genus JADGRB01. The sequence continues at coordinate 6,533 of CAYTTF010000184.1, read as the reverse complement.
CCCCCCTGCACGTTGGCGATCCCCTCGGGAAGCCTGGTCACCAGGTGGAGATCCGCCGCCCCCGAGCCCGAAAAGTCCCCCACCTCCGGGTAGAACGGTCCCTTCTTGAATTCGATCGAGCTGACCAGCTCGGGAATCAGGAAGTTGAGGTCCGAATATCCCTGGCCGTGCGCGTGGCTGGGGAGATTCACCGGCACGCCGTCGATCGAGAACGCGAAGTCGGTCCCGTGATCGAGGTTGAACCCACGCAAGAAGTATTGGTTCGCCTTCCCGTCACCCGAATGCTGGGTGACGACCATGCCGGGGACCGCTTCCAAGAGCTCGCCGCGACGAAGCAGCGGCAGATCCTCCAGATCGGCCTCACCGACCGCGCCTTGCGAGGCGCTGATCGCCGTTCCCAGCAAATCCTCCGCGCGGCCGCGGACCACGACCTCGGGCATCTCCGTGGGATTTTGGGCTGCCTCCTGTGCAAACGCCGCGTGCTCGCGCCGGAAGACGCCCGCCACCATCAGCACCGCTACGCATCGGCGAAGCGCCCGACGCGGGCGACGATCTGGAATGGGCACCGAGGATTTCCAGTAGCACGATTGCTAAGAAAGGTGACCCCTCATAACACGGTCTCTCACAAAGGTGCTACACGCGTTTCGGTCATCCGGTTTCATTCCGGCGACAAATAGATCCCCGGCCAGCCGGGACGCGGCGTAGGCCTCACCGGCCGGGACGTTTGGCCCGGCCGGCGAGCCGCGCGGCAGGCCGGCGCGCCTTGGGCGGGGGGGCGTGCTGGTGGTCGTGCGTGGATCCGTGATCGTGCGGCTGTTTGTGCTCGTGCAGGTGTTCGTGATCGTGCTCGTGCTCGTGATCATGCGAGCGCGCCTCAGGCCGGTTGTTCGTCCGCTCCGGCGCGGCGACGCCCGGAATGATCTCGATTCCCCCGTGCTTCACGCCCCGCATCGCCAGCATCCGATCCGCGATCAGCTTGAGGCGATCGGACTTGCCGTGCATCACCACGACTTCCAGGCAGAGGTCGTGGCTCAGATGGATGTGCAGGGCGGCCCGCACGTCGTCGCCCAGCTGATGCTGCAGCTCCGTCAGCTTCTCACTCAGATCGCGGACATGGTGATCGTAGACCAGCGTGAGCGCGGCCACGCCCTCGACCCCCGCGGGAACGCGCGACCGCGCGATCTCGGCCCGCGCCAGGTCCCGGAGCAGCTCGGAGCGGGTGCAGCCACGCCTCCGCGCCAGGCCGTCCAGATCGCGCAAGAGCGCGCCCTCTATAGCGACGCCGAACCGAACCAGCGGGTCCTTCATCGATCGCACGCTACCGCGCGTCGCGTTTGGGCGGAAGCCCCGGCGACGGCCGGGGTTTTTATGCCTGGGCGGGTTCTGGACGCGCTCTCCGACCGGCGACGCGGGTCTCGATCACAGGTACCGCTCCTCGGCGGCCGGCTCGGGCGCCAGCCCGTGCGATGCCCCCTCCCCGCTCCGCGACACGCCCACCACCCGGCTCGAGAGCGGCGGGAAGCCAGGTCGGTCCGACGCCCGCGGGGCCCAGGCGGCCCGATACAGCTCCAGACGCTCGATGAGCTCGAGCGTGCTCTTGGGCATCGGCGCCCGGGCGCGGGTGATGTTCGAGACCAGCTCCTTGCCCGCGGCCACCAGCTGCAAACCGTGCGAAGCCCGCAGCCGCTCGTCGAGAGACGGCCGCTGCGACAGCAGCGGTTGGAACGCGGATAGCGTCTCGCCCGCCGACACGAACGAGGACCAGGCATCGAAGATCTCGGCGTCGGTCTGCAACGTCTCGCACTTCACCTTGGCCGCCCGCGCGAACGCCCCGATGAAGGGCTGGAGGCCGGCGAACATCGGCACGTCCTCGAACGCGGCCGCCAGCGCATCACAGATGCGGTCGACGTCGCGCATGGTCGCGGCGATCTTGATGTACCGGCTCTTGTAGAAGTCCTCGATCGGGAACGCGAATGCCTTGAATGGCTCGCCCCACAGCTCGTCGATCCCCTCCTCGCCGCTGCGATGAAGCACCAGCCGGCCCAGCGCCAGCGCCTCCTGGAGATGGTCTCCGCACTGGCGCATCAGGTCGTTGTCGACGCGAATCTCGACCCCCAGGGCCTGCAGCTCCACCGCCTTGGTGAACACGTCGGTGGCGCGGTTGAACAGCGCGCCCGCCAGCATCGCCCCCTTGACCCGTTTCTTCTGGGGATCGGTCTCGTCGTCGAACGCGCGCCTCGCCTCGCCGAGCCGGCACCCCGGGATATTGAGCCCGTGCTCGACGTGGTTGAAGAGCCGCCGCGTGAGAGCCTCGATCAGGCTCTTCTTGGCCATCAGCGTGTTGGCCGGCGCGTCGTAGGCCTTGATCCAGTATCCGCCGTAGAAGACGCACCAGCATCCGTCGATCGCCCGCTTCGAACCCTCCGAAACCAACGAATCCTGGTTCATCGCCCCCCTACTTGCACTGGAACACTACGCGCGATCTTCGTCGGTGGGCGCTCTTCAATGCGGGTACGCCAAGAATTTACGGCTGGGAAATCTCTGCGAAGCATTTCGACCGTTTTTCGTTCACGATCGGACGCTGGAGATCCGACGGGCGGCGCCGCCGGCGCCCCACTAGAATGGCCCGCCATGAAAGCAGAAGCGATCTTCGGGCCGGTCGGCGTCTTGGCCCTGTGGACCATGGCGGTCCTGTCGTTGACGGCGATTCGCCGGGTCGGCGCCGTGCGCGCCGGTCGGGTCAAACGCGGCGACTTCCGCCTGGGCGAAAGCGCGGACGTTCCGGCCGACGTCTCGATCCCCAACCGAAACCTGATCAACCTGCTCGAGGTACCGGTGCTGTTTTACGTGGTGTGCCTCTGCCTCTACGTGACCCACCACGTGCAACCGGGTCTGCTTGGGCTCGCCTGGACCTACGTCGCCCTCCGGGTGGCGCACTCGCTCGTGCACCTCACCACCAACAACGTGATGCACCGCCTGACCCTCTTCGGCCTCAGCAATGTCGTGCTGGTGACGATCTGGATCCGGTTCCTGGCCCGGGTGACGTAGGCGGGCTGGCCGCACGCTCAGTCCGTCGGTGGGGTCCAGGTTCGTCTTGGGGGCACGCCGGCGCGGAGGGCGTCCACGATGGTTGCGATGCGGCGGCCGCGGGTCTCGGGCTTCTTGGCGCCGATCACCAGCTTGACGTGCTCGCGGCGGTGGGCGGGCGCCAGCTTCTTCCAAGAGTCCGACGCCTTCGGGTGCTTCGCAAGCGCCCGCGCGAGATCCTCGGGGACGACGTCGGTCGGCAGCGGCTGGTCGTCGATCTCGATTGTGACCTCGACGCGATCACCGGCCACGACGCCCGCGCCTTCGGCGGTCGCCCTGTGGACGCCCATGTGGAAGACGCCGCTGTATTTCATCAGCGAGCTCCGGTACCGCACCCCGTTCACGGTGCCCTGCACCCGCGCGCCGTGGGCGAGACCGGCCGCGGCGGCGACCTTCGCGGGCACCGCCACGTAGAGCCCGCCGTGCGGGACGGGCTCGAGCTTGGCCTTGAAGCGCTCGCCGGGCATGATGACATTCTATTCGCAGCCGGCGTGAATCGCGCAGCCGCCGCTATTTCGATTTGTAGGCCACCCGTCCCAGAAGGTGGGCGGGTGGAATCATCTCGCCCATCTTTCGAATCGAGGGCGGGACCGCCGACGGTGTCGGGACCCGCAGCGTGGGGACTTGGGGCGATGTGACCGGGGGCCGCGCCGCCGGTGAGCCCATGAGTCGCCGCAACCCGGACAGGCCGGACCCGATCGCCAACAGCTCGGCGAAGCCCACGATCAGCAGCATGGCGATGAAGGGAAGGATTCCCCTCCGGCGCGCCGCCCGCAGACGTGCCCAGCAGTCGGCGGTCACCACCGTCCCGTCCGGGCGCCGCAGCATGCGGACGCACACGCGCCCTTCCTGGCGCTCGACCAGACGCCGCGCTTCGTCGCGGCTCAGGGCTTCGACGTTGAAGACGTTCTGGCGGCACTGCCCACAGAAGCGCACCCGTTCGTTTCCGGGCATCGTCTCCCAGGGGACGGTGCACGGCGACGCGATCTCGATCCGGTCCACCGCGTCACGGAGCGGATTGAAGCTGTCCGAGGTCCTCATGCACCTTCGGACGCACGACGCTGGGAAAAGATCTGGCCCGACGATCCCGTCGTGCCAAATCAGCTCCCGTCGGAGCGTGTCAGCTCAGAGCTACTTCAGATACTCGACCACGTCGGTATTGTCTGAGCCTCACGTCGCGGGCAGCGCGACCTTGTGCTGGCTCACGTTGTCGCCGTCGTCGGCCTTCAAGGTCCGGAAGAGGAGCGTGGAGAGAACCGTCAGGGCGCCGAGCGCGAAGCACGCCAGGTGGATGCCGTGAACGATCTGGGGAGAGGTCGCGTGGAATCGATCGGGGATGAACAGGGCCGCCGTGAGCGACGCGGCGGCCACGCCGAAGCTCATCGACATCTGCTGCGTGGTGCTGGCGATCGTGCTGGCCATGCTTGTGTCGACATCCGGGACATCGGCGTAGGTGAGCGTGTTCATGCTGGTGTACTGGAACGAGGAAAAGAACCCGAAGCAGAAGGTCTGGGCGACGATCACCCAGATCGGCGTCCCCGGACCGACCAGCCCGAAGAGCCCGATGAGGAGGCCGATCGCGAGGGTGTTGGAAAGCAAGATGCGGCGGTAGCCGAAGCGGCTCAGGAGCTTCGGCATCATCAGCCTCAAGCTCATGGCCGCCAGCGACTGCGGCAAGATCAACAGCCCCGACTCGACCGCGCTGTATCCGAGGCCGACCTGGTAGAGGAGCGGCAGCAGAAACGGCAACCCGCCCACGCCGATGCGGGTGACGAAGGCCCCGGCGATGGCGGTCCGCATGGTGCGAATGCGCAGCAGGGTCAGACGCAAGAGCGGATGCGGCTTGGTCGTCGCGTGGAGCCCGTAGGCGAGCAGCAGCGCCAGGGAGATCGCGAGCAGACCGGCGATCTCGGTCGCGCGCAGCCTGTGCTCGCCGAAGACCTCCAGGACGTACGACAGGAGCGCGACGCCACAACCGAAGAGCGCCAGCCCCACCACGTCGAGCTTGTCGACGCGCGCGGCGCGATAGTCGGGCAGATGACGGAGGACCAGATAGAGACCCACCAGACCGAACGGGACGTTGAGCAGGAAGATCACCCGCCAGTGGAAGTAGCGGACGATGAGGCCGCCGGCCAGCGGGCCCAGCATCGGCCCTACCAGCGACGGGATCGCGACGAAGGCCATCGCGCGGACCAGCTCGGACTTCGCGAAGGTGCGCACCATCGTGAGCCGCCCGACCGGCACCATCATCGCGCCGCCGGCGCCCTGCAGGATCCGGAAGGCGACGAGCAGGCGGATGTCGGTCGAGATCCCGCACAGCACCGAGCCCAGCGTGAAGATTCCGATCGCCGACGAGAACACCCGCCGGGTCCCGAACTTGTCGGCCATCCAGCCGCTGACCGGAATGAAGACCGCGACGCTGAGGGTGTAGCTGGACAGTACCGCTTTCATGCTGAGTGGCGCGATCCCCAGCGCCGCCGCGATGGTCGGAACCGCGGTGTTCAAAATGGTGGTGTCGAGCGATTCCATGAAGAACGCCACCGCGACCAGCCACGGGACCAGCGACTTCGGCGCGTCCATCCGGATCGCGATAGCAGGTATTTGAGCGCGCGCCCAGTCGCGCCCGCCGGCGTATAGTTGCGGTCGTCGCACGCCCCGCGCGCGCCGAAACGTTCGATGATTTCGACCCTCCCCTTTCTTTGCCTCCCTTTTTTTTGGCTGCTGGCGACCGGCGATCCGTCCGCGGCGGTCGGGCAAGCGCCCGCGACCACGCCACCGCCGGCGCCCGCGCCGGGTGGGTCGTCATCGGCCGCCGCTCCGGTCGCCACGTCGTCGTCGGCCCCGATTCCGCCGCCGGAACCTGCCCCGGTCGCTCCGCCACCGCCGTCGCCGACTCCGGCGGAGCCGGCCCGGACCGTCCGGGAGCAGCCGCGGATGACCGCCTTCCGCCTGAGCCTGAACTATACCCGGGTGCTCAGCGAGGACGGCGACCTGACCGATAGCTCACTTTCCACCAACGCGATCGGCATCGATCTAGATTTTCCGTCGAGCTCTTACGTCCGCAACCACCTGGGCTTGGCCAACCAGTGGGAGAGCTCCGGGGCCTATTCGGCGCGGGGCTTCCGGATCGATCTGATCTCGTTCGGGTATCCGATTACGCTGGTGGACGGGGCGGTGCGCCTCGACCTCGAGCCGATCCTGACCCTGGTGCGCGGCGAGATCATGTTCATCAACGGCGGCCACGATTTCTTTCGCATGGAGAGCGGGTTCGGCCTCGACCTCTCCGTCACCTATCGGCACTGGTTCCTCGGCGTCGAGCCGGCCGTCGACTTCCGCTACTGGCTCTACGCGAAGACCGGTTCCGAGACCGGCTTCGGCCGCATCTTCCCCTTTCGCACCGCGCTCGGCCACGAGTTCTGAACGCGCGCGCGGCGACCTAAGCGGCG
>CAYTTF010000183.1:0-9504 GCA_964440665.1 uncultured Myxococcales bacterium | reverse complement strand
CCACCGCGCCATGCTGCACGCCTGCCGCGTCGAAGACGCTTGCCTGATCGGCATGCAGGCGACCGTCCTCGACCAGGCGGTCATCGGCGCCGGCTCCGTAGTGGGCGCCGGCGCACTCGTCACACAGCGTACGGTGATCCCGCCCCGCAGCCTGGTGCTGGGCGCGCCCGCGAAGGTGATCCGGACACTTACCGCGGAGGACGAAGCCTTCCACCGCGCCCTCGCCGCCAAGTACGTCCGCCTCAAAGAAAACTACCTCCGCGACGCGCTACGCTCGGGCTGAGCCCGTCCACGAGCGGGGGAATATCCCCGGAGGCTCGGGTGCATTTGGGGTTTCCCCGCAACCGGGGTCGGGATCCGCCGAAACGATGCCGTGGGGTTACGGATCCATGGCCAACGTACATAGAAGAGTGTACTCTTCATGAAGAAGACTGAGCTCGATCGGGCCTTGCGCGACCTGGGCTGGTGGTTGGAGCGCCAGGGCGGTCGCCACGAAGTGTGGACGAATGGAGAGGTGACTGAATTCGTGCCTCGACACAAGGAGATCGACGAGCATCTGGCGCGTTCCATCTTGAAGAGGGCGCAGGCCCCACACAGGAGAGAGAGGTAGACAATGAGGCTGGAAGGCCGGATTTACAGAAGCCGAACCAGCAAGTACTGGCTAGCCGAAGTTCGAGATCTCGACCTGGTTACTCAGGGCAGGTCGCGGAAGGACGCGGCAGCCATGCTTGCGGATGGTGTGGAAGCGCTCGTGAACCAAGATGGCTTTCGATCGGAGGTCGTGGTCGGCAAAGACGGAGCGTGTACGATTGGTTCGAACGACGATGCGAAGCTTGTCGCTCTCATGTTGCGTCGTCTCCGGGCGCGGGAGGGTCTTTCCGTTCGCGCCGTGGCGGAGCGGCTGGGCTCGAGGTCACCGAACGCCTATGCGCAGTACGAGACCGGTCGGGTTGCTCCAAGCATCGATACGCTGACCAGGCTGCTGGCCGCCCTCAATCCCAGCTTCGAAACGGTGCTCCGCGTTGCCTGAGTGGCTGCACATCAAAGGAGGTAGAATCAGGCGTGGGGATCGAAGAGCCTGTCGACGGCGCGGCGATTCTTCGGCGGTTCGGGTTCGAGCCGGATCCGGTAGTCGAAGCCTACAAGAAAGATGTCGATCGGACCTTGCTCCGCGAGAACCTGAAGCGGACGCCTGAGGAGCGTCTCGACAATCTGATGGAGCTCCAACGTTTTGCAGAGGAGCTGCACCGAGCCGGTCGGGAAGCGCGGGCTCGACCAGATCCTCGAACCAGATGACGAACTTTCGCGCCGTTCTGGAGACGCTCGTCGGCGCCGACGTGAAATTCATCTTGATTGGCGGGGTCGCCGCGGTTGCGCACGGCACCACTAGGCTCACCCTGGATGTCGATGTCGTCTATGCACGCGATCGCGAGAACATCGCGCGGTTGGCGCGGGTGCTGGCGCCACATGCGCCGTATCTGCGGGGCGCACCGCCTGGCCTTCCCTTTCGGTTCGACGAACGGACCATCGCGCACGGTCTCAATTTCACTCTCACGACCGACCTCGGGAGCCTGGACCTTCTCGGGGAGATTGTCGGTGGGGGCGACTTCGAGGATCTTCTCCCGCATTCGACGGAGCTTGCAGTGTATGGCGTTCGCTGTCTCTGCCTGGACCTGCCCGCCCTGATTCGCTCCAAGCGGGCGGCGGGACGACCGAAAGACCTCGAGGCGCTCGCCGAGCTCGAAGCCCTTCTGGAAGAACAAGAACGCGCCGACTAGCCGGTCCTCCTCCAAATTTGCGGGTGGGTGTATGCTCTCCGGCATGATTCGCTTAATACTTTGCATCTTGGTTCTGGGATCGGTGGTCGGCTTTCTGGCGTGTGGCTCGACGTCCACCGGTTCGGCGGACGCCGGATCGACCGGCGGGCTTGGCGGCGGGGGTGGTAGCGGTGGCTCGGGAACGGGTGGCGGCGCGGGCACGTTCGGCTGCGGGAGCCCGAACGTGAGCTGTGACGGCGTCACCCCGATCGGCGGCCGGGGCGGTAGCGGCGTAAGCGTCGACGGTTTCTCGTCGCCCGGGGGCAGGGGCGGCACGGGCACAGACGGTCACGGACCGGTCGCCGGTTCGGGTGGTCGTGGCGGGGGCGGAGCCGGCGGTCAACAGGTAAGCGTCGACGGTTTCTCGTCGCCCGGGGGCAGGGGCGGCACGGGCACAGACGGTCACGGACCGGTCGCCGGTTCTGGTGGCCGTGGCGGCTCGGGTGGCCGTGGTACCGGCGGGGGAGGTTCCGGCGGTCGACAGATAAGCGTCGACGGGTCCTCGTCGCCCGGGGGCACGCGGAGCGGAACCTGACACGCAAGCGGCGACGGCTCAGGGATCGGTTGACCGGGGCCGGGACGACAGGCCCGCCGGCCCCTCGGGCGTTGCGGCCCGCCCGAAAAAACAGCTCGCGATGAACGCGAACGCGAACACCACCAGCAGCGACTGCGCGGCGTACTGCTCGTCTATTCGATAGCGCGAAAGTCGGGAGACGATGCCGGCGGACAGCGCCAGCGCCACGGTGATGCCTCCGACCTCGGCGCGCCGCTCGGCGAGCAGAGGCAGCGCGGCCACGAAGCCGTAGTAGTAGCAGGCGAGCGGGCGGCCAAACGGGATCAGCAACAATCCAAGAAGACACGCCGTCCAGACGGGTTGCTCGCGGCCGGCGAGGGCGACGGCCAAGGCCGCGCAGCCCGCCAACGTCAGCCAGAGCCAGCGTCGGGCTCGCAACTTTTCTTCCTGCGCGCGCTCCCACCGCCGGCGGGCTTCGGGGTCTCGTTCCAAGGCTCGATACGCATTGGTGGGGTCATAGGCGAGCATGACCGCCACGCCCATCCGATTCGCCGATGCGACCGACGTGTGCTTTCCCAGGTTTCGCGCGAAATCCGTCCAGCCGTGCGCGGGCCGTGCGACGCCGGCGATCGGCGCGAGCAACAGCCCCGTCGCCAGAGCGCCCATGAGCAGGCGCGCCACCGCTTGGTCCGCGGGCCGGCGTCTCAAGCAGGTCGTCGCCGCCGCCAGCAGAGCGCCCACCAGCGCGAAGGCCGGAAATATCCGCGACAAGGCGGCGTATCCGAGGAGAGCTCCACCCGCGAAGGGGCGCCCGCGCTTGCTGAGCGCCAGACTCGCCAGCAGAGCGGCGAGCCAATCCCAACGCAGGAACGATCCCCCGGTCCACCAGAGCTGCGCGGGAAAGTAGGTTCCCCACACTACCGCCACCAAGGCCGCCGTCCCGCCGCCGAAGGCCCAGACGATCGCGCCCATCGCGCCCAGCATCAGAGCCGGATCGAGCGCCGCGAGGATCCGAAGTCGGGTCCAGCTGACGGGCGCATCGCCCGCGAGCGGACGGGCGAAGAGCACCCACGCCGGCGAGGCGTTGAACCCATGATCCGTGGTCAGGTGCTCCCAGTCGGCCTCCGGGAAGATCTGTCTGAAAAACGCGACGTCGGTCTTGAAAGCTTCCCAGCGCGGGGGGGCGAACCGCGCGCGGCACCGTTCGGGGTGAGCGACCACGTCGGCCGCCGTCGTCATCCCGTTCGTGCGGAGATCGGTCATTTCGCGCCGCGCCGCCCGTAACGCACCTTCGGGTTGCTCGGCGTCGGCCACGGCGAGGCATTCGTAAAGGCCGTCGTACCCCAGCTCGTCGATGTATTTGGCGCCCAGATAGTGGTGGAGGATGTCCCAGCGGTGGACGAAGACGCCGTCGAAGTGGAACGATCCGAAGTTGAAGTACGCCAGCGCGCCCAGCACGCCGAGCCACTTCAGCAGACGGGCACGCCGGATGGTGCTGCCCTGCGGGCGCCCGCCGAGATCTCCCGCGGCGCGCCGGCGCCGCGCCCGGAGATCCCAGATCACGAGGGCGAGGGTCGCGGCCGCGAGCGCGATCTTGATCCAGACGCCCGTGTCTTGGTTCCACCACTGGGGCGACACGCCGACATCCTACAAGCGACGCGCCGCGGCCGCTTGGTGCTATCCTGCGGGCCATGGAAATCAGTCCGCTGCGTGAGCGTGTGTCGAAGTTGGAGAGCCGCCTGGAGATTCTCCGGGGGCATCTTTGACATCGACGGCAAACGTTTGCGCATAGCGGAGCTGGACCAACAGACGGGCGCCGCGGACTTCTGGAACGCGGCGGACAAGGCGCAGACGGTCCTGCGCGAGCAGGCGCGCATCAAGTCCGCCGTCGAGACCTGGGAGTCACAGGGCAAGACGCTCGAGGACGCGAAGGTGCTCATCGATCTCGCCGACGAGGCCAAGGACGAGCCGACGGCGGCCGAGGCGGCGGCGACGCTGACGGCCATCGAGGGCGCCGTCAGCAAGATGGAGTTCTCGCGCATGCTGTCGGGCCCCTACGACCGCAACGGCGCGCTGGTCAGCATCAACGCCGGCGCGGGCGGCACCGAGTCGCAGGATTGGGCCGAGATGCTGCTCCGGATGTTCAGCCGCTGGGCCGAGCGCAAGGGCTTCAAGATCGAGGAGCTCGACCGGCAGCCGGGCGACGAGGCCGGCATCAAGAGCGCCACCATCGGCGTGGAAGGGGAGTGGGCGTACGGTTGGCTGCGCGCCGAGGCGGGCGTGCACCGGCTGGTGCGCATCTCGCCGTATGATTCGCAGGCCCGGCGCCACACCTCGTTCGCGAGCGTCTTCATCTACCCGGACATCGACGAGACCATCAAGGTCGAGATCGACGACAAGGATCTGCGCATCGACGTCATGCGTTCGGGTGGCGCCGGCGGCCAGCACGTCAACAAGACCGAGTCAGCGGTGCGGGTGACCCACATCCCGACCGGCATCGCCGTCCACTCCGACGGAGAGCGCTCGCAGCACAAGAACAAGGCGACCGCGATGCGCATCCTGCGCTCTAAGCTGTTCGAGGTCGAGCAGAAGAAGCAGGAAGAGAAGATGGGGAACATCCACGCCCAGAAGAAGGCGATCGAATGGGGGAGCCAGATCCGATCGTACGTGCTGGCGCCCTACCGCCTCGTGAGCGATCACCGGACCGGGTTGAAGGTGAGTAACGTCGACGCCGTCCTGGACGGCGATCTGGATCAATTCATGGTGGCGATGCTGCTGGAGCTGGCGGGCGATCCGACGGCGACCGCCAAGCCCAAGCCGGCGGAGGACGACTTGTGATCCCATGTCGTATGGAAACAAACCCACAAGCCTGTGGACTAATTCGGTGGACCGAAGGAAATACAGGCTGTTGCAGCCCGCCAAGCTGTTGATGACCCGTGGAGAGACATGTCCGACGAACGTGAGCTGATCGCCGAGCGCGAGAAAAAAGTCGAAGAAATCCGCGCGCTCGGGGCCAACCCCTACGCCAACGGTTTCTCCCCAACCCACAGCGCCGCCGAGATCGCGGCCAAGTTCGCCACCGAAGTGGCGGGGTTCAAGCCGCCTGCGGAGACCGCGGACAAGAAGGCGCCGCCGGACCTGCTGTCGGACGAGGACTTCGCGGTTGCCGGCCGCATCGTGGACTACCGCGGGTTCGGGAAAATGGCGTTCGTGAAGCTCCTGGATCGCAGCGGGCAGATCCAGATTCAGATCCGGAAGGATCTGATCGGCGACGCGGCTTTCGCGATCTGGAAGAAACTGGAACGCGGTGACTTCATCGGCGCGGTCGGCAACCCGGCGATCATGCGGACGGGCGAGCTCACCATCATCGCCGAGAACGTGGTGATCCTGACCAAGGCGATCCGGTCGCTGCCCGAGAAATTTCACGGCCTCTCCGACCAGGAGATCCGCTACCGGCAGCGCTACGTCGATCTGATCGTGAACCCGGAGGTCCGCGAGGTCTTCCGGAAGCGCAGCGCGATCGTGCGCGGCATTCGCCGCTTCCTGGACGCGCGGGGCTTCTTCGAGGTCGAGACGCCGATGATGCATTCCATCGTCGGGGGCGCGGCGGCGCGCCCCTTCAAGACCCACCACAACGCGCTCGATCTCGATCTCAACATGCGTATCGCGCCCGAGCTGCACCTCAAGCGGCTGGTGGTCGGGAGCCTGGAGCGGGTCTACGAGATCGGCCGCAACTTCCGCAACGAGGGGCTTTCGCGCCAGCACAACCCCGAGTTCACGATGCTGGAGTTTTATCAGGCGTACGCGACCTACGAGGATCTGATGCGGCTCACCGAGACGCTGTTCCAGGAGCTGGCGCGCGAGATCGCGGGCGGCGAAGAGCTCAGCTACCAGGGGCAGGCCGTGAGCTTCGCGGCGCCATGGCCGCGTATCCCGATGAAAGACGCGATCGTGGAGGCGTCGCGCCGCGAGCTGCTTCCCGGCGGCCTCGAGCGGGCGGTCCTCGACGATCCCGAGGCGCTCACCCGCTGGATCGACGCCAGCGGCGTCGGCCGGCGCGGTGACGACCTGGGCGCGGTGCTGCGCAAGTCGGAGAGCCACGGCGAGCGCGTAGGCGCGCTGTTCGACAACGCCGGCGAAAAGGCGCTGCCCGCCGATCGCCCCACCTTCGTCACCGAATATCCGGCCGAGACGTCGCCGCTGTCCCGCCGCAACGATGCCGATCCGACTCGCGTCGATCGCTTCGAGCTGTTCATCGTCGGTCGCGAGCACGCCAACGCGTTCTCCGAGCTCAACGATCCGGCGGATCAACGCGCCCGCTTCGCCCGCCAGGTCGCCGCCAAGGCCTCCGGGCGCGACGAGACCATGGACTACGACGAGGACTATTGCCGGGCGCTCGAGTACGGTCTGCCGCCCACGGCGGGCGAGGGGATCGGCATCGATCGCCTCACGATGCTGCTCACCGATCAGCCGTCGATCCGAGACGTGATCCTCTTCCCGCTCATGCGGCCCGAGCCGTAGCGACCCGCGATGCTCGCCCCCGGATTCGAATGGTTCGTTGCCTGGCGCCACCTGCGCGATCCCGAGCGGCGCTCGCGCCGGACGCTGCTGATCGGCCTGGCGGCGCTGCTGGCGGGCGGGCTCTGCTTCGCGGCCGCCGCGCTGGTGCCGCATTTCGGTGGCATCCAGGCCCGCGCCCCGGGCGAGTGGATGGAGACGCAGCCGTTGCTGATCGTCGACCGGCTCAAGACCGCCGGCGCCATCGCGATCGCGGCCGGCCTCTTGCTGACGTTGCTCGGCGGTCTGTTCGCGCTGTTCACCGTCTTCACGGCGGTCTCGATCTTCGGGGTCTTCCTAGGCACCGGCGCGCCGATCATCGCGCTTTCGGTGATGTCGGGGTTCGAGGCCGATCTCAAAGGGAAGATTCGCGCCACCAAGGCGGACGTCGCGATCAGCACCGGCGATGATCGCCCCTTCACGGACTGGCGGGAGGTCGATCGGAAGATCGCCGGGATTCCGGGGGTGGTCGGCTCGATGGCCTACATCGAAACCGAGGTGATCATCAAACACGTGACCAACCCCGCGGGCATGGGGATCATCCTGCGCGGCATCGAACCCGAGCGCGCGCCGCGCGTGCTGGGGCTCGAGCGCACGATGCGGGAGGGGAAGATCGCCTATCTCGATCACCCGGAGCGCATCCCGGCGGAGGGGGGCGAGATGCTTCCACCGCCCGAGCCCGGGGCTCGAGGTCCCGGTCGGCACCTGGCCGAAGCCGAGCCCGCTTTGCCGGGGATCCTCCTCGGAGACGAGCTCTATCAGCACACGCTGCGGGTGTTCGTGGGGAGCGACGTCGACATCGCCTGTCCGCTCTGCGGGATCGGCCCGATGGGTCCGATGCCCAAGCTCAAGTCATTCCGGGTGGCGGGGCATTTTTACACCGGCATGTACGAGTTCGACTCGAAGCTGGCCTACGTCTCGCTTTCCGAGGCACAGAAATTCCTGCACATGCCGGGTGAGGTGACGGGCGTCGAGGTCCGCACCACCACGCCGGAGGCGGCGCGCGAGGTGGCCGACGAGATCGCCCGCCTCATCGGTCCCGGCTACGACGTGCGCACCTGGGAGGAGCTGAACCGCGGCCTCTTCGCGGCGCTCAAGCTGGAGAAGGTGGCGATGTTCGTGGTGCTCACCTTCATCGCGCTCGTGGCGTCCTTTTCGATCGTCTCGAACCTGATCATGCTGGTGACCGAGAAAGCGAAGGAGGTCGCGATCCTGAAGTCGATGGGCGCCCGCGACGGCGCCATCTTGCGGGTCTTCTTCGCCGAGGGGCTCTACATTGGGCTGCTCGGCCTTCTGCTGGGGCTGGCGCTGGGCATCGGCGGGTGCCTCCTGCTCGGGCACTACGGGCTGCCGCTCGATCCCGACGTCTATTACATTCAAAAGTTGCCGGTCGTGATGCGGGTCCGCGAGATCACGGCCGTCAGCCTGGCCGCCCTGGGCCTCTGCTGCCTGGCGACCCTTTACCCGGCGATGTTGGCCTCCCGAATGCGCCCGGTGGACGGCCTGCGATATGAATAGATCGCTCTAGGCAACCCCCCGCCAAGTGCGCGGAGTCTCAGGAATTGCAGGCAATGGCGTCGTTGACACCCGAGGGGTCGCCGACTAATTTGGCGCACCCCATGACGACCCCCACTTCGCCGGCCGCACTTTCGCCGGCCGCGGCCGAGGGCGACGCGCGCGGGGGCGCTCGGGTTTCGGTGCGCGGGCTCTGCAAGGCGTTCGAGCACGGCGGCCGCCTGATTGAGGTCTTGCGGGGCCTCGATTTCGATTTGGCGCCGGGCGAGATCGCGTCGGTCGTCGGCGCCTCGGGGGTCGGCAAATCGACGCTCTTGCAGGTGCTGGGGACGCTGGATGCGCCCACGGCCGGCAGCATCACCTTCGACGGGGTCGACGTGACGGCCATGGGCGCGACCCGGCTGGCCGAGTTCCGCAACCGCGAGATCGGCTTCGTTTTTCAGTTCCACCATCTCCTGCCCGAGTTCACGGCGCTCGAGAACGTCATGATGCCCGGCCTCATCCTGCGGATGCCGCGCCGGCTCTGCGCCGAACGGGCCGCCGCGATGCTGGCCCGGATCGGTCTCGGCGACCGGCTCTCGCACCGGCCCGGCGAGCTCTCCGGCGGCGAGCAGCAGCGCGTGGCGCTGGCGCGCGCGCTGATCCTGCGCCCCCGGTTGCTGCTGGCCGACGAGCCGACCGGCAACCTCGACACCAAGACCGGCCGGCAGATGCACGATCTCTTCTTCGAGCTCAATCGGGAGCTGGGAACGACGATCCTGATCGTCACGCACAACGACGAGCTGGCGACCAAGACGCCCCGGCGGCTGCGCATGGCGGACGGCCTGATTGTCGAGCGGGAATAGGCGCGCGCCGTCGCCATGAGTCGCCGCGCCTTCGCCTTCGCCGCCGCGATGCTCTTCGGGGCGGCGGTGGGGTCCGCCCGGACGGCGCACGCCGAGACGGAGGCGGCGCCCGAGCCTGAAACGCCGACCGCGACGCCGGCGCCCGCCAAGGTGGCCACGCCGAACCTCAAGGTGGTCAAGCTGCAGTTTCGCGGCAACCGCAAGGTCGAGGACGACGCCATCAAGGTGAACCTCAAGACCGCCCCCGGCGTGACGC
>CAYTTF010000182.1:0-9612 GCA_964440665.1 uncultured Myxococcales bacterium | reverse complement strand
GCCAGCGATCTTCGTTCGGCATGAGCGGGCGCCGCTTAGCCGAGGTAGGTGCGCAGTGGGAGAGGATCAGGCGGTTGCGAGGCCCCTCGGCCGTGAAGCGTCGGATCGCGGGCAGCACCCCGGCGGTCGAGATCGAGATCGCCTTGGCCCCAATGGCGGGCCCGCACGGATCGCTCAGAACGCGCGCCGCGCGGACTACGTTGTCGTAGTTCAGCAACGGCTCGCCCATCCCCATGAACACGGCGCCGCGCACCGGGTGGTCGGCCTCGGCGGAGATCGCGCGAAGCTGCGCCAGGATCTCCCAGGTCTTGAGGCTGCGAATTCCACCCAGGCGACCGGTCGCGCAGAAGTCGCACGCGAGCGCGCAGCCGACTTGCGAGCTCAGACAGACGGTGTACTTCGCGGTCGGGAGCGCCTCCAGCGACGCCGCCTGCCCGGTCCGCCGACGCTCCTTGAGCGCGCGCGCCGCCTCCGGATCGGGCAGTGGTATCCGGACCGCCTCGATCTCGTGGCCATCTGCGGTTCGAAACAGATACTTCACGAATCCGTCGGCCGCGCGGCGGCGCTCGACGACCCGCAGATCCGGCCATTCGCAGACCGCCTCCAGGCTCGCGGCCGCGGCGTTCGACAGCCCCCGAACCGCGCCCGGCGGAAACCCGGCGGCGCCATCGCGGTGAACCCGCGCGAAGATCCGGCGCGCCACCGCCGGCGGTACCCCATGGGGCGCCACCGCCGCGACCAGCTCGGGCAGGTCGAGGTTGCGCAGATTGAGCACGTCGGGAACGTAGCACGGCGCCACGGACGGCCCACCGATGGTGGCAAATAGGTGCTCGATCTCGGCAGGAAACCGGCGCGCGACGGGCATTCTGCTGATTGGACGATCGCTGGCGCGGCATGTTATTCGTTCAGGTGCATGGGGCGGACGGTTCAGTCGAGTCTAGTGGTGGGAGCTGCGCTCGTGGTGGGCATCGGGGCGGGCATCGGGCTGGTCGGCTGCCACGTCGATCGACCCAACTGTGTTGGCGCGGGCTGCGCCTGGAGCGGCGAAACGTGGGCCCGCGTGCAGGGCCTCTCCCATTTGCCGAACCTGCCCCAGCCCGATCCGCCACCCGATCCCTCGAATCAATATTGGAGCAACGAGAAAGCGGCGGCGCTGGGACAACAGTTCTATTTCGACACGCGCTTCTCAGGCAACACGACCCTGATCGATGCGATCGGCCGGCCGGTCGCCGCCGCTCGAACGCCCAAAGGACAACCGGCGAACGTCTCCTGCGCTTCCTGCCACGATCCGGCCCACGCCGGCACGGATGACACCTCGGTGCCAAACACCGTGTCGATCGGCGCGGGGATCTACGACGTCAACGGCCAACAGACCTTGAACGCGGCGTTCTACACGTTGCTCTACTGGAACGGTAGCAGCGACTCGCTCTGGGCCCAGGCGCTCGCCGTCAATGAGTCCAAGTCGTCGATGAATAGCACCCGCCTCCAGGATTTTTGGACGATCGTCGACTTCTACCTGGTTCCGTACAACGCCGCGTTTCCCGAGTATCCGTTGCCGTCTGTCATCAAGAAGGCGGACTACGCGGCGCTCACCGACGACAATCGGCCAACCGTCGATCGGGTATTCGTCAACTTTGGCAAGGCCATCGCGGCCTATGAGTACACCCTCATCAGCCGCGACTCTCCCTTCGATCGGTTCGTTCAGGACGGGCCAGGATCGGGTTGGATCTCGCCGGCTGCGGAGCGGGGCGCCATGTTGTTCGTCGGCAAGGCTTCCTGCATCGACTGCCACAACACCCCCCTGCTCTCGGACGGAAGGTTTCACAACATCGGTGTCCCACAATCTGGCGAGCACGTGCCAACGGTGGCCGACTGCCCCGTCGACGGTGGATGCGACTGTGCGCCCGGAGATGAGAAACCTTCCTGTGCCCCCTCGGGCGCCTGGGCTGGAGCGCTCAAGCTGAACGCCGCCAAGGAGGAAAAGAACGTAGAAACCGACTTCCGGCGCGATTCGAAGTGGAGCGACGGATTCATTGCGCCTGAGGCCTTCGCCACCACCGAGATAGCCGAGTCGCCCGATGGCGGAGCCGCGCCCGATCCGTCCCTCAAAGGCGCCTGGCGCACGCCGAGCCTGCGAGACGTGGCGCTCACCGCCCCCTATATGCACGACGGCTACTACCAGACCCTCACCGACGTGGTCGAGCACTACAACATGGGGGGCGTGCAGAGCGCCGCGTCTGCGTTTCAACTCCCGGTCTGCGGTGTCGCGGACGCCGCGCCACCCGGCTGCATGGATCCAAATGCGGGCGGGTCCGTCCCGCATCTGGCCGCCGAAATCAAACCGCTCGAGCTCTCCGACGACGAGGTCTCGGATCTGGTGGCCTTCTTGGGCACGCTGACCGGCGCAGCGCTACCTGCAAAGATAGCCGCGCGTCCGCCGCTACCGGACGCGAGCGCTTTGTCGGAAGCCGGCGTCGTGTCGAATCCCGGCGGTATCCCGCCAGACGGAGGCGCCCCCAACGCCGACGCCGGTGCGTCCCAGTGACCAGGAAGGCGGGCCCCGTCGGACGGCATCTTCTCGGCGCGCTCCCGCTCGCGGCGCTCTTGGCGATACACCCCCGCGCCGCGCGCGCCGAGGAGCCGACGGCCGCCCCGCCGCCGCTGGCCGAGGCGCAGGCCGACGACGACGCCGCCGACGAGGTGCCGATCGACACCCAGTCGCAGATCAACGACCTGCGCCAGCAGATCAAGGATCTCGATACGCGTCTCGACCAAACCCGCCAGATCGCCACCTTGCGCCGTCCCATCGTGAACCTGGGCGGCTACGTGGACTTCGGGTTCTTCGCGCCCGAGGGGACCGGCGTGGGCATCATTCAGGACGAAGGGCCGAGCCGACTGTTTCCGCAGTACGCCAATCGATACGCCTGGGTCTTCCTGGGCGATCTGCTGGCGCCGACGGTGAACTCGCGCGGCGAGGCCGCCAGCCTGGGGAATTTCCCGGGGATCAATCGTTTCGACAGTATCGACTCGACAGGTGCGCCCAGCTTCATCGTCAACGAGGTCAACATGACGTTGACCGCGGCGCTGGCGCCGAGCGCGCTCGCCACCGCCAGCGTCAACTTCATTCCCCGCTCGGGCCACGACTTCTCCATCGGAGATTTCATGGAGGTCGACATCGCCCAGCTCGAATGGATGCCAACCCATTCGGGACGAACGTCGATCTTCGTCGGCAAATTCGATTCGGTGTTTGGCATCGAGTACCGGGATCGGAAATCCAACCAGCGGTTCGGCGTCACCCCGTCGCTCGTCGCCCGCTATACCACCGGCACCCCGCTCGGCATCAAGTTTCGAAGCAAGCTCGGCGACGAGGAGCGGGTGGTGATCGCGGGCGCGGTCACCAACGGATCGGCCACGACCGAGCAGTTCCACTTCTACGACGAGATCGACGGCAACTCGGGCAAGACGGTCAGCGGGCGCCTCTCGGTCCGACCGCTCCCGTTCGATCTGGAGATCGGCGCCTCGGGTTCCTGGGGTCCGCAGGACCACGCGCTCGATAGCACCGACGCCATGTGGTTCGTGGGCGTCGATCTTCTCGGACATTTCGGACCGCTCGACTTGAAGGGACAATGGCTCAAGGGAGGGGCCCCCGGCGAGACCGGGCCGGTCTACGATCCGAACCACCGCCCCTACGGTCTACGCCTGCACACCGGCGGATATCTGGAGCTCGACTGGATGGTGACGCCGTTCCTGGGGTTGCTGGCGCGCGGCGACCTGCGCGACGCGGAGGTCTGGCTCGGAAACCCGAACGCCCTGACCGGCGCCGATCGTTTCTACCTGACCAAGGAATGGCGGGCGACGGGCGGGGTCCGCGTGGTCGTGAACGAACACGTCGTGGTCAAGGCGGAGTATCTTCACAACGGGGAATACGGCGGGATTCCGCAGATCCCCAACGACGTCTTCACCAGCTCTCTGCTCCTCACCTACTGAAATTCGCAGAAGGTCGAACATGAACCGCGCACCCCGTCCTCGAACCCTGGCATCCCTGGTGCTTGCATCCGTTGCCGTCCTCGCGGGCGCGCCTTGCCTGGCGCTCGCCGCCGATGCGAAAGACAAGGCCGAGGCCGGGCCCACCGCCGCCGAGTTCGCCCGGCTCGAGCGCGAGGTCACCGAGCAGCGACAGCTCATCATCCAGATGCTGCAAATCGAACAGGACCGCTACAACATGCTGCTCAGGCTGCTGCAGACCGGTGGTCAGATCCCGCCGGGGACGACGCTGCCGCCCGTTCCGTCGATGCCGACGCCCGGGCATGCCGCGGGTCCCTCCGCCGAGCCGGAACCGCCCGCCGCCAAGGAGACCACACCGCTCGGCATCGTGACCGGGCACGTGCAGGCGCGGACCGGCGGCCTCAAGGATGCCTATGTCTACCTGGATCAGGTACGGGGCAGCTCGGCCCACGGTCGGACACTGGAGATCAAACAGAAGGACAAGCAGTTCTCGCCGCAGGTCGCGGTGGTGCTGCGGGGAACCAACGTGGTCTTCCCCAACTTCGATGCGCTCTACCACAACGTATTTTCCACCTCGGGGCGCAACAGCTTCGACCTCGGCGCCTATCGGGCGGGCGAGACGCCGCGGGCGGTGGTGCTCAACACGCCGGGGGTGGTGGATGTCTACTGCAACATCCACGCGCGGATGAACGCCGCGATCCTGGTGGTGCCGAGCTCCGTCTATACCAAGGTCGCGGCCGACGGCAGTTTCCGGCTGGAGAACGTTCCGGTGGGCTCGCGGAAGCTCGTCGCCTGGAGCCCCAGCGCCAAGCCGGTGCAGCAGCGGGTCGAGGTGACGGCGACGGGTGGACAGGCCAGCTTCACGCTCGACACGCTGGCGCCCGCCGCCCACGCCAACAAGCTCGGGCAGCCATACGGATCGTACAAGGACTAGACGAGCATGAACGCGCGCGGCAGAGCGACGGTCGGGTTGGCGATCTGCCTCTGCGCCGCCGCCGCCGCCGGGCTGCGCGCCGCTGCGGGCTGGCGCGGCGGAAGCGCCGAGGCGGGCGACGCGACCAAGCTCGACGCCCGTGCCACGGAGATGCGCGCGCGCCTCAATGCGGCGCTCACCGCCCAGGAACAGACGCTGCAGACGGAGGTGGCGCGCGCGGCGCATCTGCAGGGGCTGCGCGCGGCCGTCGCGGACCGGGTGGACGCGGCGACTCTCCTCGATCTCTTCGACACCGAGGAGTGGTGGGCGCCTTTCAAGAAGTGGGACGCGGCGATCGTCGCCAGCGAACATCTGGTGATGGTCCGAGGCGACAAGGCGCTGGGGTTGCCTGCGGATCTGATCGCGCGCGCCGCCGAGGCGGGCGTCGCGGCGGGCGTGATCGTCGGTGCGCACCCGGTAATGGCGGCGGTTGCGCCCATCGCCCCGTTGCGCCGCGCCGAGCCGACTTTTCTGATCTTGATGTCGCCCTTCGACGCCGCGGCCCTGGCGCGCGAGCTCGGAACGTCGATCGCGCTTTCGGATGGTCGCCACCTGCTCGCGACCAGCGACGATCGCCAGAAGGAGGCGCTGGGCGCTCTGGTCGGCAAGGAGGAGCAAGCGCGCGTTTACGATCGGACGGGCGGTCGGCTCGCGGCGGCGATTCCCGCTTCCGCCGGCCTCTGGCTCTGGACGGTGCAAGGCATCCCCGCGCCGGCGGGACCGAGCCCGGATGTGGGGATCTGGATCGGTGCGGCGGCCTTGTTCGCGCTGGGCGCGCTGCTGTTCTGGAGTCGGCGCTCGAAGACGGCCGGTGCATCCGCGGCGACCCCAGCGGTCGCGGTCAAGTCGGGCCCCCGGGACGCCCCGGTCACGAACGTCGCTTCCGCGCCCGCCGCATTCGACGACGGGCTGGCCGCCGCCGTACCGCCGGTCGCCCCCCGGACCGGTGGTCCGGCCGCGCGCAGCGGCGAGCGGGTCGAGACGCTGCTCATGAACGACAGCCTCCTCGGTCACCGCCCCACCGAGGCCCTGGGATCGCAAACGGCGGCGGCGGCGGCTCTGGACCAGAACACTTTCGGTCGCTACCACCTGCTCCGGCGCCTGGACGGCGGCGGGATGGCCGACATATATACGGCCGTCTTGCACGGGGTCGAGGGGTTCCGCCGGGTCTACGTGATCAAGCGCCTTCGCCCGGAGCTGGCGCGCAGTCGGGTGGCCGTCGAGCAGTTCATCGACGAGGCCAAGCTCGGCTCGATGCTGGTGCACTCGAACATCGTGCCGGTGTTCGACTTCGGGAAAGTCGGCGACGAATACTTCATGGCCCAGGAGTACATCATCGGCCGCGATCTCGGTCGCGTGCTCGCTCGCCACGTGGAGACCACCGGGCGTCCGCTCCCCGAGAAGCTGATGTTCTACATCGCACACGAGGTGCTGGACGCGCTCGGGTACGCCCACGTCCAGCCCGACGTGACAGGCCTGCCTCTCGGAATCGTGCACCGGGACGTTTCGCCCAGCAACATCATGGTGACCGCGCGCGGAGAGGTGAAGCTCTTCGACTTCGGCATCGTCAAGGCCACCCAGCGCGTTTCGAAGACCGAGTTGGGCGTGGTCAAGGGGAACGTCTCGTTCATGTCTCCCGAACAGGCGCGCGGCCAGCCGGTCGACCCGCGCTCCGATCTCTTCTCGCTGGGGCTGGTGATCCACCACAGCCTCACCAACAACCAGCTCTACCTGGGGGAGAGCACCTTCGATCAGCTGCTGCGGGCGGCGAACGGGCCAAAAACGGAGCAGCTGCGGATGCTGGCCGGGCTGCCCCCGACGACGGCCGCGATCCTGATGCGCGCGCTGTCGGTGGACCCGAACGACCGATACCAGAACGCCGCCGATTTCGCCGCCGATCTGGCGCCCCATGTGGCCGGCGGCAAGTTCGAAGCAGCCGCGCTCATGCAGACCCTGTTCGGCGAAGAGCTCCGCAACGCCGCCATCGAGTAACGCCCTTCCTTTCGAGGGCGCAGGCTCACGCGCCGGCGAAGTAGCGGAGCGCGTTTCCGCCCAGGAGCTTGCCCAGAGCCGGCGCGCGCCAGCCGCGGCGCCAGAGGATCTCGGTCAGGCGCGGCAGATCGGCGGCGTCGCGCAGGCCGCGCGGCAGTGGCAGGAAGCCGTCGAAGTCGGAGCCGAGCGCGACGCAGTCTTCGCCGCCAATCCGGGCCACGTGCTCGATGTGGTCGGCGATGCGCTCCAGGGTGCAGAAGGTCCCGCCCAGATAGGGCGCGACGAAGATGACGCCCACCACCCCACCCCGCTCGGCCAGCGCCCGGATCTGATCGTCACCGAGGTTGCGCGGGTGCGGATAGATGCCGGCGGCGCCCGAATGCGACGAGAACGGGGGCGTCCGCGAATGTTCCATCAGGTCCCAGAAGGTCTTCTGGCTCGAGTGCGCGACGTCGAGACGGATTGCCGCGTCGCCGCAGGCCCGCACCAGCACCCGCCCGAGATCGGTCAGGCCGCCATCGCGTGCGGCGGCCGTGCGGCACGAGGTTCCCGCCTGGCTGTCGCGCTCCCACAGCGGTCCCAGAAAGCAGATGCCGGCCTCGGCGAGACGCGCCACACCCGCCTCGACGTCGTCGTCGATAGCGTAGCTCCCCTCGACGCCCAGGAAGAGCGCAAGCCGACCGGCGGCGCGCGCCGCGCGGATCTCCGCGGCGCTCCGGACGAGCGCGATCCTATCGGGGTTCTTCGCGACCAGCTGGCGCGCGCAGTCGAGCTGGCGCCAGAAGCGGCGCCGGCCCGGATCGAAACGAAAACCCGCGAACATCAGACACCCGAGGGCGTCGATCCCACCCCGCTTGATGCGCGGGAGATCCAGATCCAGGCGCAGCGGGTTGTAAAAGGTCGCCGGCCCGTGCTCTCGCGCGAAGTCGTAGTGGGAATGGGTGAGCTTGGTCAGGACGTCGTTGTGGAGATCGACGACCGTCGCCGCGGCGTGCACGGCGGCCGCTTCGGGGCTGACCTCGACGGGAAAGCCGCGCACGCTTACGGTGCGCTGAACGGGTTCTTGAGCTCGGCCGGCGTCGGAGCCGCGGCCGGGAGGTCGACGCGCCGGTGCAGCGGATCGGCCTTGGTGTCGTCGCCGTGGTGGCGATGCGCCCGGGCGCCGGGCTTGCCTGTCGCCGCGGCCGCCGACGTCTCGGGCGTCACCGCGGTCGATTCGCCGGGCGCGGCCGCCGCCGGGAACGCGCGGACCGGCATCGACGGCGCCGTCGCTGGCGACGCGGGCGGCGTCTGCGTTTGGGCGGCCGTGGACGCCGGTGCCGGCGTCTGCGTCGCCTCGGTCGCCGAAGGTCGGCCTCCCAACCGCAGCGCCAGGACGAAGACGATCACCACCACCAGCGCCGCACCGATCCCCAGCCCGAGCTTGGCGCGCGCACCGAGGCCACCGGGAAGATCCTCGGATCGTACCGGACGCTCGTCGTCGAAGGTGCCGGACGGCGGCGAGACGGAGATGGCCGTCCTCGATTCGCGCGGCAGCGGGTTCGCGTCGGCCAAAATGGGATATTTGAGGCTGGCGGTCGGCGGGATGAAGACGTTCGACGGCTCGAACGGCACGCCGCCCGCCGCACCGAGCGCCCGGTAGAACGCGTCCATGTCGGGCCAGCGCTTCTCGCGGTCCTTCTCCAGCGCCCGCATGCAGATCGCTTCGACGTCGGCGGGGATCTCCAGGTCCGGCCGGCGTTGGCGCGGCGGGATGGGCGCCTCGACCAGATGCTTGGTCAGGATCCCCATGAAACTGTCGGCGGTGAACGGAACGCTGCCGGTCAGCATCTGGTACATGATGCAGCCGACCGCATAGACGTCGAGGCGGTGATCGGGCGGATGTCCCTGCGCCTGCTCGGGCGACATGTACTCGGGCGTCCCGAAGATCATGCCGGTCTGGGTCAGGCGCGGCCCGTCGGCCTCGTCGGCGGAGACCACCTTGGCGATCCCGAAGTCGAGCACCTTGACGAAGTCCGCGCGCCCCTCGCGCGAGATCAGGTACACGTTCTCTGGCTTCATGTCGCGGTGGATGATCCCGTGTCCGTGCGCCGCCCGCAGCGCCTTGGTGATCTGCATCAGGATCGGCCGCGCGCGCAGCCAGGGCATCGACCGCTCGGTCTTGAGCAGGCGGCCCAGATCCTGCCCGTCGAGAAACTCCATCGCGATGTAGACCAGACCGTCCGCCGTCTGGCCGAAGTCGGAGATGTCGATGACGTTCTCCTGGCCGATGCGTGAGGCGCTCTTGGCCTCCTGGAGAAAACGCGCCACCAGGTCGGGACGCCGGGTCAGATCCTGAAAGAGGATCTTGAGCGCGATCCGTTTCTCGATGAGCGCGTGCTCCGCCTGGTAGACGGCCCCCATTCCCCCCTCCCCGATCTTGCGGATGATCCGGTAGCGGTCGGAGACCACCATTCCGATCAGCGGATCGTCAGCGGGCGGCGGGCTGGCGTCTCCCAGAGGCACGACGGATCAATTTATCATGCGCCGACTGAAAAATGGGGACGGCCGCCGTCGCGCCGCCGCCCGGCGCCCGGCGCCCACGCTTCGAGCGCCAGCACCCTACCCCTCGAGCGCCCGCGCCAGATCGTCGTAATCGTCGG
>CAYTTF010000181.1:0-9617 GCA_964440665.1 uncultured Myxococcales bacterium | reverse complement strand
CGATAGCACCTCCAGCGCGAACAGCTCGTCGTGCTGGCGCGCCGCGCGCGCGCGCTGGACCAGTGTCTCCTCGGCGGTGGTCCGATCGAGCGGCTCGATGCCGGCGCGCAACGCCGTCGCGATCTCGTGCGCCTCGCGATCGAGATCCGCCTCCAGGTTCGCCCGCCGCACCTTGAGCGCCGCGTAGCCCGAGCCCGCCAGCACCGACGCCACCAGCAGCGTCGTCACGACGGTCACGCGCGTCCCCAGCGTCATGGGATGCGAGTATACCGTGACGTGCTATACAGACCCCGCCAGCCGCCATGACGCCCGACGACATCAAAGCGCGCATCCGGACCGCGCTCCCCGACGCCGAGGTCGACGTCGTCGACACCACCGGCGGCGGCGACCATTTCTCGGCGACGGTCGTCTCGGCTGCTTTCGCAGACAAAGGACTGGTCGATCGCCACCGCTTGGTCTACGCCGCGCTGGGCGAGGTGATGCGCGGGTCGAACGCGCCGATCCACGCGCTGGCGCTGACCACCGAAACGCCCGACGAATGCCGTCAGGCACGTCAATAAAACAGGAGTCGCACGTGAACGATCCACTCAAGAAACGCATCACCGATACCATCGCCAAGGGGCGCGTCATGCTGTTCATGAAGGGGAACCCCTCCATGCCGCAGTGTGGTTTCTCGGCTGCGGTCGTCGGTGTCCTCAAGGAGATCGGCGTCCCGTTCGAGTCCTTCAATATCCTCGCCGACAACGAGCTGCGCGAGGGCCTCAAGGAATACTCGAGCTGGCCGACCTTCCCGCAGCTCTACGTCGACGGCAAGCTGGTGGGCGGCGCCGACATCGTGCGCGACCTGCACGCGCGCGGCGAGCTCAAGAAGATCGTCGCGGGCGCTCCCGTCGCCAGCGCGTAACACCGACCCGCAGCGCGCCGGCGCCGGCCACGATCGCGATCGCCGCGAGCAGCACGAGCCGCAGCGACGGCGGTGGCGGCCAGATCTCCGACAGCTGCACCGAGAGCGAGGTCACCAGGCCCAGCGGAACGGCGATGAAGAGCTTGACGAAGTCGGGCGCCCGACGGCGGTAGGCGAAGATGTAGGCGGCGGCGCAGGCGGCCAGCGCCCAGGCCTTGATGCGCGCGGATTCGTCGACGGGCGTCCCCGTCTGCAGCGCGAGCGGCGGCGGCCAGCGCGGCGGGCAGGTGCCCGCGACGGAGAGCTCGGCGACGGCGTAGAGCCCGTCGCCGCCGGAGACGCCGAGCCGCAGGTAACGGCCCGTTCCGGCGAGATCGCGCGCGGCGCGGGGCTGCATGCCGCGATCGCCGGTGGCGTCGGCGCTCCACAGCGGCGTGAACACGACGCCGTCGTGCGACAGCTCGAGCCGATAGATGTCGTCGCCGTCCGCTTCGATCGCGGCGCAGCCGATCTCGGTGTCGCGGCCGAGATCGTAGACGACGAAGCTCTGCGGCGACGCGAGAACGGACGTCAGGTCGGTGCGCGGCGGATCGTCGGGCGCCGCGGCGAT
Source organism: uncultured Myxococcales bacterium (assembly GCA_964440665.1). GTDB lineage: Bacteria > Myxococcota_A > Polyangia > Fen-1088 > Fen-1088 > JADGRB01. The sequence continues at coordinate 8,103 of CAYTTF010000181.1, read as the reverse complement.
GCCGTCGGTGAGGCGATCGACGTGGGTGACGCCCTGCGATCGGAGGGGGGATTTCCCTCTCAGCAGGCCCGCCTCCGCGCTGGGTCGGCCGGCGAGACCGGTCGCGAGCCCCGTACAACCGGCGAGCGTCACCAGCGCCAGCGCGGCGCACCCACCGGATCTCATGCCCGCGGACCCAGCGCGTCCACCGGCGCGCCAATCAGATTGGTCGCTCACGGTGTGCACCCCATCGGTGGGCGCCGATCCGCCCAGGTCGGCGCCTCGAACTCCAACCGCTGCGCGCGATCCGCCACGATCCGGGCGATGGCGGCCACCAGCTTCGCCACCTTGACCACGCCGTCGACGTTGATCTTGTCCCAGGTGTCGCTGCCCCGGTGGTAGTCGCAGTGCATGCCGGTGAAGAGAAAAAGCGCCGGCACCTCCTTCAGGATGAACGGCTGATGATCGCTCCCCGACGGCACGGCGCGTGGATAGCTCAGCGCCAGAGCATCTACCGCGCCCGCGCCGGCGACGTTCGCCCCGTCGACGATCGCCCGCCACGACCCCGAGGTCGCCGACCCGTTCACCTCCAGCGCATTCCCCTTCATCCGCCCCACCATATCTAGATTCAGCATCGCGACCACCGTCTTCGGCGCGCGCGCCGCCACCGCGCGCGAACCGGCCCAACCTTTCTCTTCGCCGGTGAACGCCACGAACAGGATCGAGCGTCGCGGCCGCGCCGTGGCGCCGGCCAGCATCGCCGACGCCGCCATCATCGCCGCGGTCCCGGACGCGTTGTCGTCGGCGCCCGGGTGGATCCGCCGCCCGTCGAGCGCGCCCCCCTCTTCCCCCCAGCCGAGGTGATCGTAGTGTGCGCCCACCAGAACCGCCTCCCCTTCGAGCTTCGGATCGGACCCGCGCAGCAGGCCGATCACGTTGCGCCCCTTAGTGAAAGGGGGCGTCCAGGCCACCGCGAAGGTCGCCCAGCCGGGGAGATCGACAGGTGGTCGCTCCCCCGATCGCGACGCCGACTGCAGCTTCGCGACGGTCATACCGCCGGGCGCCAGCAGGCGATCGATTGCCGATGGCCGCACGTGAAATGAAGCGATCGCCGAGACCTCGTCGACCGTGAACGCGGATAGCGGCTCTAGGGCCGCCGTCGCCGCGTCCGCCACCCCCCGGCCACCGACGAACAGCACGCCGACCGCGCCGTGCGCCACGGCCTTGTCGACAAAGCGCGAGATCGAGACCGAATCCGAAAGCAGGCACAAGACCACCTTCCCGCGGGCGTCGATGCCGCCGAAATCGCCACCGACAAAAACCATCGGCCCCCCCGCCCGCGTCGTCGCGGATCCGGTGTTGGGGACGAAATCCACACCTAGGGTCAGGGGCGCGTCGCCGAGCGCCAGATGGGTCTCCGCCGAAGGACGTTGCGGAACCGGGATGTCGACGGCCTGGAAGAAGGTGCCGCGATCGCCCGCGGCCTCCAGGCCCACCGCGGCGAAGCGCGCCGCGACGAGCTCGGCCGCCCGATCGAGCCCCGCCGTGAGCGCGCCGCGTCCGTCTCGTTCGGGCGCCGACAGAAAGCGCAGGTCGGCGCGGACCACCTCGGCCTCGGTCGTCCGCGCGGTCGCGCGCACGCCCGTTGGTGCGGCCGCCGACGCGACGGCGAAGGCGAGCCCCAGCGCACGCGCCGTCCGCCCCCCACCCGGGATCCGCCCGCGCCGCATGATCTCGACCGATATTTTTAGGGTATGGTCCCGTCGCCAGCAAGGACCCCCGGAACCTCCCAAGATACTCCAAGGAAAACCAAGGACCCATGACGGCCAAGGAAACGAAGCGCGCGAAAACCAAGTCTCCCCAGTCTGAAGCGCCCCAGGCGCTCGAGGGGCCCAGCCCAGAGGAGGCGCGGGCTCGCCTTGCCGCCACCGGCCGCAACGATTCTTGCCCCTGCGGATCCGGCAAGAAATACAAGAAGTGTCATCTGCCCGTCGACGAGCGGGCCGCCGCGCCGGCGCCCTCCGCGCCGGACGCGCAGGAGCTGCTGCAGAATGGATGGCGACTCTTCGAGCAGCGCCGTCCCGGCGCCGCCGAGAAGGAGTTCCGCGCCGCCCTGGCGGTCGCGCCGGATCTCACGGACGCGCGGGTCGGCATCGGCATGTCACGTCTCGCGGCGGGCAACGCCGACGGCGCCAAGGAAGAGCTCGGCGCGGTGCTGGCCGCCGGCGAAGCCAAGGCGGCGGAGCTCCGCGCCGCGGGAACCAAGGACGCCTTCAGCCAACCCGAGGTGCAGCCCTACATCCGCGCCGCGCACGCGCTCGGCTGCCTGGCGTACGACGAGGAGCGCTACGAAGACGCGGCCAAGGATCTGGGACGCGTGTATGACATCGATGAGGGGACCGTCGGAATCGAGGCGCGGCTGATCGCCGCCAAGGCGCTCATGAAGCTCGAGCGCGGTGAAGACGCCGCGGTCCTGCTCGAGCCCGCCACCAAGCTCGAGTCCGGCAAAGGGCGCGCCGATCTGGGCCTGGCGCTGGCCCGCTTCGAGGCCGGCTCCGAACCCGAAGCCGAGGCGTCGCTCCACGTCGCGCTCGACGCGAACCCGCACTATGGAAAGGCGCTCCTCGGTCGGGTGCGCCGGCGCGTCGAGAACGTCGCCGCCGCGCAGCCTGGATCGATCGAAGAGGCGCTGCTCTACACCCAGACCTACGGCGACGTCTGGACCGACGCCGCCAAGGCCTTCCTGGAGAAAGTCATGGACGGGCGGGCCTCGAAGAGGGCGGCGACACCTGGCGAGGACGCGGCCGCGCCCGCCAAGGACGCGCCGCCAGCCGAGGGCGCGGCGCCACCTGAGGGCGCAGCGCCACCAGCCTGATCACTTCTTGGCGGACTTCAACTCGACCAACCACGCCTCGATCTTCTTCGACCGCTTGTCGAGCTCGGCGTTCTGCTCGGTGAGCGCCTGCTTGTCGCCGCCGATCGAGGCCGACAGCGCGTCGGGAAAGTCGTTCGCCAGCGCGTTCAGCATCACGTCGTAGTCGGTGGTGACGTTCGAGTTGCCGCCCTTCGGATCGATGGTCGCCATCTTCTTGGCCGTCGCCTCGATCCCCTTCTGTTGCGCCGCCCGGATCTTCTCGACGTCATCCTTGGTCTTCGCCTTGTCGTAGGCCGCCCGGTACTTCTTGATCGCGGCGAAGGTCTCCTTGTGCAGCGGTAGCTTCCCCTTGTCATAAGCCAGCAGGCGCTTCTGCTCTTCGCCGGCCAGCTCGGCGGCCAGCTTCTTGTCGGCGGCCTGACGCTTGGCGATCCGATCAGACAGCGAGAGGCCGTCCGGGTTGGCGACCATCTTGGGCCTGGCGGCCGCATCGACGGCGACCGGCGGCGGCGCCGGTGGGGGCGCGGCGACCGGGGCCGGCGGCGGGCTCGGCGGCGCCTCCTTCGAACAGGCGACCGCGAACCCCATCCCGAAAATCAACGCCCAGCTGGCAATCGCTCCACGCATGAGGACCTCCCGCGCCGGTTCGGCGACGGCGCAGTATCGACAAGCCCGCCGCCGGACGCAACCCAATCGGGCCGAAGCCTTTGACTATCATGGGGCTCAGCTGAGCGGCTATTCTGGCGAAGGCGATGCCTCTATTTGGTGACAGAGCGCGGACCCTCGGTGAGCGTCTGGCGCGGCTCGGGGTGCGCGACGAAGATCTGGAGGAGAGCTTCGTCCACGCGGGGGGCAAAGGCGGGCAGAACGTGAACAAGGTCGCCACCTGCGTGGTGCTCGTTCACCGCCCGACCCGGATCGCCGTCAAGTGCCAGCGGGAACGGACGCAGGGGGCGAACCGGCTGATCGCGCGGCAGATGCTGGCCGACAAGATAGAAGAGATGCGCCTCGGCGCCGCGAGCCGGCGGCAGCAGGAGGCCGAGAAGGTTCGGCGTCAGAAACGGCGCCGTTCGCGACGGTCGAAACAGAGGATGCTGCAGGACAAGCACGCGGTCTCCGCCAAGAAAGCGATGCGCGGCAAAGTCGATGAGTGAAGGCGGCGGTGCCGATGTCTACGCGGCGCTGGCCCCCATCTACGACGACTGGCAGTCGAGCGACGGCATGACGCCGTTCGCGCTGGTCACGGCCGCCAAGCTGGCGCCCCTGCTCGAGCGCGAAGCGGCAGTGCCCACGCGCCTGCCCCGCCCGTTTTCGTTTCTCGAGATCGGGTGCGGCACCGGTACGCTGCTCGGCGCGCTCCGGGCGGCACAGCCGACCTGGCGCCTGGGCGGCGCCGATGCCAGCGCCGCGATGCTGGGAGTGGCGGCGCGGAAACTCGGCCTCCGCTCGGTGGCCCTGGCGCGGGCCAGGTTGGAGCAACCGCTGCCCTTCGCCCGAGGCTTCGATGCAGCCGGCGTCTTCTACGACACGCTCAACCATCTGGCCGATCCGCCCGCGCTGGCCCGGGCGCTCGCGGCGCTGTCGGACGTCCTCCGGCCGGGTGGCCTGCTGGTCTTCGATGTCACCAACCTGCGCGGTTTCGAACGCTGGTGGCGAGGCCGGAACGAGTTTTCGGGCCGGCGCTGGCGCATCTCGGTCGACGCGCGCTTCGATATGAGCTGCCGTCTGGGCCGAGCCGCGGTCACCATCGCGGGGGAAGGAAGGGCGCGATCGTTTCAGCTGGTCGAGCGGTATCTGTCCGACGACGACATCCGGGGCGGTCTGCGGGCGGCCGGATTCACGGTCGAACGAACGGAAGGCTGGGCTCCATTTGCGGACGATCTGGAGGGGAAAACATGGTGGGTGGCTCGCCTGTCGTCTAAGTCGTAAAATACACACCAAATCGACACTTATTTTCGGTCATAGCGAAAGAGCAATGCGTTAAACAGTTGGATATCGACACCGCTCAGGACTTTTGACTTACAAACCTCTGGACGATCTGGCCAGATTGACGTAGGGTTCCCACTCTCTCGAAAGAAAGTGAGGTTTCCCGTGTCCGTAACCCCCCTGGCCCACAAGACACCTTCTGAAAAGCCCGCCACCCGGCCGGCGCCGGTCTCGTCCCCGGCGAAGCTGCAGACCGGCGCCGAGGCGCTCATCCGCTGCCTGGAACGGGAAGGGGTCGAATACATTTTCGGGCTTTCGGGCGGCGCCGCGATGCCGATCTTCGACGCGCTCGTCGATTCGACGATCAAGCTGATCTTGGTCCGCCACGAGCAGGGCGCCACGCACATGGCGGACGGCTACGCGCGCGCGACCGGCAAACCGGGCGTGGTGCTGGTGACCTCCGGTCCGGGCGCGACCAACACCGTGACCGGCATGCTGACCGCGCTGATGGATTCGGTGCCGATGATCGTGCTCACCGGCCAGACCATCTCGCCGATGCTGGGCAAGGACGCGTTTCAGGAGGCCGACGTGACCGGCATCACCTACCCGGTGGTCAAGCACTCCTACCTGGTGAAGAACGCCAACGACATTCCGCGGATTGCCCGCGAGGCGTTCTACCTGGCGACCTCGGGTCGCCCCGGGCCGGTGCTCATCGATCTGCCGAAGGACATCACCAGCGGGCCTTGCAGCGCGCCGTTCGTCGACGAGGTCGACCTGCCTGGCTATACGATCCCCGGCCACGCCGATCCGGAGGGGATCAAGAAGACCGCCGCGCTCCTCGCCAGGAGCCGGAGGCCGGTGCTCTACGTCGGTCACGGCGCCGTCATCTCCGGCGCGGGACCGGCGATTTTGGAATTGGCGGAAAAACTTCAAGCGCCGATCGTCAACACGCTGCTCGGCAAGGGCGCCGTCCCGGAGGACCACCCGCTGCACCAGGGGATGCTGGGCATGCACGGCACCGCTTACGCCAACAAGACGGTGATGGACTGCGACCTCATCATGGCGATCGGCGCCCGCTGGGACGATCGCATCACCGGCAAGCTCAGCGAGTTCTGCGTGGGCGCGACCAAGATCCACGTCGACATCGACGTGGCCGAGTTCAACAAGATCGTCCGCCCCGACGTGAGCTTGGCGGGCGACGCGCGCCTGGTGATCGAGGATCTCTTGCCGCTGGTGGGCAAGCTCGACACGGGCGACTGGCTCAAGCAGATCACCGAGTGGCGGCGGCAGTTCCCGCTCAAGTACGCCAAGCGCGGCGGCCTGCGCGCGCAACACGTGCTCGACCGACTGGACGCGCTGGGCGGGCGCGACTGCATCCTCACGACCGACGTCGGCCAACACCAGATGTGGGCGGCGCAGTTCTGCCGCACCACCAAGAACCGCCACTGGCTGTCGTCGGGCGGCGCGGGAACCATGGGCTACGGGTTTCCGGCGGCGATAGGGGCGCAGTTCGCGCAGCCGGACAAGAAGGTCTGGGCGATCGTCGGTGACGGCGGCTTCCAGATGACGATGATGGAGCTGGCGACGGCGGCGCTGCACAAGCTGCCGGTCAAGGTGCTGATCATCAACAACAGCTACCTGGGGATGGTGCGCCAGTGGCAGGAGCTGTTCTTCGACAACAGGCTGTCGGGCGTCGACCTGGAAGGGAACCCCGACTTCGTCAAGCTGGCCGGCGCCTACGGCATCAAGGGCTGGCACGTGAAGCGGCCGGCGGATGTCGACCGCGTGCTCAAGGCGGCGATGGCCTGGAACGAAGGTCCCTGCGTCGTCGAAGCCGAGGTGATCAAGGAGGACAACGTGTTCCCGATGATCCCGGCGGGCGCCGCGCTCCGCGACATGATCATCGAACGCCCCAAACAAAAAATGGCCAAGCCCGAAGGGAGCACCTAGAGATGTCGGCCGCCGCTCTGAACATCGCGCCGCTGATACCGCCGGCGCCGTTCCATACGCTGTCGATCCTGGTGCGGAACAAGCCGGGCGTGCTGGTCCGGGTCGCGCTGATCTTTTCGCGGCGTGGCTACAACATCGAGAGCCTGGTGGTGAGCGCCGACGTCGCCAACGGCGACTTCTCGCGCATGACCATCACGTGCAGCGGCGATCCGGAGACGCTGGAGCAGATCATCAAGCAGGTCACCAAGCTGATCGACGTGGTACACGCCTACGACCACACCGGCCAGGCGGTTTACGAGACGGAAGTCGCGCTCGTGAAGTTGAAATGCAAGGTCGCGGACCGGACCGAGATCCTCCAGATCGCCGAGCTCTACAGCGCCAAGGTGGTCGACTACGGCGTCGACTCGATGATCATCCGGATCGTGGGCGCCGCAGAGAAGCTGGACATCTTCCTGAGCCTGCTGCGGACCTACCAGATCGTCGAGCTGGTCCGATCGGGGAAGGTCCTCATGACCCGCGGCCTGGAAACGACCTAGACAGTATGGCCGCGATCTAGGCCGCTGAGGGCCTTGACGGCGTTCCATCGGCGCGATACTTGCGGAAGCGGCTTGCGTCTCCGACGTTCCGCGATCAGTTTCAGCTCGACCGGCCACCGCCCGCGCGGCCCACGCACGCTCCCCGCGCTCGCCTTCTTGCTCGCGAGCTGTGGCGGCGGGGCCAAGAATCGGGAAAGCCCGTCGTCCGTCGACGCCCTCCGCATCGCCGTCGACGGCTCGGAGGCGCTGGCAGCTCCGGCGGCGCCTGCGCCCGCACCCGTCGACGCCGCGGGCTACCGAACCGCCTTCGATTTCATCGCCAACCGGGTGCAGGCGGTCTCGCAGCGCGACGGGCGCCTGGTCATCGACGTCGGCGGGCTCGATTTTCTCAAGTACGTCGACGGTGGGTGGAAGACGTCGTGGTTGCTGGGCGAGAAGGACGAAGGCAAGCCGGCCGCGCTGGTGGCCGGTCTGTCGGCGTTGGTCTTCCTGCCGGTCGATCGAGATGGCGATGGAGACACCGCCGGTCGCGCCCCGGGCCCGGCCGCGAGCACGCTCTCTGTCACCATGCGCGCGCTGGCGCCGCAGCAGAAGGTGTCGGTCTTCGTCAATGAAAAGCCGGTTGGAACCCTGGACATCGCGACGACCCAGAAACGCTACGAGCTAAACGTCCCGGCCGAGGCGCTGCACCTGGGCGACAACCGCCTGCGGATGACCTTCAAGAGTGCGGCCAACATCGCGGGTGGCAAGCGGGCCGCCGCGGCGGTGCACCAGATCGCGTTCGGTCCGGCGGCGCTCGGACCGGCGCCGACAGATCTGGCTGGCACCGAGACCCGC
>CAYTTF010000180.1:0-9646 GCA_964440665.1 uncultured Myxococcales bacterium | reverse complement strand
TGTCGACGGCCTGGTACAACACGCTTGGCTCGCAGGCCGCGGCGCTGGCATTCCACGCCAACGGCACCGACACCACGTACACCAATCTCGCGGGCGCCGAGAAGCTCGCGGGCCTCGTGGCCGCCGACATAAGGGCCCAGAACCTCGGGCTGGCCAAGTATCTGAGGCCCTAAATGTAGCGGGTCATTTCGAGTCGCTCCCGATCGAAGCTGGTAGCGGCCGTATCAGCCACGAGAGGCACCCCGCGTGAGCGTGGACGGAGAGAGAGGGGGCGGCGTTACGGCCTCAGGTACTTCGCCAATCCGAGATTCTGAGTCTTGATCTCGCCGGCTACCAAGCCGGCGAGCACGTCGGCGCCCGCCAGGTTGGTGTGGGTCCCGTCCGAACCGTTCGCGTGGAACTTGAGAGCGGCCGCTTTCGAGCCGAGCGAGTTGTACCAGGTAGTCGACAGGGCGGTGAGATCGATGTAAGCCACCTTCTTTGCGGCCGCGGCCGCGGCCGCCGCCGCCGCGTGCAGGCTCGACTGATCTCCAAGGACCGCGCCGTTCCAGGTGCCGACCCGAGCGGGAGGGGACACGAGAATAGGCGTCACGTTGGCGGCGAGCGCGTCGTCCACGTACTTCTCGAGGTTCGCCTGCACAACGCTGTCCGCGACCCCCTTGTCGTTGTGACCGAACTGGACCATCACCCAGTCGCCCGCGGTCCAGTGGGCCTTGATGGCGCCCCACATGTCAGATTTTCCGTAGAACGACGACGAGCTTTCGCCGCTGTCGCCGTAGTTCGCGATCCCGACCGGAGGCGCGAAGTACTCGGGGAGCATTTGCCCCCAGCCGCCGAATGCCGAGTTGTCCTCGCCCTGGTCGCACTCCGTGGAGTCGCTCGCCATGTAGACCATCACCGGTTTTGTCGCCGGCGTCACGAGCGTGTACCCGATGGCGGAGACCTGTGGGGGCGTGGCCGTCGGGCCCGAAAAATATAAGTCGAGCCCCGGATATCCCGCCCCCGCTTGTTTCTCTTCGGGCTGCCCCTCGCTGGCCCTCACGTTCACGACGAACGCGTATTCGACCGACTGGCCCGCGCTCGTGGTCACCGAGTGCAAGAGCCCCCGGTCCCCCTCCGCACTGATGAACGTCTGCCCAGCGGCGGCCCCACCGAGCTGGACGGTCACGGCATAGTTTCCCGCCAGCATCATTCCCGTTGGCGTGGCCACGTTCGTGGTCGCGAACATGTTGCCGCCGAACAGGCATTCCATGCATACCGGTCCATTGCCGCCCCCCGGACAAACGCCGCCGGCCGGCTGGACCGTGGTGCACTTCGTGAAGTTGTCCGCCGTTGGCGCTGGATATCCTGCTGGGATCATGTCGCCCGAAGCGGGCGGGCTGCCCGCCTGACCCGCGGCCCCTGTCGGGCTGGTTCCAGCGTTTCCCCCGCCGCCGCCTCCCGTCTCGCTGGTTCCACCCGCGCCCCCGGTCGGGCTGGATCCACCAGCGCCGACCGAACCGGATGCGCCGCCCGACCCGGTCAGGGCAGCGCCTCCCGAAGCGCCAGCTCCAGCCGATCCCGACGCGCCGTTGTCGCCGGAGGCTCCGCCCGTGGGTGAATTTCCGCCGGTCGCGGAGGTACCGCCGACCGCGCCCGTCGAGCCTCCCGTGCCGGACGGCGTGCCTCCACCTCCCTCGGCCGTGCCCTGTGAACCCTGTGAGCACGCCGCCGAGCAGGCCAAGAGACCGAAGAATGCGAACAAGGGAAACGACGAAAGACGCGTTGTGATCAATTTTACCTCTTCATGCTCGGGCGGTCTGTCCGCCCTGTTCTCGACGCGCGCCGATGCCGGTCCTGTTGCGGACGGCCGACCATACATTCAACCTCGTTTGCCGACTCCTTGGCCTTACGGGTACTGCGCAGGTCCAGCTCCTGAACGCCGGGTTCTACGACGCGGAGGCGGCGGACGGATGGGAGGATCTCCGTAAGAAGGTACGCGGGGCCACTCGGACTCGGCCCATCGGCCCTCAGTTCCAGGGCGGCATCGCGTACGGCGTCGTCGGCGAGATGCCGTCGTAGCGGTGGAATTCCTCGATATACGGCTCGTCGAGCCAAGACTGCAAAATGGCGATCTGACAGGCGGTGAGCGGCGTCCGCGGGGGTGTGCTGGCGGGAGGCATGATTCGGGACTTGGAGCACGAGGGCGCATTGGCCTGCTGCATCACCGCCATCACCACTTCAAAACGCAGCGGAGTCGGCGTCTGTGGACAAGACGTGTCGTGGGCGGTGCCCGTGATCCAGTCGAAGGCGTGGTTTCTCCCCCCCTCCAGGATGGTCAATTCGTCGTCGAGCACGTGGCAGCCGCCGTTGCTCGCGTTGGCGGCCCCGCTTCTGCCGCAGGAGGCGTTGAGAAAGGGTTGCACGTCCTTTTGGAAGCTCACCGGAGACGGAATGGTGCAGCCGGCGGGGACCGCCACGGGAACGCTCATGCCAGGCGCGGTCGCGCCGGCCGTCGTTCCCGTCATCGTGACGGTCGCGGTGCCCGTCGTCGTCGGGGGGGCCGGCGTCGCCCCCGTCGGAGGTCGCGCGCACCGGAAGCCGAGGTTCACGGCGCGGAACGCCGGGTTGACGTCGAACCGGCTCGCCGGGGCCAACGTCGACGCGTTGTTGAGGAGGTCACCCCGCATCACGCGGTTGGCAGCGGGCGTCAAGTAAGCGCAGTCCGTGCACGCCGCGTATTTCGCATACCAGTCCAGGTTCCACTCGAAGACTTCGCCCACGAGGTCGAGCTGGCCCCAACGACCGGCTCCCTGGGACGCGAACCCCACCGGGGCGATGTTCGCCACCCCGGTGCAAATCGCTGCCGTGCCGCTCGGATAGTAACAAGCCGCCTCGCCGTCCCCAGTGATCGCGTACTGGTTTCCCATCCCCGGAGCGGTCGCGCCCCACGGATACGCTCGCTGCTGGTTTCCCCCCGCCGCCGCGTACTCCCATTCCGCCTCGCTGGGCAGAAAGCCGCCGTCCCAGATGCAGAACGCATACGCTTCCCACCAGTTCACGCAGTTGATCGGCAGCCTCTCCTGCGTGCCCGCAGCCGGGGTCCACGTATCGGCGGCCGAGCCGCACGTGGGGTCGATGTTTGCGGTGTCGTTCCACGCCGCCGCGTCCCAGCCCGTCTCGTAGGCGGCGGTCGCGCCGGTGTTCTGAAGCCCCTGACCGCCGTTCAAGTAAGAGTGTTTGCCCGATCCGGCCGATGGGCGATAGCCGCCGTTCCAGGCGTCCACGAATTGCCGGAAGCGACCCACCGTCACCAGGTACTTGTCGAGCCGAAATCCGCTCACGGTGGCCGAATCTGCGTACGAGGAGGCTTGGGCGGACGCATACGTCCGCGAGTACGTCCCGCTCGTCACATCCAAGCTCGTACAGCAGCTCTCGCTGGCCCCGGTTGCTCCAGCCCGGCAGTTGTTGACGCCGTCGGTTCCTGTTGCGCAGCTCGGCATCGCCTGCGTCGAGCTCGATCCTCCTCGACCACCCGAACCGCCGGAGCTGCTCGAGCCCCCTCCACCCGCCAAGCCGCCACCGCCCGACCCGGTCTGGGCCGAGCCGCCAGCGCCCGGCGATGTGCCACCCGGACCACCGCCGCCGGTCCCCGGCCCGGTCTGGACGAAACCGCCGGCGCCCAGCGCGGTGTCGGGCGGACCGCTGTCGGCTCGCCCCGCGCTACCGGTCGAAGCGTTGCCGGCTCCTCCGGCCGCGCCCGTCGGCGTCGGATTGATACCCGAGTCCTTGGCGTCGACGTTGCCGGAGCGCGAGCAGGCCGCCATGCAGCCGACCGCAACGATCAGCGTCGCCATTGCCGATCTGCACCGGAAACCTGACCGCGCCCGCCTCGACACGAGAGGGATAAAAGCACGGATGCGCGCCCCCGGGCAAGGGTAGGCCTGCACGATGTTCCCCCGAGACGGCGCGGGCCAATCGAGCAGCCGCGGCGCGAGCGATTCGGCGGAGCGTGACAGCGTTCCCGCAGCGAGGCGGCTCTCCGCAAATAGGCCTAGAGTCCGGCGAGCGAACCGGTTCCATCGGCCCCGAACTTCGTCGTCGTGACACCGACCGTCGCCAGCATCGCGATGAAGAGGTTGGATATGTTCGCGTTCTGGAACGCAATGGCGCGCCCGGGCTTGAGCATGCCGCCACCGTGTCCCGCGAGGACGATCGGAAGATTCGAATGGTTGTGCAGGTTGCCGTCGCTGATCTCGCTGGAATACAGAACGACCGAATTGTCCAGCAATGTCCCGTCTGGCTCCTGAACCGCCTTCATTGCCGCCAACAGATACGCGAGCTGGCTAACCTGCCACGTGTTGACCGTCGCGTAATAAGCCAGCTTCGTTGGATCATTATTGTGGTGGGTGACGCTCCCGTGATAGTCGACGTTCACGTTGAGGAAGCTGTGAACGATGCTGGTCACGGTATTTTCATAGTAGAAGGTGAGAACGCGCGTCGCGTCGCATTGCATGGCCATGACCATGATGTCCAGCATCTGTTTGACGTGCGCTTGAATGTTCATATCGTTTGGCGTGCCGGCTGGGGGCGGCGTCCCCGGCGTACACGCGGCTGCGCCTGAAGGCGGAGGGGGATTCATTTGAATCTCCTTCTCGAGCTCCTGTAAGCTCGTGAGGTACTGATCCATCTTGGCCGCATCGGCCGCGCTGGCGCGTGCCTTGATGGCGGCTATGTCGGCGGTGACGCTGTCGAGGACGCTCTTTCGGTAGGTCAAGAGCTTCGCGGCACTGGTGCCGGTGGTCGGGGTGGTGCTGGTCGTCGTGCCGAACAGACGGTTGAAGGCGTTGAGGGGAACCTCCTCGAAGGGGAGGGAGGTCTGCGGGCCGGTCCAGGACACGACGTTTTTATAAGCCGGTGAGAATCCGGTTTCGGCATTGGGGGTCTCGTGCAGGATGCGCGTCGTTAGCTCGATGGACGGGATTCGCGTGAATTGCCCGAGGTAGTTCGCGGCGACCTGATCGGCCGAAATGGTCTCGGTCACTGCGGGATCCGTCATCGGAATCTTGAAACAGGTCAGGAAGGCGCCGATGCCGCAAGTATGGCCACGCAGGCCATTGGCGGGATTGTTGTTCACGCCCGTCAGAACGCTGAAATCGCTCTTGAGGGCAGCGAGCGGTGTCAACGTCGGCGACAACGTATAGGTTGCGCCGGTGCCGATCGGAGCCCAGGCCGTCTGGTTCACACCCGCCGGGATTCCGAAGGTGACGAATCGCCGGGGCGCCGGCGAGCCGGCCGCTTGCGCGCGCCGAATGCTCGGCCCCATGATGTCCAGAATCGGCAGGCCGATCATGGCAACCGAGCTGCGCAGAAACGTCCGCCGCGGGACGGACCACCAGCCGCGAGTCCCCTGCGGCACCGGGCGGCGATTCATTATACGCCTCCCGGGGCGACGGGCCGACGCATGCGGAAGGTGTCGCTCGCAATCATTTGCATGATTAGACTCCGGAGGTTGTAGTTGGCTCCCGCAAACGAGGTGGTGAGCTGGCTGATCTGACACTGATCCGACGCGGTAGGATCGCGCCCCAGCGAATACGAGAATATCTTCTGAGTGGCGCACGCCGATATATCCGCCGTTTGCTGCTTCAACACCGACGCGAGCGCAAGCGCACCATCGAATGTCTGCCCGCCCGGCAAGCTCCCCGTTGCGACGATGGCTGCCGTTCCATCCGTATCTCGCCACTGCCCGATTCCGTCGAAGTGCTCGAGTCCGAAGCCAATCGGGTCGATTTCCAAGTGGCAGCTGGCACAAGCCGGATTCGAGACATGCGCATCGAGCTGCGTCCGCTGCGATGAGCCTGGTGGGACCACGGTCGCGTCCAAGGGTGGCACGTTGTCTGGTGGGGACGGAGGCGGCGTGCAGAGAATATTGGCGAGCACCCACTGGCCGCGCCTGACCGGTGACGTCCGGGTGGGGAAGGAGTTGGTCGTCAGTATCGATCCCTGCGTCAACAGGCCGGCGCGCTGGGTGCCAGCGAGGGAGACCTTTTGAAACGCGGTGCCCGTGATACCCGGCAGGCCGTAGTGTTGAGCGAGACGGGCGTTGACATAAGTCCAGGGCGCGTCGAGTGCATCGAGAAAGCTCTCGTTCCCCAAGATGAAGTCGTTCAAGAATAGACTGGTTTCCTGTGTCATCGCCGGACCGAGGGTCGCATCCCAGTTGGGGAACGACGTCGCCAGTGGCGAGACATTTGCCATCTTGTAGGCGCCAAACCACTCCCCGGCGAGATTGGTCACCAGCTCTGCCGCCTTCGGATCGGCGAGCATCCGGGTCGCCTGTTGCTGCAAGGAGGCGGCATCTTGAAGCTGGTCGGCGTCGGCGGCGGCTGCCAGCGTCTGGTCCGGCATGCTCGACCACAGAAAGTACGAGAGCCGGCTGGCTATCTCGTAACTGCTCAGCAGCCGTGGCGTCGTCGCGGTCGGGTCCGGATCGAGCTCCGGGCGGAACATGAAGTTCGGCGACAGCAAGACGGCCTTGATGGCCAGCGCAATTCCCTGATTGAAACCGTCCCCGTTGCTTGCCGCGAGGGGGACAAAGGCGACGAGCCGCGCGAGCTCGACGCTGGTCGCAGGTCGGCGCCAGGCCTGGCGTGCGAACGCCGTCATGACCGTGGTGGCACACGCCGAGGAACCAACCTTGGTCGGGTCACAGGTAATGATCTTGGCCAAAGAGGCGCTGCCGGCCGCAACGGCCGCGTTGGCGAGGGTATCAGCGGCGCTCTCCATGTCGCCGAACAAGAGCGGGCTGGTCGCCAGCACGTCGGCGTTGTTGTCGAAGTTTGCCCCCCCGGTGTCCGGAGGGAACCCGAGGGCTGGCTGGGTGGTGTCGCCAAGAAGATCGCGGACCGTGTTGTCGTACTCCAGATCGTTGAGCCGATGGATCGTCACTTGTCCCGGATCGATGGAGTTGCAGGAAGCCGCCACCCCCGGTGTGCTACTCCCGCCAGTCCCTGGCGTCGTTCCACTGCTCGATCCGGTGCCCGAGCCCGTGCCGGCACCGGTTCCTCCACCGGCGGCGCCGGCCGCGTTTCCGCCAAGATCCGAGGTACCGATTCGACCCGTACAAGAAGCCGCGAACCCTGCTGCCGCGAGGACCAATGTCGCAACCAGCGTGCTCCCCTCCGAGCGCACGACCCTGGCCATCATCGAAA
Organism: uncultured Myxococcales bacterium; assembly: GCA_964440665.1. GTDB lineage: Bacteria > Myxococcota_A > Polyangia > Fen-1088 > Fen-1088 > JADGRB01. The sequence goes on along the minus strand of CAYTTF010000180.1, from coordinate 2,456 downwards.
GTGAGCTCATCGTTTCCTCCGGCACGAAACTGGTCCGTGCACCAACGCCAGGGAGCGCAGCCGGGTCTACCTTCAAAGAATCGTCATTCTAATGTCGTTCGACGCAGCGCGCCTCCGATCGCATGTACGCCAACCTAGGGAACAAGACTACCCGTGGTCAGGGCAGCGCCCTCGAAGAACCGCAGATTGACAGCCCATTCGCGAGAGCGTACAGCCGAGGGGTGCCGTCGCGCGACGCCGAAATCATGAAGTCTGGCCGATCCTAGGCGGGCGCGGAAGCCTCTTCAGGAGCTTGTTGTCGATGGGCCATAAGGCGATCGTCTCTCTTCTACTCGTCCTCGGCGGCTGCACGTCCCGCAACATCGCGCCGACGGACGCGGGGGCCGGCTGTACGGCCCTCGGCGCCTCGACCTGCGCGACCGGCACGGTCTGCGAGCGCGCCGCGCCGGCAGATTGCGTGGATCCGAACTGGGCCGAGTGGCCGATGCCGAACGGGCAGGCGGACGTGACCGTGGGGGCGCCCAATCCCGAGAGCACGACGGACAATGGGGACGGCACGGTGACCGACAATGTCACGGGCCTCATGTGGCAGCAGGCCGTAGCGGCGACGACGTATGCCCAGGCCGCCGCGGTCGCGTACTGTCCGACGCTAACCTTCGCCGGCCACAACGACTGGCGCCTCCCATCGGTCATCGAGCTCGTGTCCATCGTGGACTACGGCCAGTCGAGCCCCAGCATCAACGGCACGTATTTTCCCGCGACGCCCCCGGCATACTTCTGGTCTTCGTCGGCCATCGGCACGACCTACGCGTGGAAGGTAAGCTTCAACGACGGCGGCACCGACACGGAGAGCTTCTCCGCCACGTACAACGTTCGATGTGTGCGCTGAGGAAGGAGAAACTCGCATGAGCTCTGTCCCCCGTTTTCTCGTCGCGGTCGTGGCCGTGGCGGTTGCCTTGGCCGCGTCCGCCGATGCGAGCGCTCCCGCCGGACGGTTCACGACGGCCGGCGGGACCGTCTACGACACCAAAACCAAGTTAACCTGGCAACAGACCGCTCCGTCGCTCACGTATTCCTGGTCGGACGCGAAGACCTATTGCGCAAGCGCGGGTGCGACGCTTGGAGGGTCGGGCTGGCGCCTCCCGACTGTCCGGGAGCTACAGACCCTCGTGGACTACGCGCGTTTGACGGACCCTAGAATTGATCCAACCGCCTTCCCGGCGACGCCGTCGGCTGCTTTCTGGTCTTCGTCTCCGGCGGCCGGCTCGACGTCCCTCGCGTGGCTCGTAAACTTCTACGACGGCTTCGCGAGCAGCTACGATATGACCACCGCGATCGATGTTCGTTGCGTCCGCTGACGGTCGCCCCGGCCCACCGCCCGACAATCTACGTCCCCCGCCCCATCGCCGGATCCTCGAGCACGTCGATTCGACACACCTGCTCGAAGCCGCAGCGTTCGAGGATCGGTCGGGACATCATCCCCGCTTGGATCACCAGCACCGGCGTGCCCAACGCGACCGCGCTTTCCCAACGCGCGGACAGCAGTGCGCGATACGCCCCGCGGCCCCGCGCCGAGGCCAGCACGCCGCTTCCCCCGAGAAGCAGGCCTTCGGGCGCAACCGCCGCCATGGCGAACCCGACCGGGCGGCCGTCGACGAAGGCGAGATGCGCGAACCGGTGGACGCCGTCCTGTTGCTTCCACAGCTCGGGCGCCGCCGCCAGCCAGCCGGCGGCATCCTCCTCGGTTTCGCCGAAGGCTTCGATTCCGATGCGCAGCGCTTGCCGGTACTCGTCTAGATCGCGAATCACCCTCGCTTCGACGCCGGCCGGCGGCGGTGGCGGTGGCCGGACCAGCGCCATCGCCGCCAGCTCAGGTTCGAGCGGCGGCCGCGTGGCCGGGATGAAGCCCCGCGCGGTCATCAGCTTCACGAGCCCATCGGGGCGCGCGGAGGGCCCGATGTTCCAGGCGGTCCGGGTGTACCCGGCTTCGCGCGCCAGCCTGCGAATCTCCGCGATGGTGCCATCGAGCTCGCCCGCCGAGGTGGCCACGCGCGACACCGTCGACTGTGTGGGCGAGGGCGACAGCACCAGCGTGAACGACGGCGTGGCGATCCGGCGAGCGGGCAACGGAATCTCGCCGATGAACGCCTCCGGGTCCTCCGCGAATCGGCGGACAGCGTCGGAGAGCTCCGGCATCGAAGCAGCGTCCCACGTCCGCCCCCTTGATCTCTACTGCTGAACGCATTATCAGTATCGACCGTGCCGCCAGAACAGCATCCCGGGCACGACCGCAGCTACCGCGGTCCGCTCATGGTCCACGCCCGCAAGCACCCGGGCGCGATCTCGCTCTGCGGACAGGAGCCGGGCTGGGGCGACTCGACGATCTATCGAAGTCGCGTCACCTGCAAGGTGTGCATCGCCGAAGTCGAACGCCGGCTCAAGGCCAAGGAGTCGGG
>CAYTTF010000179.1:0-9649 GCA_964440665.1 uncultured Myxococcales bacterium | reverse complement strand
TTCTCATCATCTTGCTGGTGTGAACCGGCTTCGAACCTTGGGGCTGGCGCTCCTTTGGGTAGCGCCGGCCTGCTACACCGGGTCGGCTCAGGTCACGATTGTCATGTTCGCTGAAGCGGCGGGCTAGCCTCCGACGCTCGGTCACCGGATCGTTCTCCCTCGCCATGTACGACCGCTGCGGAAGTACGCTGCTGCACTCGCCCCGGTGTACGCGGGCTCGACCTGGCCTTCTCCAATTAGGGCGCACTGTCGGCGCGGTTCGGCCACGGGATGGCGCGCTGCTGGTCGCCGACGACGTGGGCAACGTCGTCTGGCGTGTGACGGCGTCGGACGTGAGGTGACAGATTGGGCGATACGGCTCCGCTCAGAGGCGGATCGCTTTCGGCGTCTACGCCACGTCCACCTCGACGTTGTGATCGCGCCGGTCGTCGACCAGCCGTATGAGACTGTCGGGCTGTTGCTGTCCATCGCTGGCGACGCGATTCACGGTAGTTCCGCCACCGCCATTTCGGACCTCGATGTGATACAGGGTCTCCCGGTAGCGGTAATGGATCTTGAAGGTGGACCAGCCCTTGGGCAGGCAGGGCGCGAACCGCAGACTCGCGACGCCTGGCGATGTGACCTCGAGATGCAGACCCAGCAGCGATTCCGTGATCAGGCGGTACATCCAGGCCGCGGAACCCGTATACCAGGTCCACCCACCCCGGCCCGTGTGAGGTGTTGTCGAATAGACATCGGCGGCAACCACATAAGGCTCGACGCGATACCTCGCTGTGTCCTCGGGACTCGTGGCGTGTGATACCGGGTTGATCATGCCGAACGACTCCCAAGCCCGCTCTGTATCCCCCAGGGCGGCGAAGGCCATTGCCGTCCACACCGCCGCGTGGGTGTATTGGCCCCCGTTTTCACGCACGCCGGGCACATAGCCTTTGATATAGCCGGGCTCGAGCGGCGACTTGTCGAAGGGGGGATCGAGCACCTGGATCAACCCTGCCTCGTGTCGCACTAAGAGCCGTTCGACACTCGTCATCGAGGTCACCGTGCGGTCGTGCTGCCCAGCGCCTGACAGCACGGACCAACTCTGCGGCAAGGTGTCGATCTTGCACTCCAGATTCAGCGCCGAGCCAAGGGGCTGGCCGTCATCGAAATAGGCACGCCGGTACCATTCACCATCCCACCCGTGCTCTTCGATGTTGATCCGCAGACGGGCAGCCTCGGCAGCATATTTGTCGGCGCGCGTGCCGTCGTCGCGACGACGCGCCAATGTCGCGAATTGCGTCATCACGTCGAACAAGAAGAACGCCAACCAGACACTCTCTCCCCGACCCTCTGCGCCCACCAAATTCATCCCGTCATTCCAATCGCCGCAGCCCATCAGGGGCAACCCGTGCGCACCGAAACGTAGTCCGTGGTCGATCGCGCGCACGCAATGTTCGTAGAGCGTGCCAGTCTCTTCCGAGCTCTGCGGTAGATCGTAGTACGACTCTTCCTCGGCCCGCACGGCTCGCCCGAGCAAGAACGTCGTCCGCTCGTCGAGCACACCCGTATCGCCCGTTGCGATCACGTATCTACACACCGCATAGGGCAGCCATAGATAGTCGTCGGAAAAGTGGGTGCGTACACCGCGCCCGCCAGGCGGATGCCACCAGTGCTGTACGTCGCCTTCGTTGAACTGTCGGGCCGACGCCCGCAACAGATGCTGGCGCAAGATGGTTGGTTCGGCATGAATCAACGCCATCGCGTCCTGGAGCTGATCGCGAAAACCATACGCGCCGCCAGACTGATAAAAGCCGGTTCGGCCCCACATCCGAGAGCTCAACACCTGATACAGAAGCCAGCCGTTCGCCAGGAAATTCAGAGCTGGGTCGGGAGTCTCGCAGTAGAGCATGCCGAGAGTTCGAGCCCAATAGCTCCACACGCCCTCCACCGCCCCCTGTGCGCGCGCAGCGCCCCGAAAACGTTGCACCAGTTGCCGGGCGTGACCTTCGTCGCGGGCAGCACCAACGGTAAACACGACATCCCGCTCTTGGCCATCGGCCAAGTCGACCTGAACCTGTATGGCGGCGCAGGGATCCAATGCCGCCCCCGTGTGCCCGGACAATCGCACGCGGTGCAAAGCGGCCGGATCAGCGAGCGTCCCGTTCCTTCCCAGAAATTCCAGGCGGTCAGCGGTGACCGTGCGCGCAGTTTCGCTGCAGTCGGCAAATGCGACGCGGTCCCCGAACTCGGTGCTATAGGCGTTACGGGCGAACAGCGCTCCGGTCGTCGAGTCCAATCCCGTCACGACGTGCAGGAGCGTCTTGTCCCGGAGCTCGCCCAAGACCCACTCCAAGTATCCGGTGATCGACAACTTGCGCGGGCGGCCGGATCGATTCGATATACGCAGGCGCGCGAATTTCACGGGCTCATCGGTGGCGACAAACACACAAAGCTCCGTGACGATGCCGTCCTGGGTGGACTCGAAGATGCTGTATCCGAATCCGTGACGCGCGACGTACGGAGCATCACTGGGCGCCGGCGACGGCGTGGGCGACCAGAAATGTCCGGTTTGCTCGTCGCGAATGTAGATCGCTTCTCCACCCTGGTCGGTGACCGGATCATTGGCCCACGGGGTCAATCTGAACTCGTGACTGTTCTCCGACCAAGTGTAGGAGGTTCCACGCTCCGAGATGACGGTGCCGAACTGCGGGTTCGCGATGACGTTCACCCATGGCGCTGGCGTCACCTGTGCGGATCGGAGAAGCGTGACGTACTCGCGTCCGTCCCGGGTGAATCCGCCCAGGCCGTTGAAGAATGCGAGATCGCGCGGTGGAGGGTCGGTTCCCGCCGCCGACTCGCCGCGCTTCCGGGTTGGCCGCAGCGCAGGGATGGAGACCTCCTTGCGCCCGCGGCGCTCCATCTGCTCGGCGAGCGAGCCAGCGTCGTCGACCAGTACGACCCGCGCGACGGTCTGGAAGAGAGTACGATCTTCGGCCGACATCGCCTCACCTCGGCGCACGAAGATCCCCCCGGGCTTATCCACCAATCCGGCTTCTGGGCTGGCGGCGATCAGATCCATGATCGCGTCTTGGAGCGTTTGACGATAGACGGAATCGTCGTCGTTCCAAATCACCAGATCCACGGCGATGCCCTTCATGCGCCAGTATGCGTGGGCTCGTATGATCTGACGGCAAAGCTCGATCTTGGTGCGATCGGCGATCCGCAGGAGAACGATGGGCAGATCTCCGGAGATGCCGTACCCCCACAGGCCGGACTGTCCGCGCCGGTTGAGCGCCAGAACGGTGGCCTTGGCTCGGTAGAGATCCGACGCAAAGATCAAGGGTCCGCCCAGGCGAGCGTAAAGCTGCGCCTCGGCCTCGGTGGCGTTGAGCTGCTGCAGCAGGATTTGACTGTGGGTCCAGGCCAGCTCGAAGACGCGATCCGCCAGGTGCGGGTCGTGATACTTGTCCATCATCGCGGTGACGATCTCGCGCGTCTCGCCGACGCCGGTCGCGACGTCGATCTTAACGGTCTGGTTCGGCTCCAGAACGACGACTCGTCTGATGCAGACCACGGGATCCAGTACCGGACCTTGACTGTCGGAGAGCGGATGGCGTCCTTCCATCGCCGCCGGAGCCGCCAGTGTCCTGCCGCGCCCGATGAAGGTCATACGGTCTGTTTCGAAGGAAGCGTCCCCGGCCGTGGTTCCCTGCACCGTCATCAAATGAACCATCCACGGGGGCCGTTCGGCCGCGGAGCGCGGTCGGCGGGTGCATATGATGGCCTGTCGTGGTCGCACCAGCTCCGTCTGAACGAAAAGGTTGCTGAACGCGGGGTGGGCGAGGTCGTGCCCCTGTGGCGCCAGCACCACCTCGGCATAACTCGTCACTTCGATGGTGCGCCTGACTTCGGAATGGTTGGTCAGCGTGATTCGGCGAAGCTCGACGTCGTCCTCTGGTGAAACGCTGATCTCCGTGTGGGTGTCGATCCCTGCGTCTCGCCTCCGGAACTCGACGCGCGCTTGGGCGAAGACCACTTGATAGCGGGCTGTGTGGGTGAGCGTGGGTTGCCAACCCGTCGACCACATTAGTCCGCTATCGAGATCGCGCAGGTAGCAAGATGGTCCCCAGCAATCCCGGGTCGGATCCTCGCGCCAGCGGGTAACCTGTAGATCACGCCAACGGCTATATCCACCACCGGCGTGTGTCACCACCGTGTGGTAGCGACCGTTGGAGAGCAATGCGACTTCAGGTGTGGCGCCGCCCGCGTCGGTAAAGACGCGCGTCGCGTCGTCATCTGGGGCGCCTGCGATTCGCGCAGCGCCAGCTTCCGCTACGTGTGGAAATAGTGGCGCGCTGGTCCTCGGGATGCGTTCCTGGAGCAGCAGGTCGTCGGCGCGCAGCATCGGATCGGCTTCGAAGCGACGTTGCATTGGCCGATCGAGCAGCAAGTATTCGAGCGACAGTAGAATCATGCCCTGGTGATGGGCCATGAATTGCCGCACGATCGCCTGCGAAGTCCCGCGCGGCAGGCGAGAAGGCGTGTAATCAATCGCCTCATAGAAGCCGTAGGCACCCTCGCAGCCATCGGCAGCAAGACGCTCCAGGTTGCGGCACGCCGCTTCGGGCTCGACCATCAACGCCAAGGCAGTGGCGTACGGCGCAATCACCAGGTCGTCGACAAGACCGCGCTTCAGACCGAGGCCAGGAACCCCGAATGCGCGGTACTGATAGTTCAATCGAGGGTCGACGGTGTTGTACCCGGACTCGGAGATACCCCACGGCACACCGCGCTGCGTTCCGTAAGTGATCTGTCGTCGCACGACTGCTTTGTATGTTTGGTCCAGTAAGGTGCTGTCGAAGGTGGGCATCACGAGCAACGGCATGAGGTACTCGAACATCGATCCGCTCCAACTGAGCAGAGCGGGGGCGCCACCGGTCTTGGTCAACATGCGCCCCAGCGCGAACCAATGCTCCTGGTCCACCTTGTTCTGCGCGACGGCGACGAAACTGCCTAGCCTGGCCTCCGAGGCCAGCAGGTCGTAGAAGCTGGCGTCTAGACGCCGGTCGTCGAGGTTGTATCCGATGGCAAAGAGGTCCCGCGACTTGTCGAAGAGGAATGTGTAGTCGACTTCGGTCAAGCCCCGACATTCCACGGCCAGGTCCTCTAGGGCCTTGATCCGGTTGATTGCCCGTTCGGCGGCGATGGTGAGTGCACCGCGCAGCGATAGGCACCAGTCGAAGAGATGCGTCTCCGACGTCTGAGTGCCCTCGGAGCCAGGGGCCGTCCGTCGCAGTTGACCCACCACCGAATCGAGTTCGGGAATCACGGTATCGGGAAACTGCGCGATGTCGCGCGGGCTGGGACCGGTTTCGATCGAGGTCACCAGCGCGTGCAATCTGTCGACCTGCAAGAGCCTCTCCGGCGAAACGCCCCGCTCCAAGTCCGGTAGCGGCGCGGAAAGGTCTGCCCAAGGAGCCATCCACGACAGGTCGTTGCGTTGATCTTGGCACGTGCGTTCGAGAGCACTGGCCCACCACCTGAGCTCTTCGTCAGGCCCGGCCGCGGCGACAAGGGCGGTCGCGGCGGCGGTCAGTTGCGACAACAGCGCGGCCGATGTCGTCACCCTGCCGGGGGGCGTCCCAAGCAAAGCCTCGAAGCGTTGTGTGCACGTCGCGAGGGTGGAGGGGCCGCCGGGGGCATCGGCGCGGCGATGCTTTCCGCGGGCGAGGTCTGCCAGCACCTCCACCGTGTCGCGAATCCCTTCGATACCTCGTGCGATCGGCAGTGGCGCGTCGCAAAGCTCCAAGAGACCGCTGCGAAGGACCAACAGATGACCGACCAGATTGCCGCTGTCCACTGTTGATATGTAGTGCGGATGTAGGGGCTCCAGCGTTCGGGTGTCGTACCAGTTGAAGAAGTGCCCCCGGTAGCGTTCCATCCGGGCCAGGGTATCGACAGTGTGTCGCGTTCGTTCGATCAGGCCGGCCACCGAGAGGTAGCCGAAATCCGTGGCGCTGAGATTCGCGAGCAGCGCCATTCCGATGTTGGTCGGGCTGGTCCGGGACGTGATGTCGAGCGTCGCACGCTCCTGGACGTTGTCGGGCGGCAGCCAGTTGTCGTTGGAGGTGACGAAGGTCTCGAAGAAGCGCCAGGTCTTACGAGACAGCCTCCGAAGAAACCGCCGCTGGGGCTGCGATAGACGGACGGGACGGGGCGCCAGCGTGCGGCTCAACCACCACGCGATCGCGGGCGAGACGAACCACAGTCCTAACAAAGGTGCGGCCGGTGACAAAGAGCCCGGTCGGTCGTGCACAATGAGCACGATCATGCCAACAGTCAGCGCCGGTGCGATCAGCATCGTCGCCAGAAAACCCGGCAACGTCGTTTGGCTGCTGCGTTGAGCGTCGCTGGCTGTTGTCCATTCCAGCAAATGCCGTCGCGTGAAGACTATTCGAGCTACCGTCCGGGCGATGGCATCGAAGCTGACGTATGCGTCGTAGGGAATGAATGCCAGCGTGAACAGCAGCCGTGTTGCCTGCGTCGCGGCTGGACCGACCATCCCCCGAAGCTGCGTCGACAGCGGCAAGGCGGTCGGTTTGCGCGCGAGATCGGCGAGCAGGGCCACGATTGGAACCGCGCCGAAGACCAACACGACAAGACGCGTGACGGCCACGACTTCGCGGGGAGCTAGCAGCATGAAGGACGCGAGCAACAGCGTCAGCGTCGCCAAGGGCACCAGGCTACGCCGCAGATTGTCGGCGAGTTTCCACCATGACACCGCCGCGATGGGATTGGGCCCGTTCGCGCCGCCAAGACGCCGTACGCGTGGCAGCAACCAACGGGCGATCTGCCAGTCGCCGCGCATCCATCGATGCCGGCGGCTGACATCGACCAGATACCGCGACGGGTACGCCTCGTAGAGCTCGACATCGCTCAGCAGGGCCGAGCGCGCGTGTGAGCCCTCGAGCAGGTCGTGGCTGAGGATCGTGTTCTCCGGGAAGTCGCCGCAGGTCTTTTGGAAGGCGTCCACGTCGTAGATTCCTTTGCCGACGAACGACCCTTCGCCAAACAAGTCCTGATAGACGTCCGAGACGACGCGGGTGTAGGGATCGACGCCCGGATCGCCCCCGAACAGGCGAACGAACCAGGATCGCTGCGCGCTCGGCAGACTCACGCTGACGCGAGGCTGCATGATCCCGTAGCCGTCGACCACGCGACACTTCTGGGGATCGAATAGGGGGCGGTTCAGCGTGTGCGCCATGGCACCCACCATCTCGCGCGCGGCATCGCGCGGAAGCTGCGTATCGGTGTCGAGTGTGATCACGTAGCGGACGTCAGAGAGTAGGCTCGTATCACCGACGACCTCGGAGAAGGAGTGAGCGGCACCCCGGCGCAAGAAGTTGTTCAGTGCTGCCAGCTTGCCGCGCTTGCGTTCGTAGCTCATCCAGACGCCTTCGAATGGATTCCACAGCCGCGGACGCTGAAAGAGGAGGAAAACGTCCCGGCGTTCGGCCTGGTACTTGCGGTTCAGCGCCACCACGCCCTCGCGGGCCAATCGGACCAACTCCGCATCCGCCGGCAGGGTTTCGTGCGCCGCGTCCGTGAAGTCGGTCAGCAGCGCGAAGGTGAGATTGTCGTCGCGGTTGGCGAGATACCGAACCTCCAACTCCTCCAGTAGATCCCTTATGCCGTCCACGCTCGACAACATCGTCGGGACCACCACCATCGTTCGGCTGTCTGCGGGGATCCCGTTGCTGAAATCCATTCGTGGCAAGCGCCGCGCGGGGACCAGCAGCGTGACCAGCCAGTTGGTCAACGCCACGCCCAGGTGCGTGACCGCGAGAGCTAGCGGCGGCACCAGCACACACCAGACCAGCAGCGGTCGGAGCCGCGATGGGTCCAAGAGCCAGTGAGCGAACGTCGCGGTCGCGACCGCCGCCACGGTGACTATGCTGGACACGTAGAGTAATAGCGTTCGCCGGCGGGCGAGGCGGCAGATCGCGCCCCACCGAGATGGACGCATCTTGACTCTAAGCTCCAGTGAACGCCGGCCGCGATCGATCAAGTAGTACCCGACATGGGACGTACGTGAGATCGTTGGTGAACCCGCGGTCTCGGTCAGGTTGCCCGACTCGCGCGCCAGGTCGATGGCCTCACGCGCAACCTCATCCTCGGAAAGTGGGCTCCGCTTGGCGATCTCCTCGATGCTATGTCGGTAACGATCGCGCGTCGCAAAGTCCATTCCGGCATAAACCTGCGCCGGATCCGTACGGAGCGTTTGCTCGACGACACTGTGCGTCTCAACGAAGTCTCGCCAATCATTGGCGCCCAAGAGGCGCAGACTGGTGATGCAGTTGCCCATCGAGATCTGGTCTGCCGCCTGCGCCTGACCTTCGGTCTGGATCAACCGCTCGGTGGTTTGTCCGTGCTCGGCTAGGCGATGCTCGAGCCAGCTGTTGGCGAACGTGAAGTGTGCGCTGTGGCCCTGTAGATGCCTCGTCAGCTCACCCAGAAACGCTCCCGTCAGCGGCGGATTCGCCCGCGCCATGTCCGCCAAGACCAGAACCAGATCGCTCGGGTTTCGTTCGACGACCTCGACCATTCGCGTGGCCCAGTCGTCAGCCAGATCGCGAGCGCGGCGACCAGCAGCCAAACGTACGGCGACTCGACGCAGGTTTTCGATCAGGGCCAACCCCAACATGATCGGGATGGCCCACAGCTCGCCAAGGTGGAGGGGACGGGAGGGTTGGTACGCGGCTATGAAACTGTTGAGGCTGTCCGAATCGATGCGCCCATCGACGTGTGCGATCAGTTCCAAGGCGATGGCGTAAGCGCGCGGGTAGCCGTCGTCCGGTCCGTCGGCCAGCCGCGGAAGCTCGCGACTGTATGAGCGCGGAAGATTTCGGCGAGTCAACCGAATCTGATCTTCGATCAGGTAGAAGTTGTCCAACAGCCACTCCGCGGCTGGCTCGATTCGCCGATCGCGGGCGACTGCGGCGGTCAACAGATTGTACGTGTCGCCCAGGATGCGTTCGTTTTCGTCCAGCCGTGGGATTAGCCGATCGGAACCTCGACCCTCGGCGAGCCGGTGTGACTTCGCTAGGCTGGCGGCGTGCCGCGCGAGCTGGTCCACGCTGAGCAGCTCGGCCCGCAACGGTTGCTCCTCTACCGGAACGGAGAACAGCCCGTCCGTGGTCGTGGACTTGTGCCAAAAGGAAGTCACACGCCCCAGTAGCCAAAGAAATGTGGGAACAGTCGCCCAAGGCTCTTGAGGAACGGAACCAGGGGCGAAGGCGGTGCGTCGCTTGGACTCAGGGCTAAAGCGGTGAATCGCGCAACGGCAGGGACGGGCGCGAGGATCCCCGGTTGGCGCGACATGCGCGGGATTGTCGAGGATCCCGGTCGGAGAATCCAGGTCGACGACGCTCTGGGCGGTCGTCGTTCGAGAGAGTGGAAGGAGGGAGGACGTGAAAGGACATGCGCGTGGTGTTCACCGATCGGAATCACCAACGGCTTGCAAACCGTCTTGATCGAGGGCGCTCTGAGCCCGACGAACACGAACGGGCGGATCGTCCGGGTGGAACGTCTAGGTCGAGCTGCCGTATCCCGACAGCGGAACGTGTCAATAGGAATGAGACAGCTCGTTGGTCAATTTACTGTCGATTCT
>CAYTTF010000178.1:0-9745 GCA_964440665.1 uncultured Myxococcales bacterium | reverse complement strand
CGATGCTCGACGAGGGCGATCCGCAGTCGTTTCGCGTGCGCGCCTACGAGAGCGCAGCGCAGGCCATCTCGGCGCAGGCGACCGATCTCGGCGTGCTCACGGTGAAGGAGCTGCAGCGGATCGACGGCATCGGCAAGAGCACCGCCGAGAAGATTCGCGAGCTGCTCGAGACAGGGCGCGTCGCCAAGCTGGAAGGGTTGCGGCAGAAACACCCACCCTCGGTGGTGGCACTGCTGCGGATTCAGGGGCTCGGCCCCAAGGCGCTCTCGCGGCTGCGCGTCGAGCTGGGCGTGCAGTCGATCGACGATCTTCGCGCGGTCCTGGCCGAGCACAAGCTCCGCCCGCTGCGCGGGTTCGGCCCGAAGTCCGAGGAGAAACTGGCCCAGGCGCTGGCGCGCCACGAGGCGCAGGGCACCGTCGGGCGGACGCCGATCTCGGTGGCGCTGCCGCTGGCCGAGCGGATCGTCGCGCGTCTGCGCGAGCTCCCGGGCGTTCGGCACGCCTCCACCTGCGGCTCGCTGCGCCGTTTCTCCGAGACCATCGGCGACGTCGACATCGTGGTGGCCGCCGACGCGGCCGAGCCGGTGATGGAGGCGCTGGTGTCGATGAGCCTCACCGAACGCGTGCTCGGGCGCGGCGCCGCCAAGACCAGCGTGGTCACCCGCCGGGGCACGCAGATCGATCTGCGCGTGGTGGCGCCGTCGCAGCTGGGCGCGGCGCTGCTCTACTTCACCGGCTCGAAGGGGCACAACATCAAGCTGCGCCAGCGCGCACTCGCCCGTGGGCTGACGTTGAATGAATACGCGCTCTCCGAGATCGAAGGCGGCCGCGTCGTCGCCAGCGAGACCGAGGAGCAGATCTACCGCGCGCTCGATCTGGCCTTCATCCCGCCGGTGCTGCGCGAGGACGTCGGCGAGATCGAGGCGGCGGAGAGCGGTCGCCTCCCGCGGTCTCTGCCCTCCGTCATCGGCGACTTCCACGTGCACACCACCGTTTCGGGGGACGGGCGCTCGCCGCTCGAAGAGGTGGTCGCGGCGGCGATCGGGCGCGGCTACCGGGTCCTGGCCATCACCGATCACGCGGAGGGAACGCTGTCGGGCGTGAGTCGCGAGGTCCTGCTGGAGCAACGGGCCCGCTTTCGCGGGCTTCAGGCCGAGCTCGGCGACGCGCTCAAGCTCCTGCACGGCGTCGAGCTGAACATCGGCCCGGCCGGCGAGCTCGACTACGATCCGGAGTTCCGCCGCGGCTTCGACTGGTGCCTGGCGTCTGTGCACGATCACTTCGAGCTCGATCGCGCCGCCCAGACCCGGCGGGTGGTCACGGCGATGCGCGATCCGTCGGTGCGCATGATCGGGCACCTGTCGGCGCGCATGATCGGGGGGCGGCCGCCCATCGAGCTCGATCTGGAGGCCATCGCCGCCGCGGCGGCGGAGACCGACACCGCCCTCGAGATCAACGGCGCGCTCCCCCGGCTGGATCTCTCGGTCGAGGCCTTGCGGCGCACCGGCGGCAAAGGCGTGACCTACGTGCTGACCAGCGACGCGCACCGCGCGGAGGAGCTCGACCGCGTCCGCTTCGCGGCGCTCAACGCGGAGCGCGCCTGGGTCGACCCCGATTGCGTCGCCAACACCTGGTCACCCGAACGCCTGGTCGCCTGGGCCACCCGGGCAGCGTGAGCCAATTCAGCGTCGTCTTCGCGCTCGGCGCGTCGCGAGCGAAAGCCCGATCAGAATCGTTGCGGCCAGCGAGAGCGGCCGGTGGAGATTCGGGGCGCCCGCGGCGGAGCAGCCGCCCCCGCCGCGCCCCGCCGCGGCGCCGGTCACCCCCGGCGCAGGTGGCGCGCCCGTCGCGGAAAGTTGCGTGACGTCGGCGCAAACCTGATTGCTGCTGAGCATCGGCCGCGCCAGATCACCGTCACCAAAAGCGCTGATGCTCAGGCAGTACTGCCGCGTGGGATCGAGATCGGGCTGCCACTGCCCGAGCGGGATCGGATAGGCCCCCGAAGGGGCCAGCCCGGTGAAGGCGTTCGAGCCCGTGTAGACGAAGGTCTGCGCAGCGCCGCCGGTCATCGGGGCGAGGTGAAACGTGTGGACGACCGAAGACGCGGGCGTGCTCGGGACCGTCGCCGGGTCGTAGTCGATCGTGATGAAGCCTTGATATTCGGCGAACACGCAGTTGCCCGAAGCGATGTCGGCCACCGGGTACCTGACGCGCCAGAGCTGAAAGCCGCGCAGCTTCGGCGCCGTGCCGGCGACCTTGTCGTAGCCTGCGGCGGTGGTGAAGTCTGTGAGCGCGGTGCCCCCGCCGTCGCCCCCGGGCAGCGACAGGACGTACTCGGTGCTGCCGAGCAGCATGCCGATCCGAAGCTCCCAGAAGCTGGTGGCACCCAGAGCCTCGTCGGCGCCGCTTCCGAGCGCCGTCCACCCGGTCAGCGGCACTTCCTGCCCGCCGGCGAGCAGGCTGAGCCCGAAGGGCTCGTTCGGGGAAAGAACGACGATGGAGGTCTCCGTCGACACGCTGGTCGCGCCGGTGCTGGGAAGGGCCGTCGGCGCCGCGGGTTGCCCGGGGCCACACGCGCGCGCGGGCGACGGGCCACCCAGCAAGGCTGCGATGGCCGGGACCACCAGGACCGACACCCTCATGACCGATGAGGTTACGGTCGGGTCGAATAAAACAAAAGGGAGGAGCGGGCCGCCCGCCCGTGGTATCTCCTGACCGTGCTTGGCTTAGAACGTCATCAAGGGTCAGCCGGATCCGCCGATGATTCGAGAGGCCCCCGAGTATGACCGCCCCTCGACACTACCTGCACGGTGACTTCTTGGAGCCGGCCGACCGGCGGCCCGGCAGCGTCGTCTATTGCGCGTTCTGCGACGGCTTTTGCCTTCCGGAGCATCTCTACGACGAGCACGAGCTCGACCAGAACTTCGTCCGGCTCAACGCCGGGCGGCGGGTGCTCTACCGTACGCGGCAAAAGGTCGAGCGGCCGGTCGACGCCCCGAATTACTTCGACGGCACCCCGGATCCGGTCTGAAGCCGACCGCTTAATTGGGGGTGGCAGGACGATAGTTGTCCCCGATCGCCAGCTTGCGAGTAGCCTTAGGGCCATGTCGCTCGCTCATCTCCGGGCCTTGAAATCGGAACGCACCCGTACGGCCGGTGCCGCCGCTGTCGAGAGAGCCACCGCCTCCTCGACCGCAGCGTACTGTGGCGCGAGCCGCGAGCCGATCTACCGCACGATGGATGAAGCCACCGCGTCGGGCCTGGAGCTCTGCGACAGCTGTCTCGCGGATTTCCGCAAGCAGCGAAAAGTTCACTGAGCCTCGCGCCGGGGCGCGGCCCACCGAGCCTCGCGTCGGGTACGCCGCGTGCTGAGCCTCGCGCCTGGGGCGCCTTGAATGCCGGCTTTGCCCCCGGACCGGACGGGGTTACCCTCCCGCCTCCCCAAGGGAGAAGGTGAGGACAACCATGACCAAGACTCGACACACTCTGACAGCCCTTTTGGTGCTCGTCGCCGCGGGCAGCGCCAACGCACAGACCGCGAAACCGGCGGCTCCGGCCGCTCCGGCGGCTCCGGCCGCCGCACCGGCCGCCAAGCCTGCCGCAGCGATGGCCGCCCCAGCGGCCGCCAAGCCTGCCGCGGCGATGGCCGCCCCAGCGGCTGGGGCGAAGCCCGCCGCCGCGCCCGCCGCGCCGCCCAAACCAGCGCCCTCGAAGGAGCTGGAGGCGTTCATGAAGCCATTCGAGGGCTCGTGGAAATGCGAAACGAAGTTTGCCGCCAACTCGTTTGGCCCGGGCTCGCCCGAGACGACCGCGAAGTCGACGGTCAAGTTCAAGAAGGATCTGGACGGCTTCGTCTATAAGGGCGAGTACGAGGTCAAGAAGCAGAAGGGCTTCGACATGACGATGAAGGGCGTTCTCTACATCGGCTTCGATCCGGGCTCGATGCAGGCCGTCGCGACCACCGTCGACAACATGGGCGGCATCGGTATGGGCGTCGGTAAGATCACCGGCGACAGCCTCACCTACACCAGCGAGCAATACATGATGGGGATGAAGGTCAAGTCGCGCGACACCATGAGCTCAAAGGGACCCAAGGAAGCCTTCCACAAGCTCGAGATGGACATGGGCAAGGGCTTCATCGCGTTCGGCGAAGACACCTGTAAGAAATAGGTCCGCAGCACAGCGTGAGCGTCGGGCGGTCTCGCCGCCCGGCGTCTCATTACCGATAGCCGACCAGCCGCACGACGAACAACACGCCACCGCCGATGGCGATGGCCGCGCTCAGGATCTTGACGCCGCGGTCCCCGAACCAGGGGGCCCTGCGGGCGGCGAGCGCGAGGGGCAACGCGATCGAGAGGACGCCGAGCTGCCCGATCTCGACGCCCAGATTGAACGAGACGAGGGCGATCGGGACCTGCCCGTGCGGGAGCCCGATCTCGCGCAGGGCGGCCGCGAAGCCGAACCCGTGGACGAGCCCGAACGGAAAGGTGATCCGCCAGCGCTTGCTCGCGTCCTCGACGAAGAGGTTCTCGACGCCGACGTACGCGATGGACAGCGCGATCGCGGGCTCGACGAGGCGGGGGCTCGGGGCGAAGATCGAGAGCGCGGCCAGCGCCAGCGTGATCGAATGCGCGAGCGTGAAGGCGCTCACCGCACCCACCAGCGAGCGAAGTCTGCCGCCCACAAGAATGAGGCCGAACAAGAACACCAGGTGGTCCGCGCCCGTGAGGATGTGCTCGACGCCGAGCTTCAGCATCGACCAGGCCATCTGGCTTTTGTTCGAGCTCGCGGTCGAGGTGGGACTCGCCCGGTCCAACGTCCAGGTGGCGTGGGCCCGATCGAGCACCTGGCTCTGCGCCTTTCCCGAACGGAAGACGCGCGCGAGGTGGCGGTGACCCGGCGTGAGGGCGTCGAGAATCGGAGCCGCCAGGATGAGCCGGTCGGGAATCTCGGGGCAGGTGTAGCGGACCTGGAAGACGACGCCGCCCTCACCCTCCAGCACCCACGCCCGGTCGAGCGATCCAGGGCAGGCTCTGGCGTCGGCCACGACGGTAATGCCCGCCACCAGCGCGCGCGCGACGGCGTCGCGACCCGCGGCCAGCTCTTCCGGGGCGATCGACCCGTCGTGGTCCGTGTCGATCGCGGGCAGCCAGCGGGCGAGCTCGCGACCGGCCATCCCGATGTCGCCGTAGAGCACCTTGCCGTCCAGGCGATATTCGCCGCTGGAGACGCCGACCGCATGGGCGCAGGCGAGGTGTTCGGGCGCGAGCGCGGCGAGGCCGATCGCGGCCGCCGACAGGACGGCGGCGCTGCGGAGCGCTCGGCCCAGGAGCCTCGTCATCTCAGGGCGACCGCGACTGCGCGATCGGTGCGCTGCCCGCCGCCGTCGCCGCCAAGCTGGGCGAGGGCGCGTCGGTGAGCGTCCCGAGAAAAGCCACGACGGCGTCGATCTCGTCGTCCGTCAGCGGCGGCGGGGCGCCCTGCCGCCTGTTGTAGATGGGGGCGTAGATGTTGATGTTGCGCCGGTACTTCGCCGGAACGTCGTCGAACTTCTTGCCCGGCGGGTAGATGCGGTCGGGCGCGACCGCGCGCCGGGCATAGAACGCCACGACCTCCCGCAGGCTCTTGTAAACGCCGTTGTGCCCGAAGCTGTCACGAACGGCGGCGTTTCGGAGCGAGGGCGTGCGGAAGGTCGAGCAAAACCTCTCGTCGCTCGACGGAGTCTTCGCGTTCTTCCGCTCGCACAGACCGAGATCGAAGGACGCGGCGTTGCGATTGCCGGGCAGCTCTCGGTTGCGGGGGAGGGCGACCGCGTCGTACCCGTAGTCGGTGAACATCGATTCCGCCGGGTCGGTCGAGGTCTCGGCCATGCGGTGGCAACCGGAGCAGGCGCCGCGGCGCCGATCCTTGAAGATCTCCAGCCCCCGCCGCTCTTGCTCCGACAGGGTCGCCTGACCGCGCACGTAGTCGTCGTACTTGGAGCGGGCCGGCGTCATCTCGTCGCTCTTCAAATAGGCCTCGAGCGCCACACCCACCCCGCGCAGAATCGCCTCCGGATCCGAGGACGGCCCGACCGCGGTTCGGAATTCCTTGGCGTAAGGCCCCCGCGCGATCTTGCCGGCGAGGCGCCGCGGGGTCCCGGCGTTCATTTCGTCGGGGTTGAACAGTGGCTGCCGCGCCAGCTCTACGAGGCTGTCGGAGCGTCCGTTCCAGAAGTAACCGCCGCGCGGCTCTGGCGCTGGGGCCTCGTCGTCCTCGAAGTAATGGAAGGCGGGAACGTACCGCAGGTAGAGGACCGACGGCGTCGAACGCCGAGCGAAGTGCCCCGGGCGGCTCCCCAGCGGCACGCCGATGTGCGAGCCGTGGCTTCCGGAGAAGGCGCGCGCCGGATCGTGGCAGCTCGCGCAGCTCGTCCCGGGCGGCTCCGACAGGCGCTCGTCGGCGAAGATCTTTTTGCCGAGCGCGACCAGCACCGGATTGTCCGGCGGCCCCGGGCGGGGGGGAACCGGAAGAACGTTGGTGCGGCGGGCCGGAATCACCGGCAAGCGCGGGAGGCTCGGGATCTTCGCCGCGGCCCACGCCTCGGCAATGGTCGGCTTGGGCGCGCTGGGAGGCGCAGGCGTGCCCTTGCTGCACGCACCCAGAGCCAATATGAGCGCGGCGGCGCCCAAATTGGCCGGACGCCGCCAGGATCCTGCTTCTTTTTTCAGGTTGCGCCTCTGCCGTCGACTCCAGATCCAGAGATCGCCTCTCGCCGCACGACCGCCGGCTAGGGAATGTTGTCGTAGGTACCCACCACGTTGCCGCCGGCGTCCGTGCAGGTGATCTGGGTGCCCGGGGTGCTGTCGCAGGTGCCGCTGCAGGCGATTGGAGGCGCCATGCTGCACACCGCGATGACGGTGCCGTTGGTGCGATACGACGTGAACTTCCAGTTCTTCTGGCCCACGGCGCCCACGCGGTCCATCACCATGAACCCAAACTCCTGCGAGAACGCGAACGCGTTGATCACGGTGTTGGGCGCCGGCAAGTCGCCGTTCGGGTTGAACCCCGTCCCGTTCGCGGGGAGCGCCGAGTCCAGGTTGTCGCCGCCGTTGCCGGCCACGAAGGTCGCCGGGTGGTTGCTGGCGAAGTTGAGGGCCTGGAAGTCGTGCACGTGACCATGGACAGCGATCCCGATATTCGGCGGGTAGTAGTTGCCCGGGAAGGCCGCGTTCATGACCGACTGGAGACCCGCGCTGCCGATAGTGGGAGGGTTGGCCGCCGAATAGCCGAGGACCGGGTGGTGCACGGCCCAGATGTTCAGCAAGCTCGGGGTCGCCAGGCTGGCGGCTTCGGCCAGCTCGCTCGTGTAGGGCTGAAACGCCGCCGGCGAGTAGGCGGTCTTCGAGGCGTTCGCCGAGTCGAAGACGACGAACTGCGTATCTCCGAAGGAAACCGCCCACGGGTCGTTGAAGTTGCCCGAGTTGTCGTTCGCCGGATCGTTGCAGGTCTTGACGCCCGTGGCGTCGTACGGGTTCGGATCGAGATAGCGGTACCAGCCCTGGCCGGCGCGGTTGCAGGTCTCGTGGTTGCCGCGGACCATGACCCAGGGAGCCGCCGCGAGCAGGGGCGCCGCCGGCGTGAAAAGGTCAGCCATCCAGGTGTCGGTGCCGTAACCCCACGGCGTTCCGGTGCAGGCGGTGTTGCCCGGGGGGCAGGGGTTGTCGCGGTACTGGTAGTCGCCGACGTGAAGCACGAGATCGGGCTTCATCGCGGCGCCCGCCGACGAAATCACGGAGAACGGCCAAATCGTCGGATCGCCGCAGGCCTGATAGACGTTTCCGATCGAGATGCGGCACCCGGTGTCACCGATGATCAGCACCCGGTTCACGACCGGCTTGGGAAGCGGCAAGCTGATGCCAGCCACGGTAGCGGCGCTTGCCCCCGCGGGGACAAGGAACTCGCAGGTTGTCGTCGTGAAAATCGACGGCTTCGAGTTGCCCGACGTCATCGCCGCGGCCAGGGTCGTATCGGTGCTGGTCGGTCGGAGCGGTAGGGTGGCGGGCAACGCCCGGACGGTCATCGAGCTCGAAATCCCGTCGACGGTGATCGAGGGGCACACGGTGTACGGCGTGAGGAGCCGCGCGATGGCCTGGTTGTTCGCCCCGATCTCGACCCACGCCGTCTCGGCGAGTGCCGAATCGTCCGGGCAGGTCACCGGCACGTTGAAGGTGGTCGCACACCCCGGATCTCCGTCCGAGACGGTGAGGGTCAGCGACGCGACGCCGGGGGCCGTGCAGGTCAGCGTCGGGTTCTGCGCGCTGGCGCTGCTCAACCTGCCGGAGGTCGTCGCCCATTTGTAGGAGACCGGCTGCGGGCCGTTGTCGGGATCGTCGGCAGCGCTCGCGAGCGCGATCAAGTTCCCCGTGGGCGGATTGGCGCTGACGGAGTCGATGTTCGGGCAGACGTTGATCGTGCCGGTCACCGAGATCGACCCGGTGGTAGGCGCCTCGTGACAGGTCAGGTGGATGGCGACCGAGGTGGTGGCCCGGGCGGTCACGCTGAAGCTGGCCGATCCGGCGCAGCTGGTCGTCCCGTCGCTGGAGGTGGCCGAGATCGTGATCGTGTAGCCGCTACCGGCCGGCAGGCCGCCGATCACCCCGGAGATGGTGGCGCTGTTGGCGACGTTGAGGCTCCCCGACTGCGTAAAGCCGCCCGGGCCGGTGATGGTGTAGCTCGCGCTCGACACCGCAACGCCTTTACCCAGCATCAGGGCGAGCTGGACCGAACCCGTGCCGTCGACCGGCGATCCGCCGCCGCCGAGCTTGCCAGATCCGTCGCAGGCGCCGACCAGCGCGGCCGTCGCCAGCGACGCCACGAACCCCCACCGAACGAAAGATCGCTTCACGTGTGCCTCCGGAGTTTTTGTGTGCGGAAAGTTTCCACGGGACCGGTTGGCACTTTTGCTTTCCGACACGCACGCCGTCGAGCGACGATTCGGTTACAAGCTGGCGACCAGAGCGGTCGTGAGGCGTCCGCGCGGGTCGCGTACACTTCGCCGATGGCGAAGACGACCGAATCGCTCATGCCGGCCGCGTTCTTGGGGCACGGCAGCCCGATGAACGCTCTCGAAACGAACCGGTACACGGATGCGTGGCGCCGCTTCGGGGCCAGCATTCCGAAGCCGCGGGCGATCCTGGTGGTGTCCGCGCATTGGTACGTGAACGTGACCGCTGTCACCGCGATGGCTCGGCCGCGCACCATCCACGATTTCTTCGGCTTCCCGCCGGCCCTCTTCGCGGTCGATTATCCCGCGGCGGGCGATCCCGCTCTCGCCGAAGAGGTGGCGGAGATCGTCAAGCCGGTGCACGTGGGCCTCGACCACGACGGATGGGGTCTCGACCACGGCACCTGGTCGGTGCTGGTCCACGCCTTCCCCAAGGCCGACGTCCCGGTGGTCCAGCTCTCGATCGACGCCCGCAAGCCGTTCGACGCCCACCTCGATCTCGGCGCTCGGCTCGCGCCGCTCCGCGCCAGCGGCGTCCTTATCGTCGGCAGCGGCAACATCGTCCACAATCTCCGGGCCATCGACTGGTCGCGGCCCCAGGCCGGCTTCGATTGGGCCCACCGATTCGACGACGCCGCGCACGCCGCGCTCGAAGGCCAACCGAGCGACCTGCCGGCCCTGGAGCGACATGCCGATTTCAAACACGCGGCGCCGACGCCCGATCACTTCATCCCGGCCCTCTACCTGGCTGGCCTCGCG
>CAYTTF010000177.1:0-9764 GCA_964440665.1 uncultured Myxococcales bacterium | reverse complement strand
TCGCGGGTGCGCGCGACGGCGGCCGCCTCCATCTCCAGCATCGTCATGTAGTCGGCGGTGCGCCCCTGCTCGCGATAGATGTCCTTGAGCCGCGCCGCCGCGCGGATATGGGTGGGATCCCGATCGACGGCGTTGACCAGATCCGCTTCCGCGCCCTCGGGATCGCCGAGTTGATCGATGCGGAGCTCGGCCGCAAGATAGAAAAGCTCGCCCGCCTTGGCGTGATCCTCGATCGCCTGCGCGCGCGTTTCGTAGAGCGTTACCAGCCGATCATGTTTTTGCGCTTGGCGATATGCCTTCCGCAAGGAAACGAACGCCTCGGTGTCGGCTGGGTTCCGTTGCAGAGCGGCTTCGTATTCGCGGACGGTGGGCATGCGAGAGGGGACCCCGAGACGACGACGCGAAGTGCCGAAAAACCTAAGACAGGCGCGTACCCTAGCACGCCTGCCAATCCGAAACCAAGCACCGGAACAGCCCCAAACGGCTGATTCGAAAGCGTTTGTAGGTTCGCGACTTACTAAGAAAAGGACCCCGAGGGAGTACGCGACTACTGGCAGGTTCCGGGGTTGCCGGGCGACCCGTTGCACGTCGCGCCCGAGGCGCAATCGGTGTCCGCCGTGCAGCTCTGTTTGCAGGCGCCGCCCGCGGTGTCGCACGCGAACGGCGCGCAGTTGACGCCGGCGGGCGTGCACTGCCCCACCGCGGTGCAGGTCGACGTCGTGATCGTCATGCCGCCGTCCGAACAGCTCGGGGACGCGCAGCTGGTGCCGACGGGGTAGGTCGCGCATTTGCCGGCGCTGTCGCAGACGCCGGTGGTTCCGCAACTTGTCGCACCCGTGTCCATGCAAGGGGCGGCGGGATTGTTCCCACCCAAAGCGACAGCCGAGCAGGTTCCCAGGCCGTTCAGCGCGCAGGATTTGCAGGATCCGCAGCTTCCGCTGTTGCAACACACACCGTCGGTACAGAGGTTGCTGAGACACTCGGTGCCCAGCACGCAAGTGGCGCCGGGGAGTTTCAAGTTGGTGCAGGAATTCGACTGGCAGGTGTAGCCGGTGCCGACGCAGTCGCCGTCGGTCGAGCAGCTGGTCTGGCAGATGCCCGCCCCGCAGGTGTAGTGGCCGCAACCCACCGGCATCTGGGCGCAGGAGCCCGCACCGTCGCAGGCGCCGACGGGCGTATAGCTCGACCCGGAGCACGAGGCGACGCCGCAGCTGGTGGTGGCGGCCGCATTTTTACAGGCGCCGCTGCCGTCGCAGGTGCCGTCGAAGCCGCAGGGGGGGCTGGGGGTGCACCCGCTGTGCGGCTCCGGCGCGCCCGCGGGAGTGGGCTGGCAGGAGCCGGCCTGCCCGCTGACGTTGCAGGCGCGGCAGGTCCCGCAGCTCGTCGACGAGCAGCACACGCCGTCGACGCAGTTCCCGCTGGCGCACTCGCCGCCGCCCTGACAGAGCTGGCCGAGGCGCTTGAGACCGCACGAGCCGCTGTTGCACACGTTGCCGGGCGCGCAGTCGCTGTCCGCCGTACAGACCGCGACGCAGGTGGTTCCGTTGCAGGCGAATGGCGCGCAGCTCTGGGTCGTCGCCGTCTTGCAGGTGCCGAAGCCGTCGCAGCTGCGGGCGAGCGAGGCGGTGGTGGTGCCGATCGCGCAGGAGGGACCGGCGCACTGCGTGCCGGCGGCGTACAGCTGACAGCCGCCGTTGCCGTCACAAAAGCCGGTGGTCTTGCAGGTCGATGCGCCCTGATCCGAGCACTGGCCGGTCGGATCGGTCCCGTTCGCGGCGATCGGGGTGCAGGTGCCCGCGCTGGCGGGAAGCGCACACGACATGCACTTCGATCCGCAGGTCGTCAGACAGCAAACGCCCTGGGCGCAGATGCCGCTGCCGCACTCGGGGCCGTTGTCGCAAACCGCGCCCGGCGGCTTGAACCCGCAAGAGCCCGCGTTGCAGGAGGCCGGCGGCGCGCAGTCGGCGTCGGCGATGCAGGACGACTTGCACACGCCCACGCCGCAGGCGAACGGCGCGCAAGAGCTCGACATGGGCGTCACGCAGGCACCCGCGCCGTCGCAAGTGGAGGCCGGCGTGAAGGTCGTGCCGGCGGCCGGGCAGCTCGCGCCCGCGCAGGGCGTGCCCTGCACGTACTTCTGGCAGGCGCCCGCCTGGCATTTGCCGTTGGTGCCGCAGCTCGGCCCCAACTGGTCGACGCAAGTCTCGGCGGGATCGGGCATCCCGGCGGGGACGGCGGCGCAGGTTCCCATCATGCCGCTCTGCGCGCAGGATTGGCAGGCGCTGGCACAGGCGGAGACGCAACAGACGCCCTGCGCGCAGTTGGTCGACTTGCACTCCGACTTGGTCGAGCAGAACGCGCCGTTGGGCTTGAGGCCGCACGAGTTGTTGGTGCAGACGTTGCCGGTAGAACAGTTGGCGTCGGCCGTACATCCGGTGTAGCAGCGGGCCCCGTTGCAAACGAAGGGCGCGCAGGGGAGGGCGTCGGGCGCCATGCAGTTCCCGTTCGCGTCACAGGCGGAGACCCCCGTATAGATGCCGCCGGTGCATTGCTCGCTGGCGCAGGCCGTTCCGGGCGCGTACTTGTGGCAGCTACCGGCGCCGTCGCAGGTGCCGTCGGTTCCACAAGACGGCGCGTGCTTGTCGGTGCACATCCCGTGCGGATCGGTGGCCGCCGCCGGGCTGGGCGTACAGGTGCCGAGCGACAGCGCCAGCGCGCAGCTGTGACAGGCGCCCTGACAGGCGTCGGCGCAGCAGACGCCGTCGACGCAGAAGTTGCTGGCGCATTGGCTGGCCGTCGTGCAGGCCTGCCCGTTCGACTTGGGGCCGCAGCTCCCGCTCACGCAGGTGTGACCGCTCACGCAGTCGCTGTCGCCCGCGCAGAGTCCGACGCAAGCGCCATCGATGCACTGGTACGGGGTGCAGCTTTGTACCCCTTGCGGTCGGCAGGTGCCGAGCCCGTCGCAGGTGCCGGCCGTATTGAGGCGAGTGCCGTTGCAGCTGGGGGCTAGGCAGACCGTCTCGGCCGCATACTTCGCGCATCCCCCGATCCCGTCGCAGCGCCCGGTCTGCCCGCAGGTGGCCGAGACGGTGGGCGCGCAGATCTGATGCGGATCTGGGTTGCCCACCGAGATGGGCCAGCAGGTGCCGATCCGCCCGCTCTGGCTGCAGCTCACGCAGGCACCGGTGCAGGCGACGTTGCAGCAGAATCCATCGGCGCAGAACTTCGAGGCGCACTGCGAGCCGTCGGTGCACACCGCGCCGATCGGCTTGGGCCCGCAGCTTCCGTTCACGCACTTGATGCCGGTCGCGCAGTCGGCGTCGGCGGTGCAGCTGGCGTTGCAGGCGTTGGACGTGGTGTTGCAGCCGTACGGGGCGCAGATGGTCGCCGGCCCCGAGGTGCAGGTGCCCTGACCGTCGCAGACGCGGATGTTCTTGACCGCGGCGCCGTCGCAGGTCCCCGGGCCGCAGATCGTGCCGGCCATGTGGCTGCGACAGGCGCCGTTGCCGTTGCAGGTGCCGTCGAGGCCACAGGTCGAGGCGTCCGACAGCGGACAGGTGCTGGGCAGGCGGGGCTTGTCGCCCGCGGGGACGAAACCGCAGAGGCCCGGCGAGCTCGGTGTGTTGCAGGATTTGCAGGTTTCGGTACAGGCGCTGTTGCAGCAGAGGCCATCGACGCAGAAGCCGCTGGCGCAGTCGCCGTTGCAGCCGCACGTGACCCCGTTCGGCTTGCGCATACCGTTCGTGTTGCTGCACGCGACCCCGTCGGTCGCCCCGTCGGGGCCGCCGTCCCCCTTGGGGCTCCCGCCGCCGCTGTGACAACCCGCCAAGGTGGCGGTGGCCGCCACGACGATCGCGGCGACCCAGGCCCTCCGTCGATGGAGGGAGCTGACAGGCTGGTGCCGGTTGGAAAGGTCACCCACGCGGCACCATCCAATCTAGTGATACATGAAAACGATCTCGACGCGATTGTTCTTGGCCCGGCCGGCGGCGGACTTGTTGTCCACGAACGGTTCCTCGCCACCGAGGCCGCTCACCATCAACTGCTTGACCTCCACGCCCCGCTCGGCGAGCGCCGAATAGACCGCCTGGGCGCGCGCCGCCGAGATGGCGATGAGCTCGTTCGACTTCCCGCGGTTGTCCGTATATCCGACGACTTGGACCGGATAGCTCGGGTATTTCTTTAACAACGTTGCCACCCCGTCGAGGACGCCGTCGTGGCCCGGCGCGATGCTCGGATTCCGCTTGGTGAACAGCTCCGGAATCACGATCACCAGACGCTGGAGATCGCCGCGCGGATCGATCCGAACCTTGACCCCCGCGATGGTGGGGGCGTCGCGGGCCAGGGCCTCGTTGCGGGCCTTGTTCTCGTTGGACTGCGCCGCCTGCTCGTACTGGGGCTTGGCCAGCTCCGCGGCGCGATCGGCGTTCTTCTTGGCCACCTCCGCGCTGGCCTGGGCGGCGGTGTAGTCGTTCTGCTTGAGCTCGGCCGAGGCCTTGGCGAGCAGATCGCCCGCCGCCGTGTATTCGGCGCTGGCGTACCGGCCCGCCTCGACCGTGTCTGCCGTCCGCATCGCCAGCTGCGCCGCCGCGATCTTCTGTTCCGAGACGAGCTGCTGCGACAGCCGCTGCTGCTCCGCCTGCGCCTTCTGCTGCTCGTTCGACATCTGCTGGGACAGACGCTGCTTGTCCGCATCGGCCGTCTTGCGCGCGTCGACGTACTTCTGCAGGAGCGCCAGCTTCTCCTGCTCGCTCGCCAGATCCTTCAAGAGGCCGGCGCTCTCTTCTTCGGCCTGGGCCTGCTGACCGGAGAGGCTCTGGATCTTCGCCTTGAGCTGCTCCTGCTCGTAGATCGCCAGCGCGGACTTGAGCTTGATCGTCGCGATCAAGGCGTCGCGGCGGGACTCCGGCAGATCGTTCGACTGCCACTCGTCGCGGGCGGCGGCGGAGCGCCGGTCGGCCTCCGCCGTCAGATCCGGCGAGCGCTTGGCCGCCTCCGGCAAATTGGCCTCGTTGGTCTTGCGCAGGGTATCGAACAGCTCCAGCTCGCGCGGCTTGGGCGGGGTCGCACAAGCCACACCGATCGCGCCGGCGAGGACCACCATGGCGCCGGTGCGGCGCTTCATTGGGCACCCCCTTCCAGGGCCTTCTTCTTGGCCGCCGTCGCCTGCAAGGCCTTCCGGGTGAGCGCGATCTTCGCCCGCAGCTCCTGGAGCGTGGCCTCGCGTTTCTGCGCCTGCGCCCGCAGCTTCGAGACGGCGATCTTGGTCCGGATCAGATCCTCCTGCTTGAGGGAGCGGTCGAGGACCTCGCGGACCTGATCGTATTCGTGCTTGGCGCGCAGGTTCCAGGCCTCTTCGAGCCAGCTCTTGAGCAGGGCGATCTCGTCGGTCACGCCCTTGAGCTCGTCGAGCCGCTCCAGATCGGCGACGCTGCCCTTCTGCGTGTCGATCTGGCGCTGCAGATCGTCCTCTTCGCCGGCGGCGGCGATCCGTGGGAGCACGCCCCAGCTGAGACCGATTCCGATCGCCACCACTTGCCACGTGCGTCTCGACCACCCTGTCTTCAAACCGTAGCCCTCCAGTTGCGTGTCTCGTGTGCGGACGTCGATGAAACTGCCCGACTCAACTTAAGCCCGAGGGTCGCCAAGTTCAAGAGGTGCGGCGCACAGGGTGCATCGTAGTCGCGCGACCTCATCGCGACGTCATCGCGACCTTGGGCCGACAGGCAAGTCGAAAATTCGGTGGATCGACCAGTCGATCGCCGCCGCCAAGAGCACGCCGGTGGTGGCCCCGATGAGGTCCCAGGTCAGGTCGCGCCAGGAGGCGTCGCCGCGACCGTCCAGATCCCAGAGCTCCTTGCCGATCCCGACGCCCAGTGCGAGCGCCGCGCCGGCACCGACCCGGGTCGGCCGATCGACGGTGATCATGGCAGCGCCGGCGTATCCGACCATGGCCAGCGAAGTCGTAGCTTCGAAATGCAGCAGCTTGTCGTGTCCGAACCATGGATCGGCGTCGGCGGCTCGCAGCGGGCGAGGGTGAAGGAACGCGGTGGCGGCGAGCGCCACCAACGCTGCGCCAGATCTTCGGAGCTTGCCAGACCTTCGGAGCTCGATCGGTTGTCGCGCCGCCATTGATTATTGACGGATGCTAACGCGATGGCACGCGTGGTAACATCATGACGTGGAGAACGTAGTCGAGGTTCGCTACGCGGGCGTCGGGATCGGGCGCTCCACGGTGCTCCGAGACTGGAGCGCGGCCGGTGCATTCATCGGGTTCGCCGAACCGATGCCGACCGGGACACCGCTGGTGCTCCTAGGGGAGGGGATCGAGCAGGCTGCCCGCGTCGCCGAGGTGATCGAGTCCGCCAATCTCGCCGTGGCGGGGATGCGGGTCGAGTTTGTCAGCGGCGCCCAGGCTGCCCGTCCGGCACCCGCGCCCGCGGCTTCCGCGCCGCCGGCCTCCGGGCCGACATCCGCGTCGCCGGCTGTCGCGGCGCCCGCACCAGCGCCGGCGGTCGCAGCGCCCGCAGCGGGCGTTGCGTCGCCCGAGCCCGTCGAACCACCCTCGGCGGCCGCCACGGTCGCACCGACGAACGTTTCGGGCGCGGCGTCGCCGCCTCATCCCAACGAAGGGGAAGCGGGGTCGAGCGCCGGATCGGGCAAACGGCGCCGTCGTCGGAGGTGATCCGTCCGGCGCGCCTCGAGCCTGGCGCCACGATCCAGATCGTCGCGCCGTCGGGACCGGTGCCGAGGGAACCATTTCTGGCGGGTCTAGCCGTCCTCGGCGCCCGCTACGACGTCCGTCACGATGAAGGGATCTTCGCGCGCGCCGGCTACCTGGCGGGCGACGACGCTCGGCGTCTCGCCGAGCTCACCCGCGCCCTCGCAGATCCGGACATCCGCGCCGTCGTAATGGCACGCGGCGGGTATGGTCTTCTGCGCCTGCTGCCGTTCGTCGATCCGGGCTCTCTCGCCGCGCATCCGCGCGTGCTGGTGGGGTTCTCCGACGGCACCGCCTTGCTGGCCGCCGCCGCGCGCGCCGGCATCGTCTCCATTCACGGTCCGGTGGTCACCCAGCTCGGAAACCTGTCGACCGAAGATCAGCGCGCGCTCTTCGAACGGATCGAGACGCCCGGTCCGGCGCCGCTCCTGTCGGAGCTGGAGGAGATCATTCCGGGGCGTGTGCAGGGGCGTCTGCTGGGCGGCAACCTAGAGGTCTTCTCGCGGCTTCTGGGCACGCCATATCTTCCCGAAGTCGCCGGCGCGATCCTGTTCTTCGAGGACCTCGGCGAGCGTCCTTACCGGCTCGATCGCCTGGTCACGCATCTCGATCTGGCCGGACTGTTCAGCGCGGCCAGCGCGGTCGTGCTCGGTGATTTTTCCGGGTGTCGCGAGCCGGAGCCGACCCGCGCCGAATCGCCGACGGCGGACCAGGTCCTGATCGAGCGCCTCGGTCGGCTGCCTATCCCCGTCGTGCGCGGGGGCGCTTTCGGACACGGAACGCGGAACCGCGCGCTCCCGTACGGCGCCCTGTGCGAGCTCGACACCCGCAGCGGCACGCTTGTCACCTTGGAGGGCGCCGTTAGCTAATCAGCCCGCCGGTCGGGTAGGTCTGCTCGGGGGTGGGCTCTTCGATTTTCCCGAAACGTTCCTCGTAGCGGCGCAGGTTGTGCTCGAGGGCGCGCAGGAGGCGCTTGGTGTGCCGCGGCGACGAGATGACGCGGGCGCGGACGCGTGCGCGTGGCGTCGACGGCTGCATATAGGCGAAGTCGAGAACGAACTCGTTCTCGTTGTGGTTGATGAGGACCAGGTTCGAGTACGCGCCTTGCGCGATCGCTTCGTCGACGTCGATCTGGATCTGCGGCGCGTTCGGATCGCCCGATGGGCCTTTCGGATGGTCGACCATGGGTACGGTATACACCAACAACGCGAGCGGACCCCGGCTTTGCCGGGGGGTGCGAGGGGGGACCGGGGGCGTGTGAGCGGCAGCGAACCACGCCCCCGTCAAATGCCAGGCGTGGAACCCTTCGAGGGTTAAACATAAGATGTCCCGGTGCATCGCAGGGTGATCGCCATCGACCTCGGCGCGCGTCGGATCGGCGTCGCGGTGACGGATGGCCTTGGCATCACGGCACAGCCGCACGCGACGATTCCACGGCGGGGCGGCCAGCGTGATCTGGAGGCGATCGCCGCGGTGGTGCGGGCGCAGGATGCGGGCCGCGTGGTCCTCGGACTTCCGCTCGGTCCCGACGGTGAGCATGGCCGCGCCGCCCAGAGTGTCGAGGCGTTCGCGGCGCGATTGCGCGCTGTGCTCGACGTGCCAGTCGACCTGATCGACGAGAGCTTCAGCACGGTCGAGGCCGAAGAGGTCCTGCTGGCCGCGGATCTTTCGCGCGCCCGGCGCCGGGAAGTGGTCGATAAGGTGGCCGCGGCGGTTATTCTCCGCAGATGGTTGGACGCACACCGCGGAGACGAGCCCGCGTGACGCGGCCGATGAAGCGCGCGCTGGTGGTCTTCGCGATCACCAGCTTGCTCGGGTTGGTCGCTGTGATCTTCGTGGCCCGCACCGCCTGGCGATATGGCGATCGGCCGGGCGGCAGCGCGCGGGGCCCCGTGACGGTCGAGATCCCGAGCGGCGCAAGTGCCGGGGAGGTGGCGGAGCGCTTGGCGGAGGGCGGTCTGATCGGCAACGCGGCCGTGTTTCGCCTCTACGCGGGCCAGCGCGGGGTCGCCGGTCGCTTCAAGGCCGGCCGCTACGAGATTGTCGCGCCGGCCTCACCGCGGCAGATCCTCGACACGCTGGTCAAGGGGGCCGCCGACGAGCTCGTCGCGATCGTGATTCCCGAGGGCAAGAACCTGGTCGAGATCGCGGAGATCTTCGACGCCGCCGGGATCGCGGGTAAATCGGCGCTCGTCGGAAAGTCGACCGATCCGGGCTTCGCCGCCGAGCTCGGTCTGCCGGGTGGTTCCTTGGAGGGGTACCTCTTCCCGGACACCTACCGCATGCGCCCGCACACGACGCCCGCTCGCGTGCTCATTCCGCTGGTGCGCCGCCATCGCCAGGTCTTCGCCGAGCTGCGCGCCGCGCACGCCAAGACCGTCGCCGAGCTCAAGAAGACCCTCGGCTTCGATGACAACAAGATCGTGGTCCTCGCGTCGATCGTCGAGAAAGAAACCGGGCGCGCCGAGGAACGACCGCGCATCGCGCAGGTGTTCATGAACCGCCTGAGGATGCCGACCTTCTCACCGAAGTTGCTTCAGACCGATCCGACCATCATCTATGGCTGCACCGTCGGCACGCCGCGCTCGCCCGCTTGCCTCAAGTGGGACGGACGCATCCGCCGCATCCAGCTGGAAGATCGCGAGAACCCGTACAACACCTACACCCACGAGGGGCTGCCGCCCGGGCCCATCTCGAACCCCGGGCGCGCGGCGCTGGAGGCGGTGATGGCGCCCGATCACACACCGTACCTCTACTTTGTCGCCAAGAACGACGGCACCGGATCGCACTATTTTTCGAAGAGCGTCGCCGAGCACAACGCCGCGGTCGTGAAGTATCAGCGCGGGGGCAAGCCCCTGGCCCCATGAGTGACGCGCCCGCGATCGTCGTCGAGGGGTTGGGCAAGGTCTTTCAGTCGCCCGCTGGATTGCGCGAGCTGCTTCGCGGCCGTCTCTTCGGCCGTCCGGTCGAGGCGCTTGCGGGCGTGTCGTTCACCGTTCCGCACGGCGAGATCGTCTGCATGATGGGGCCCAACGGCGCCGGA
>CAYTTF010000176.1:0-9836 GCA_964440665.1 uncultured Myxococcales bacterium | reverse complement strand
AAGCTGCAGTTCCTGCTCGACGCCACCCTCGGCTTCATCAACATCGAGCAGAACGAGATCGTCAAGACGCTGACCATCGCCTCGGTGGTGGGGATTCCGCCGGTGCTGGTGGCCGGCATCTATGGAATGAACTTTCGTGTCATGCCCGAGTTGCGCTGGACGCTCGGCTATCCGATGGCGCTCGGCCTCATCGTCGTGAGCGGCCTCCTGCCGCTCTGGTGGTTCAAGCGCCGCGGCTGGATGTAGCGCGCCCCGGTCTCCATCTCAGAACCGCGGCAGCTCCACCACCGAAAAGCCACACTTCACGCGGGTCGGGAATACGCCTATCGGGTAGCTGTAGACGAGGAGGCGACCGCGCTCCTCGCCCGGATCGTACGATTCGACCTTGTCGGTGAGCGCGTGGACCACCGCGTCGCGATCGATGAGGCCCGGCAGCATCGCGTTGGTCCCGGCGTCGAGGTCGCAGGCGTCGTACGAGAAATCGCGTTTGACCCTGGCGTCATTGCGGATCCTCACCGTGAGGTACAGGAGGCGCTGCCCATGGGCCGGAGCGAAACCGCCGCCGTCGCCCATCGGAAAGCTGTTTGGGCCGTCCTTGAGCCGGCGCACCGTGATGGTCCATCCATCGGCGCTGCGGGTCGCCGGGACGTCGTAGAGCACCGTTCCGCACGAGGCGAGGATCAGCGCTCCGGCCACGAGCCATCGCAGATTGGCCCGACGTTTGTAGGACAAATGGCCCGGACGCGCAATGAATCCGAGCAGCCGCAGACGGTCGGACCACTTCTGGACGCGGGGGATCGTCTGCGCATCGGCGGTGGCGTGGCTCGCGCTGGCGAGTGGCCTCCCGCGGGAGGCGAGCGCCGAGACCAGGACCGACGCTCCGCAGGAGATCCGACCGACCTTCGCCCATCTCGAGGGTGGCGAAAACGCGCAGAAAACCTACGACCTCAACACGCTCGACGTCATTCACGTCGAGTCGACCTCGGTCGGTACCTTCTGGGACACAACCACCACCTGGTGGCGCCCCACCCGCGGGGTCTACCGCCGCGGGATGACCTACTCGGAGTTCTACGGCCTGCTCGGCCGACTCGATCTGGCGAAGCAGGCCTCGAACCGCCACGCCATCGGGGCGGCCCTGTTCTGGGGTGGCGTGGCCGCGATGGTGGGCGGCGCCGTCCTCGGCATCTACGAGCTCGAGAAGAAACGGGACGCGGGCGCGCTCGTCGGCGCGGGTCTGCTGGTCGGCGGCTACATCACGCTGAGCGTGGGCAGCGCGCTCACGGGCCCAGCCCTGTCCGAGCCCGTCGCGCAGGACATGGCTGCGCGCTACAACCGCGCGCTGGGGCAACGGCTGGGGCTGTCCGCGGGTGGCACCTTCTGATGCGGACGATTCCTACCTCCCGATCAACGACGCCCCGAAGGCCGCGCAACCGGCTCGGAAGTCTGAGTGCCAATCCAATCAGCCGCTCGACGTCGGTTCGCGCTTCGGCTTGAGCTTTTCGAAGGCGGCGGCGCGCGCGTCGGGGTCCGGATCTCGGAGCTGGCGGATCAGGTCGTCGCGCTCGATTCGATCGGGGCTGCGCCGCTCGAGGGACGCCATCCGCGCCCGGGTGGCGCGGGCTTCGCTGGCCACCGGGTGGACGTCGTGGGCGAGCCAAAATCGATAGACGCGCTCGGCCCGCGAGATCGAGACGCCGGTGTCCGCGACCAGGTCGACGACCGATCGGGCGCGCGCCCGCAAATGGGCGATGAGGGCGGCGTCCGACCAGCGGCCCGGGATCGGGGCGGCGCTGTCCGCTTCGGCGGCGTCGCGCAGCGCCAGGACCTGCGCGCGCGGATACCAGGCCGAGCCCATCACGCCCCGAACCGCCCGAAGTCGGCCGGCCTTCTCAAGCTGCCGGATCTTGAACTCGCTGGCGAAACCGAGCAGCGTCGCGGCCGCCCGCCGGGATAAATAGCCTTCGTACCCTGATGGAGGACCGATATTTAGTATCGGCATTACTTACCGAGGAAGAACCATGACTGATGGTATTCATATCTTTGTTAAATATCAAGCTTTCATCAGGCTTATGCGAATTAACCGGCTCGAATCGGCCGCCAAGGTGGCAAGTTCAGCCCCGTCAGGATAGAAACCCGTGGCGTATGGAGCTTCCGAAGTCGGTCGCCGGTAAACCGGGCTCCCCCTGGTCGGCGTCCGACGCCCTCCGTGGCCGAAACCTGTTCGTTCTTGGAAGCACGGGCTTCGTCGGCAAGGTGCTGCTCAGCATGCTGCTCGACCGGTATCCCGACATCGGGCGCGCCTACGTGATGGTCCGGCGCGGCTCGGGGACCGACAGCGAGTCCCGGTTCTGGCAAAGCGTGGTGACCTCGCCCGCGTTCGATCCGCTGCGCGACAAATACGGCGGCCAAGAGGGGCTGGCGGCGGTGCTGCGCAAGAAGGTGGTGGTGGTCGACGGCGACATCACCGAGCCGAACCTGGGCCTCACCGAGGTGGAGGCGCAGAAGGTCGCGCAGGACATCGACGTCCTCATCAATTCGTCCGGGCGGGTCACCTTCAACCCGCCGCTCGAGTCGGCGCTGCGAACGAACGTCGAGGGGACCAAGAACGTCATCGCCTTCGCCAAGCGCATGAAGCGCCCGGCGCTGATTCACACCAGCACCTGCTTCGTGGCGGGGAACCGCTCGGGCGAGGTGTGGGAAGACGAGGAGCTGGACGGCTACTTTCCGAAGCGGGCGGAGCTGTCGGGCACGCATTTCTCCGTCGAGCAGGAGATGATCGACAACGCGCTGGGCGCGGCGCGGATTCGCCAGCTGGCCGACGACGCGCAGGTGCTGGCGGGCCTGCGCCAGGAGGCGCGCGAGCGGATGCGCGAGGAGAACCGCGATCCCGACGACGAGGCCGCGCTCAAGCTGGCGGTGGCCCGTGCGCGCAAGGAATGGATCCGCTCCGAGATGACCAAGCAGGGCGTCGAGCGCGCGGCGGCCTGGGGCTGGCCCAACATCTACACGTACACCAAGAGCATGGGCGACCAGCTGGTCGCTCGCGAGACCGGCATCGTGCGCGCGATCGTGCGGCCCGCGATCGTGGAGAGCGCGGTCGCCTATCCATTTCGAGGGTGGAACGAGGGCTTCACCACCTCGGCGCCGCTGGTCTACCTGGCGCTCAAGGGACAAAACGTCCTGCCGGTGTCGTCGAAGCTGATCCTCGACGTGGTGCCGGTCGATCACGTGGTGGCGGCGATGCTGATGGTGGCCGCGCAGGCGATCGTCGAGCAGCCCAAGCTGGTGTTCCAGCTCTCGAGCGGCGATCTGAACCCGATGCGCATGGATCGGGTTACCACCCTCACCGGTCTGTACAAGCGCCAGCGCTTCCGCGACAAGGAGACCGGCAACCGTTTTGTCAACGAGCTGGCGGCGCGGATGGAGTTCCGGCCGGTCACCGAGGAGCACTTCGATCGCTACTCGATTCCCACCATCAAACGCGCGGCCAAGCAGGTCTCGAAGACGCTGGGGCGGATTCGCCCGCGCTGGGGGGCGGGGCGTTTCACCGCGGTCATGGATCGGGTGATCAAGGGATTCGACGAGATCGACCGGGTGACCTCCGAGGCGGCGGAGAACATCGAGCTCTTTCGGCCGTTCATTTTCGAGAACGCCTACGTCTTCCGCGCCGACAACATCCGGGCGCTGCGCGATCGGCTGGGGCCCGAGGATCAGGCGCGCCTGCACTGGGGACCCGAGAAGCTGGATCTGTACGACTACTGGATGAACATCCACTTTCCGGGGCTGGCGCGCTGGGTGCTTCCGGAGCTGGATGAGACTTACGCGCAGCGGCCCAAGCAGGTCTACAGCTACCACGATCTCCTGGAGCTCTTCGACACCACCACCAAGCTGCACGCGCCGCGCGTCGCGCTGCGGATCGAGCGTGGCAAGCGCGAGCAGATCTACACCTACGCGGATCTGCGGGAGCTGGCCGGGCGGGTGGGGGTGTTTCTGCTCGGCGCCGGCGTCGCGGCCGGGCAGCGGGTGATCCTCTGTGCCAAGAACGCGCCCGAGTTGTCGATGGCTTACTTTGGCGTGCTCAAGGCGGGCGGAACCGTGGTTCCGGTCGACCACGAATTGAAGGTGGCCGAGCTGGTCAACGTCGCGCGCGCCTCGGCGGCGGTCGGACTGCTGATCGGCGACGAGCTCTTCGACAAGCACGGTGAAGCGGTGGCGCGCGGCCTGGCGGAGGCCGGCCTGCCCACCAAGATCTGGCCGTTTTCGGAAGTGTTCGCGCTTCCCGACCTGGCCGTCGAGCGCGAGCGCGGGGCGGCGCTGGCCCGCCGCAACAGCCCCGACGCGCTGGCGTCGCTGATCTTCACCTCTGGAACGACGGGGAACCCCAAGGGGGTGATGCTCACCCACCGGAACTTCACCTTCATGGTGTCGGAGCTGTCGAAGATCTTCGAGTTCGGCGTCAACGACGGCATGCTCTCCTTGCTGCCGCTGCACCACGCCTTCGAGTTCGCCACCGGCCTTCTGGTGCCGCTCGCGCACGGGGCGCAGGTGACCTACCTGGCGGAGCTGACCGGCGACGCCATCTCGTCGACGCTCAAGCAAGGAAGGGTCACCGCGATCGTCGGCGTCCCCGCGCTGTGGGATCTCCTCCGCCGGCGGCTCTTCCAGCGCTTCGCGGACAAGTCGCCGCTCCTCGAAGGGTTCGTCAAGGTGCTGGCGGCAGCGAACTTCGAGCTGCGCTCGCGCACCGGGCTCGATCTGGGGATCCTGATCTTTCTCCCGGTGCACGAAGGGTTCGGCGGGCGAATTCGCTACCTCATCAGCGGCGGGTCGGCGCTGCCGACCGACGTCATGAAGGCCTTCTATGGGATGGGCTTCAATTTCTTCGAGGGCTACGGCCTCACCGAGACGGCGCCCGTGCTCACCGTGACCTCCCCCAAAGAAAAGCCGATCGCCGGATCGGTGGGACGGCCGCTGCCCGGGATCGAGGTCCAGATCGCCGAGCCCGATGGCGCGACCGGTGTCGGCGAGGTGATCGCGCGCGGTCGCAACGTGATGGCCGGCTACTGGGAAAATCCCCAGGCCACCGCCGACGCCATCCGCGACGGCTGGTTCCACACCGGCGATCTCGGGCGCTTCGATGCGGACGGCAACCTCTACCTGGTCGGGCGCTCGAAGGACGTGATCGTCGACGCCAACGGCAAGAACGTCTACCCCGACGAGGTCGAGGAGCTCTACGGCGGAAACCCATTCATCAAGGAGTTGTCGGTGGTCGGTGTGCCCGACGGCACCGGTGAGCAAGTGGTCTGCGCGGTGGTGCCGAACCTCGAACAGGATCCGTCGCTGTCGCGCGGGGAGGTCGAGGCCAAGATCGAGGAGCATTTTCGCAAGATCTCCGCCGATCAGCCGATCTGGAAACGGGTCCGCGGCGTGCATTTCTGGGAGGGCGACCTGCCGAAGAGCGCCAAGCGCTCCGTCAAACGCCGAGAGGTGGCCGCCGAGATCGCGCGACAGCGCCGCAAGAACGAGGAGACCAAGGGGGCGCTGGCGGTGGCCTCGGGCGATCGCGGACAGGTGACCTGGTTGCTCGAGACGATCGCGACCGTGTCGGGCCGGCGGCGGTCGGACCTGCAGCTCGGGAGCCGGTTCGGGGAGCTCGGGTTCGACAGCCTGATGTACGCCGAGCTTTCGAGCGCGCTCGAAAACGCGGGCGCGACGCTTCCCGAAAGCGTTGACGTGACCACCATCGGCACGATCGCCGAGCTACACGATCTCCTCTCGCGGGGTCCGGTGGCGGCGGCGCGCGAGCGGGCGGCGCGCGACGGCGGCGCCGCGGACGACTCGGACATCCACGTGCCGTCGGTGGTTTCGGCAGCGGGCAAGCGCGGGCTGGCACTGGCGCAGCGCCTTTTCTACGAGCGGGTCCTGGAGACGCACGTCAAAGGTGAAGGCCACATTCCCCAACACACCAGCTTCATCGTCGCCGCCAACCACTGCTCGCACCTCGACATGGGCGCCATCAAGGTGGCGCTCGGCGACGCCGGCAAGGATCTCGCTTCGATGGCGGCCGCCGACTACTTTTTCAAAGGTCGCTACCGCCGGGCCTACTTCAAGCACTTTACCAACCTGGTGCCGATGGAGCGGAGCGGATCGATCCGCAAGTCGATGGACACCACCCACCAGGTGCTGCGACGCGGGCGCAGCATGGTGGTGTTTCCGGAGGGGACGCGCTCGGTGAGCGGCGAGCTGGCGGATTTTCTCCCCAGCCTCGGCTACCTCGCCTTGCGCGCGGAGGTCGGCATTTTACCGGCGCACATCGCGGGCAGCTTCGAGGCGCTCCCCAAAGGGGCCGCGCTGCCGCGTGCGCGCAGCTTGACGGTGTCGTTCGGGCCGTTCCTTCCGTCTGACTGGCTGGTGTCGCTGACCAAGGGGCTCTCGGCGCAGGAGGGCTGGCGCCTGGTCGCCGCGTTCGCCCAGCGCGCGGTCGAGAACCTGCGCGACGGTGTGCCGACCGCGCTCGACGCGGACGCGGCGCGCGCCGCCTGGGACGGCCGCCTGCTGGGCCCGATCGCGGTTCGCGCGCGCGCCACCCGCCGGCGGGTGCTCCGGTCGTTGCCATGAAAAAAGCCGCGGGGGCCAACGGGGCCGTCAACTCGGCCACCACGCTGGTCACCGGGGGGACCGGATTTCTGGGGACGCACCTGCTGCGCCTGCTCACCGGTGAGGCCGGAGCCGCCGCGCGGCTGCGCGTGCTGGTGCAGAGCAAGCCGCCTGCTTGGCTGCGCGCTTCAGGCGTCGAGATCGTCACCGGCTCGGTGGCGTCCGGCGACGACGTCCAGCGCGCGCTCGACGGTGTCACGAACGTCTACCACCTGGCCGGTCTGGTCTCGCACCTGCCGGCCGACGCGCACCGGATGTACGCGGTACACGTCGAGGGGACGCGCCTCGTTTGTGAAGCGGCCGTTCGCGCAGGCGTGCGCCGGATCGTCATGGCGTCGACCAGCGGAACGGTCGCGATCTCGCGCCGCGCCGATGACGTCGCCGACGAGGAGACCCCCACGCCGATCGAGCTCGTCACCCGCTGGCCCTACTACGCGAGCAAGCTGTATCAAGAAGAAGCGGCCCGGCGCGCCTGTGGCGAAAAGGTGGAGCTGGTGACGCTCAACCCGAGCCTGCTCCTCGGGCCCGGGGACGATCGGCTGAGCTCGACCCGTCCCGTCTTGCAATTTTTGGGGCGGGACATCGCGCTCATGCCGGCCGGTGGGCTCAACGTGGTCGACGCGCGCGACGTGGCGGCGCTCTTGCCGGTGGCGATGGATCGGGGCACGCCGGGCGCGCGCTATCTGGTCGGCGCGGTCAACTGGAGCTTCGCCGAGCTCTTTGGCCGGCTCGAACGGCTGACCAAGATTGCGGCCCCCAAGGTCAAGATCGCGGGCGACCTGGCGTTCTGGGCCTCGCGCGCACAGGCCACCCTCTTCCGCCAGCTCGGGCGGCGGGTGCCGGTCGAACCGCAGAGCGTCGAGATGGCGCAACACTTCTGGTATTTCGACTCCGGCAAGGCGGCGCGCGAGCTCGGCTTCTCCCCCCGCGATCCCGCCGACACCCTCCGCGACACCGTCAAGTACATCCGCGAGCACCTGCTCGGCTCGGACGCTTTCGGCCGCGCCGCCGGGTAGGCGGCCCGTCGTGGCTCAGGGGACCGTGACGGAGAAGTCGGTGGTCTCGAGGCCGACGCCGCCGCTCCAGATCTCGTAGCCGGCGAAGACGTTGGTCAGGTACCACGAATTCTGCACGTAGCCCCGCGTGACGGCATCCTGGATGAAGTCCCCCAGGCTGTACGTCATCGAGTTGATGGTCTGTTGCGCTACGTAGGACACGCAGGGCTTGCCGTTGCTGGAGTTCATGCCGTACCAGACGTTCCAGTTCTTTCCGTCAATCGTCGTGCTCGCGACCGAAGCCCCAATCGGCTGGTCGGCGGTCGGTTTTTCGTACCAGACCATCAGGAAGCCGCCGCTCGGCGTGGAGGCGGCCGGGTCGCCCCCTGAGCCCGTGCTGAACCAGACGTCGTAAGCGGCGTTGTAGCTTCCGCTGGCGCCGTTTGCCGCCCAGGTCCAGCTGGTCGACAAACTGCCCTTGGCGATAGAGCTCACCGCGCGCGGCAGCCCGCTGCCCGCGGTGGAGTTGTTCGAGTTCGCGCCGGTGAAGATCGACGGGAACGAAGCGGGATTGGTGCCCGCGCCGGTCCCGTTCTGGGTCGTCACCTTGAACTTGGTTCCGGTGCCGTAGGTGATGGTCTGTCCGGCCGTCGATCCCCAGGCGTTGTTCTGGACGATGTAATCCTTGCCGCTGCAGCTCACGTGCGCGGTTCCGAATTGGGCCGAAATCGTGCCCGCTCCTGTGACGGAGCTGCAGCTGCTGGTGCCACCGCCGGTGCCGCCGGTGCCGCCGGTGGTGCCCATCGGACTGATGCCGCTCACGCAGACGTTGTAGGTCCCCACGCTGGCGGTGGTGGAACCCGCCGAGACCTGGATCTGCATGTCGTATGGCGTGCCCATGGTTCCGACGGCTTTGCTGCATTGGGCGGCGGTCGCCCAGCTTGGGCATTCCGCATCGGTGAAGCAGACCTGGCCTTTCCAACCATTGGTGAAGGCGGCGATCTCACTGAACGGGGCGACGGTGGTGGAGGTGGCGCTCTGGGTGAACCCGATCCGCACCACGTTGCCGCCGCTCGAACCGGTGAGCGTGATGTTGAAGCACTTCACGGGGCCCATGTACTGGCTCTTGACCGGGGCGGTGCCGCCCGACGAATCGAGCTCCATGCCGATGCCGCAGCCCCACTTGGCGCTCGTCGGGTCGACCACGGTGGTTCCGCTGATGCAGCAGCTCCCCGTCGAACAGATGTTCGCCGGCTGGGGACTCGCGCAGGACGAGCCGTCGCTGTAGCCGTAGATCGCGCCCTGGATTCCGATCGGATCGGAGAGGTCACAGTTCCAGGCGTTGGCATTCACCAGCTGGGTCGGCATGGCGACGCAGGCGCTTCCGGAGTTGCCGGCGGTGCCCGAGGTGTTGCCGGAGCCGGTGCTGCCGGCGGAGCCGGAGCCGGTGCTGCCGGCGGAGCCGGAGCCGGTCGGGCTCTGGTTTTGCGGCGTGGCACAACCGAACGCGAGCAGCGAACCGAGGAATGCACCGAGAAGAGTGGGGGCATACGAGCGCATCAAGTCCTCCTAAGCGAAATACGACCGAAAAACGTACCACGGCCACCCGCTTTCTTCACCGCCTCTGGCCGCGCCGCCTCTATATCTCCCGTCTTCTCTTCGCTGACTTTAGGCGCTCGCGGAGGTCAGAATCCCAGCGCGGTCGAGGTGGTCCCCGGAGCGATGGGCGTGCGCCCAGTATAGACGTATCCCGTGTTGGTGACCGTGCAGCCCGCCTTCGTGCCGACCACCGATACGAACTCGAGGGCCGACGTGGGCGTCAGCGTGATGTATGCGCCGCCGCTGGTCTCGGTCGCGGTTCCGGCGGCTATCTGCCCATGCTTCCAGTCTCCATAGAGCACGACGGCCTCGGGGTGGTTGGTAACGGTGTACGTCACGCCGCTGTTGACGTTGCAGGGGGCGGCGGTGCCGGTCTTGCTCAGGTACGTGCCAACGGTAATCAGCGCCATCGTCGACGGGTTGTAGGACGGAACCAGCGCCTGGATCGCCGCGATGGAAGTGGTATCCCAGATCAGGGTGCCGATGTCGTCGGTGAAGCCCGGGATCGGTTTCAGCTCGGCCAAGTAGAACGGCAGGTACCCGGTCGTCACGTCGCCGTGGATCCACACCGCGACGCCATCGGTA
>CAYTTF010000175.1:6344-9867 GCA_964440665.1 uncultured Myxococcales bacterium | reverse complement strand
TGGCGCTCTTCGACGGGAAGCTGTTCGAGAGCGCCGACGGCGCGGCCCACTTCACGGAGCGGCCGCTGGCCCTGCCGGACGGGCTGCCGAAGCGCGGTGGCGGCGGCAAGGACAACCGCACCGATCGCGGCGACGATCGCGGCGGTCAGGATCGGCTCTACGCCACGCCGGGGCGGGAAGGCGATCTCTGGCTGGCCTCCTACGACGGCCTCTACCATTCCCCGGCGGCCGGGAAGGACTTCGTTCGCCTGCCGGCCGTGCAGCAGATCCACGCCTTCGGCTTCGGCAAGGCGGCGCCGTCTGCCAAGCTCCCCGCGCTCTATCTGGTGGGCACCGTGCAAGAGCAGCGGGGGTTCTTCCGCTCGACGGACGGCGGCGCGACCTGGTTGCGCATCAACGACGATCAGCACCAGTGGGGGTTGGTCCTTCAGATCACCGGCGACCCCAAGAAGTTCGGTCGCGTCTACGTCGGCACACACGGCCGCGGTACTTTCTACGGCGACCCGCAGGCGCGCTGACAAGCGGGGTGCGAGACCTCCATGTCCAAATCGCCCGAGTCACCTCACCCGACGGCCCTCCTTTGCGCGGCCCTGCGCTGGGCGGTCCTTCTCTGCGGGGCTGCGCCGCTGGCCTGCCTCCTGCCGCCAGGCGCCAAAACGGCCTCCACCAAAGCAGCGCTCCCGCCCGCCCTGGAGAGCATGACGGAGCTGGACGCCTGGACGGCGGTCCCGCGGATGAGTCCCGGCACCAATATCGGCAACACTTTGGATAACACCACCGCCTGGGAAACCGGTTGGGGGAATCCCCCCATCACCAAGGAATTCGTCGAGAGCCTGGCACACGTCGGATTCAAGACCGTCCGCCTGCCGGTGGCCTGGGACACCTACGCCGTCGACGGTCGTATTGCGTCCGACAAGCTCAGCCGGGTCAGCGAGGTCGTCAACTGGATCACCGGAGCCGGCATGTTCTGCGTTCTCAACATCCATTGGGACGGGGGCTGGATCGATTCGGATAAGAAGGAAAACTTCCCGAAGACGTTCGCCACCTTCAGCCCCGAAGCGGAGAAGAAGTTCCGTTCGTACTGGGAGCAGATCGCAACCTTCTTCGCGGGCAAGAACGAGAGGCTCATCTTCGAGGCACTCAACGAAGAAACCAACTTCAAGAACGAAGGCTCCGAGCAGAAGGCCTACGCGACGCTCACCCGCGTGAACCAGCTGTTCATCGACACCGTGCGGAAGACCGGGGGCAACAACGCGAAGCGGTTGCTCATCGTCATCGGGTACAGCACCGACATCAAGAAGACCTGCGACAGCGCGTACACGCTGCCGAAGGACACCCTCCCCGGCCGGCTCTTCATCTCGGTGCACTACTACACGCCGTACACGTTCTGCGGGCTCGACCAAGACGCCGACTGGGGGAAGATGAAGCCCACCTGGGGGACCCCCGACGATGTCAAGGAGCTGGATGAGCTGTTCGACATGATGAAGGGGTTCTGCACCCGCAACGACATCCCCGCCTTCATCGGCGAATTCGGCGTGACGAAAACGAAAGAGTCCGCCTCGCGCGTTCGCTGGATGTCGGGGGTCCAGAACGCCGCGATCTCCAGGAAAATGGTCCCGGTTCTCTGGGACATCGGGTCTGACATCTCACGCCGATATCCATATTCGGCGAGCGACGATCTCTTGCAAACGCTGCGGAGTTTTGCGCCTTCGGTTCCCGTCGATCCCGGAAAATAGTCGCTGACGATCGGCGCGGCACGCTGGTTTCGTTCTAGATTCCGACCTACAGTCGGAATTCCAAGGTGACGCTGGTCGGCATCAGATGGAAATCGCTCGCGGTGCTCGTCGCCCTGTTGTCTTCGGCCTTCAACTGCGCCAGCCCCAATGGCGGCGGCGGAGGAGGCGCGGGCGGTGGGACGGCGACAGGCAGCGGCGGTTCCGTTGCGTCCGGATCCGGTGGCGAGACGGCCACCGGCTCCGGCGGAACCACGGCGTCCAGTGGCGGCACGGGCAACATTGGATCGGGTGGCTCGGCCGTGACCGGCATCGGCGGCTCCTCGAGCAGCGGCGGCACGACGGGCAGCGGCGGCACGACGGGCAGCGGGGGCACGACGGGCAGCGGGGGCACGACGGCCAGCGGGGGCACGACGGGCAGCGGCGGATCCTCCGCGAGCTGCGCCGGCACGCTCGTGAGGTGCAGCGGCTCGTGCGTCGACACGACGGGCAGCCAGAACAACTGTGGCGTGTGCGGCAAGGTGTGCCGCTCGGATCAGAGCTGCTGGCAGAGTGCCTGCATTTGCCCGACGGGGCAGGGCGACTGCGGCGGAGCCTGCAAGGACATCACGTCCAGCACCGCGAACTGCGGCACCTGCGGCAACGCCTGCGCGACGGGCGCGACCTGCGTCACCGGAGCCTGTCAGTGCCCGACGGGCCAGACCGCCTGCAGCGGCGCCTGCACCGACATGAACACCGACGGGAAGAACTGCGGCGCCTGCGGCAAGGTCTGCGGCAGCGGCACCAGCTGCTTGTTCGGCGCCTGCCTCGATCCGAACAGCCTCTCGTGCACGCCCAGCGCGAAGGCGAATCCCTCGTCGACCAAAGACGCGTCGATCACGCTCGGCAAGTACTGGATCAACAACAACCAGTGGGGCGCCAGCACCGGCTCGGGCACGCAGTCGATCTGGTCGACCTGTCAGCAAGGCGATCTGATCGGGTGGGGAACCAGCTGGAACTGGACCGGGACCACCAACAAGGTCAAGTCGTACGCGAGCTCGGTGCTCGGCTGGCAATACGCTTGGAAGCTGACGAACACCGGGTTGCCGCTGCAGATCTCGTCGGGGAGCAAGCTGAACTGCGGATGGAGCTTCACCATGACCCAGTCGGGAGGCGCGGCCGACGTTTCCTACGACATCTTCGCCCACACGGTCGCGATGGCGGGAACCAACGACAGCCCCACCGACGAGATCATGATCTGGCTCTATACGGCGGGCGGCGCGGGACCGGTTGGGACCAAGCAGACGACCGTCACCATCGACTCGGCCAGCTGGGATCTGTATCGCGGCTCGACGAACTG
Source organism: uncultured Myxococcales bacterium (assembly GCA_964440665.1). GTDB lineage: Bacteria > Myxococcota_A > Polyangia > Fen-1088 > Fen-1088 > JADGRB01. Next base: position 6,795 of record CAYTTF010000175.1, on the reverse strand, counting down.
GAACGTCTTCTCTTACGTCCGTACGACCAACGCCACCAGCGCGGTCGTCAACATCATGGATTTCATGAACGACCTCGTCTCGCGCGGCTGGATGCAGTCGTCGAAGTACGTCTCCAGCGTTCAGTCCGGCACGGAGATCTTCACCGGCACCGGGGAGCTCGACACCACGGGTTACTACTGCCGCATCCAATAAACGCTCAATCGGCATGGAGCTTCATATGAAAATGAGATCGGGTTTCGTCCTGGAAGGTTTGGTTGTCGCGCTCTCGATCGCGACGGCGGCGGGGTGCTCGAAGCCGAGCTCCAGCGGAGGCACCGCGGGACACTCGGGCGGCGGCGGGACGTCCAGCGGAACCACCGGCGCGGGTGGAACGACAGCGAGCGGTGCGGGCGGGACGACCACCATCTCGAGCGCCGGCACCACGGGCTCGAGCGGCGCGGCGGGAACCAC
>CAYTTF010000175.1:0-6244 GCA_964440665.1 uncultured Myxococcales bacterium | reverse complement strand
ACCACGGGCTCGAGCGGCGCGGCGGGAACCACCGGCACCACCGGCGTGGCCGGGACGACGGTCAGCGGCACCGGCGGGGCCGGCGGCACGACGGTCGTCCAGAAGGACTGCGCCACGAAGACGAAGGTCATGAGCCCCGTCTTCATGGACTTCGAGAACTACAACGGCACCGTCACCGTCGCCAACTACGCGACGGCCTTCGGTGGCACGACGGTGAACACGGGGAGCGCGTACGCGGGCATTTACCCGTACCCGGAATCCACGGGCAGCCCGGCGCCGACCCTATCCATCCTGGCGGGCCATCCGCCGAGCAACTGGGCGGGGTCCGAGACGCTGCAGGCCACCCAGTTGGGCATGGGCGGCGGCGTCTGGATGGGCTGCGCCGACGCCTCGGCGTACACGGGCATTTCGTTCTGGGTGCGCGGCACGTCGGGGACGGGAACTTTCTCGTTCAGCATCTCGATGGAGAGCACGCGGCTGCCCGACGCCACCAATCCGGCCGGCGGCGGGACTTGCCCGGGGACCTCGGACACCTGCAAGGATCCCATCAAGTCGAGCATCCCGATCACGTCGGACTGGACCCAGGTGACGATCCTGTGGTCCGATTTCACGGCCGGGATGTCGGGCACGACCTCCGTCGTTCCAAACGGCGACAACATCGCGGGGATGGCCTGGAACGTACCGCTGCAGTTCCAGCTCGATCCCGCCCATCCCGACGGCGGCAATTACATCCCCGTACCGGCGACCATGCTCATCAACATCGACGACATCACGTTCATGCAGTGACGCCGCCGGTCAGGGCGACAGCGTCAACGTGCCCGCGTCGAGCGCGACCTCGTAGTAGCCGTGGCCGTCCCAGGTCAGCGTCTTGCCGCCCTGGACGAGCGTGCCGCCGTCCACCCGGACCCGCAGGTGTTTGCCGGCGGGGAAGTGGTCGGGCAGCGTCCAGGTCCAGATCCAGGTCGGGGCCTGGGTCGTCCCCGAGACCGTGGGTATCACCGCGGCGAGCAGCTTCTGCGCGCGCCAGTAGGCCCCCACGTTGACGAGCGAGTCGATCCAGACGTCGCCGAGCGACTTGGCGTAGGCGATACTGCCCGTGACGGCCGAGACGTCGACGGTGGCGTACCAGGGGGCGGTGGTCGGCGCGAGGCTATGCAGGAGCATGATGATCCACCGATCGCTCGCGTGGGCCCGGTCGATCTCGGCGTCGAATTTCTCGACGGTGTCGTGCTCGGCCGGCCCCCAGATTGGGAGGTTGAACGGATCCGTCTCGTCGTTGGGGGCGACGGTGCCGTTCGCCGCCCCTCGGTTCAGGAAGAAGCGCTCGGTCGCGGCGGCGGCGAAACCGACGTCCCCGAAGGGCCATGCCGAGCTCGAGACGTGCGGCGCGCCGAGCTTGGAGGTGATGAAGGCGGTGCAGTCGTCGAGCTCGGCGGCGGGGCTGGCGCCGGCGCAGGCGGCGCGCTGGCTGCTCGTCCCGGTGTAAAGCGTGCCGTCGGGATCGGCGTGGCAGTGGTGCACCGTGTGGTTGCCGATCTCGTGTCCATCGCGCACCGCCTGCGAGAAGGTCGAGACGAAGTCGGACTCCCAGGTCGCGGCCGCGGAGTTGACGAAGAAGGTCAGGCGCACGCCGGTGGCCTGCAGCTCGGCGTAGTGCTCGATCTGCGACGGCTGGCCGTCGTCAAAGGTGTAGCTGACGGCCGACTTGAAGCCAGCCCAGTCGAGAATCTTCAGGTTGCCTGGAGCTCCCGACGGGCGCGGAACGTTCGCTGCGCTCGGCAACGTGGGGAGCTCGAGGAGAGGGGCCCGCGGCGCGGGCGCGGGAGCCGGCGCTGCCGGTGCGGCGGCGGCCACGGGCGGCTTCGCCGCCGGGGGGCTCGCAGCTGGGGCGACGCAGGTGCAGGTCGACGTGCAGCCGGTGGAGGCGACCAGCGCGATCGCCGCCGTGAGCGCGAGGGCCGAGGATGCGAGGTCCATCGATGCGTGATGTGCAGTCAGGCGGGCCAATCAGCGGACGCAGCGGACCAGGGCCGCGGTCTGGTTGTATTCGGTGAAGCCGTCCTCGAAGTTGATGACCCAGGGATTGTGCGCGGTGGCGGCCTGGCCGCCGAATAAGGACGACGACCAGTAGGGGGTGCTCGCCGCCGTGTCGGCGAAGGTGGCGGTATCGATCGCCGGCGACACCTTGCTGATGGGCGGAACCTCGTCCACCAGCGTCGACAGCTCCTTGATGCTGGGCGTGCGCCAGGTGTGGCCGTTGACGCCCAGGCTGCTGCAGGTGGTCTGCGCGGCCGCGAAGCTGGTCGTGACCGTGGCCCCCACCGTGGCCCAGATGAGCTTGGTGTCGACGTCCTGCACTTCGCCGGTGGCGACCTGGGTATAGCGCGGGCTCGGCAACGGGCCCTCGTCCTCGGACGAGACGCAACGCGCGTACTCGGGGGCCGTGCGATTCCCGGCGTTGCTGGTCAGGCCCTCGTAGAAGTTGACGATCCAGGCGTCCTGCGCCTTGGTCGCGAGCTGGGAGACGACCCAGGGCGAAGCCGTCCAGTGGTACTTTCCGCCGGGGACGGCGGGGAACGCCGTGGTGTCGATCGCCGGGCTGGTGCGCGTGAAATCGACGAGCGAGAGCAGCTCGATCCGGGTCGGCAGGCGCCAGGTGCGTCCAGCCAGCGTCAGCGTCGCGCAGTAGTTGATGGCGTCGCACCACGCGTAGGCCTGCGTGGATGCGACGGCCTTTTGCCAGACCAACCTGGTCACGTTGTCGGTGACGGTGCCGTCGCCGTTGTCGGTGTAGCTGGCGGGGTTCGGCAAGCCGGAGGTGGCGGGATTGGGCATCGGCCAGCGGGCGTAGATATATTCGGCGGGCGGCTGATACGCGCACGCCGCTCCGCCGCCGCCGGCCGCGCCGGCGCTGCCGGTCGCACCCGCGCTGCCGGTCGCGCCCCCGCGGCCGGTCGCGCCCGCGCTGCCGGTCGCACCCGCGCGGCCGGCCGCGCCGGCGCTGCCGGTTGCGCCGGCGCTTCCTGGGCCGCCCGGCGCCCCGGAGCCCGCTGCGCCCGCCGAGCCGGTCGCGCCCGCCGAGCCGGCTGTGCCCGCCGAGCCGGCCGCGCCCGCCGAGCCGGCTGTGCCCGCCGAGCCGGCCGGCCCATCGCCGCCAGCTCCCGAGCAGGCGCCCAGCGCGACCGTCGCCGAGAACGCAAGGGCCCGAAGTAGATGCCTCGTCATCGGAGCCTCCTCGGCAGCGCGCGAGCCCGCCAGGTGGGCTTCGTCTCCTCATGATTATATATCTGGGGCACCGGTAACTGCACGCCTCTTGTACGGCAGGCGGCAGCGGGTTAAATGCGCTGCGATGGAGGCGATTGGCCGCGCGTTTCGTTGCCTTTGGCGCTCGGGCCTCGTGACTGCGCGAAGACTGGCCCTGACGCTCGTCGTCTCGTCGTGCGCGCGGGACCAGGCGTCGATCTCCTCGGCGGGGCCGGTCCGCGGCGCGGGTGGCGCGAGCGCCCCGGCGAGTGGGCTCGCGTTCGAAGCGTCCGTCGTCGAGCTCGACGGTCGCTTCGGCGCCGTGTCGTCTCTGGACATTCGGCTCACCGGTGCGCTGGCGCGCGATGCGCGTCTGGCGATTGTTGATGGGGAAGGCGCCGAGGTTCTCGTGAGTGTGCTCCCGCCCGATGGGTCGCACCCGCCGGGCGTGCGCCTGACGCTGTCGGGCCGGCACGCGGGGCGGGGCGTCGGCCACGCGGTCGTCTCGACGGGCCTCGACGATCCGAGGGAGCTGGTCCTCTACTACCGCTGGAGCGTGCCGGGGAATCTGACGGTCTCCCCGTCGAATCCGTACCTGGACCTCCGCGCGCCCGGTCCCCACGTCGTCGAGATCGCCGTCGGCAGCAGTCGCCCGGATTTTCGCCTGCAGCGGGCCGAGGTCGTCGCGGGGCCGTTCGCGGCCAGCATCGCGCCCGCCGGCGCCGCCGGTCGCTACCAGGTCAGGGTGCGGGCGGTCGAGCGCGGCGTCTCCAGCGGCGATCGTGGCTTTCTCGGCAAGCTGATCCTGATCAGCAACGATCCCGCCGAGCCCCGCAAGGAGATCCCGCTGCTGGCAATGGGCCCCCTCCACCCGCCCGCCGGATCTCGACCCTAGGGCCCGCTCGTCGAACGACTCGCTGCCGCTGACCTGTTAGTTTAGAATGCTGGTATGAAAATGCTCAACCTTACGCTCGTATTCCTGTCTGGCTTGTCGGCCGTTTCCTGCTCCTCGGCGAATTCATCGACGTCCAACTCGTGCGTGCTCGCCGATACATATACGTTCTCCAAGACACACGGACTTCCGCCCAATACCGAGCTCGGAACGTTGACGCCGCCAGCGAGGTTCACCTACGAGAGCAGTCACTCGTTTGTCGACGGCGGGTCGGGCGCCTGTACGCCGCTCCTGCCGGCCTGCGACTCGCCGAACATGATCGACATCGCGGATATCGTGTCTGACCTTGCCAACGCGGACGTCCAGAACGCGCTGGCCCAGTCGACGACGCCGATCTACGGGAGCGGCGGCGAAGACGCGAATTCTCTGTCGTTCACGCGCGCCGGCGGCGGGTCGTTCGCGCTGTCTGGCAGCGAATGCACGCCGGCCTCGGCGACCTGTGTGGTCACGCCGTCCGGCGTCCACCAGTTGCTCGCCGATCTCGAGGCTCTGGTTACTCAGTCTCTCGCCGACCCGGGTTGCCAGGGTTTGGAAGGCCTCGGCAACTAAACGCGCGCCCGACGCGGTCGCCGTCGACTCACGAAAACGCAGGAGCGATGCAGGCTTACACTATTTAGCGAGTGATATCGGCCGTTCCCAAGACGCGTCGCCGACAAGATATCTCGAGATTGGCGTGATCGAAGCCCCGAACCGGTTCCCTTCCAGTATGTTCGGTCTCCAGCCCGAATTCGTGATACCGGGCAGGGACGAAAACAGGGGCTCCAGGGAGCCCTCGAAAGACTGTAGGGGTGGACGCTATCTTCGACAACGGATCAGACAACGAAGACAACGGCGAAGGGGAGGAGATCCCACGGGTCCCGCGCAACGGGGCCGCGAAGAACGGCGCGGCCAAGAACGGCGCTCCCACCAATAAGGGCACGACCGCCCCGAATGAGGGTGAGCGCAAGAAGCGCGACCTCATCACGATGGGAAAGGCCAAGGGCTTTCTCACCTACGACGAGGTGAACGAGCACATGCCGGAAAGCATCGTGTCGTCCACCCTGATGGACAACTGGCTGACGGCGTTCGCGTCCGAGGGCATCGAGATCGTCGATTCGTCGTCGAAGGTCAAGGTCGCCGAGCAGGACACCGGGGAGGCCGCGCCCGAAGAAGAGGAAGGCGAGACCGCCGAGGCAACGAAAGAAGCGGCCGAAGAGGCCGAAGAGGCGAAGCAGGACGACGACGGCGATTCCCCTACCGTCGATCCGGTGCGTATGTACCTGCGCAAGATGGGTTCGGTCTCGCTGCTCACACGCGAGGGCGAGGTCGAGATCGCCAAGCGCATCGAGGAAGGCGAACGGCGCGTGCTGCAAGTGGTCCTGAGCTCCTCGGTCGCGATCGAGGAGATCCTCAGCCTAGGCGACCAGCTGCGCGCGCAAAAGATCCGCGTGAAAGAGGTCGTCAAGGACGCCGACGAGGAGGACGCCCAGTTCGACGAGCAGTGGCACATCGAGCGGGTCTGTAAGCTCATCGACAGGGTCAGCCGGCGTTGGAAAGAGCACGAGAAGGTCGGCGAGAAGCTGGAGGCGAAGCTCTCGGAGGCCACCCAGAAGAAGTACCGAATCCAAATCAACGATTCCAGACAGGCGATCCTGGACACGCTCCAGGAGATGCGACTCAAGAAGAAGCCGATCGACAAGATCGTCCTCAAGCTCAAGGAGTTCCTCGAACGTATCGAGCGGGTAAATCGAGAAATCATCGGCTGCGAGCACAAGTCGGGTTTGTCTTTGAAGGAGTTCCGTAAGACGCTGCGCGAGATCCGCTCGTCGCCCTTGCGACAGAGGGCCGTCGCCAAGAAACTCGGCATCCGCCCCGACGAGGTGGAGGAGATGTCCCGAGTCATCGCCACCGCGCAGAAGAAGAAAAAGAGGGTCGAGGAAGAGGCCAAGCTGTCAGAGAGCGTCCTGCGTGAGATCGTGCAAGAGATCCAGGACGGCGAGCGCATGGCCGAGAGGGCCAAGGTGAAGCTGATCGAGGCCAACCTGCGTCTGGTGGTGTCGATCGGGAAGA
>CAYTTF010000174.1:0-9883 GCA_964440665.1 uncultured Myxococcales bacterium | reverse complement strand
TCGCCCTTCTCGAGGTGGCGAAAGATCGTGCGCGGGTCGACGCCCAGGTCGCGGGCGGTCTTGGTGCGGTTGCCGCTGTTGAGCGCCAGGATCTCGTTGATGTACTCGCGCTGGAATTTCTCCTTCGCGTCGGCGAGCGGCAGGATGGCCGGGAGATCGTCGGGCGACAGATCCAGATCCTCCGGTCCGAGAAGCGCCTTGTCGGCCAGCACCACCGCCTTTTTGATCCGGTTCTCGAGCTCGCGGATGTTGCCCGGCCAGCGGTGGCGCTTGATGGCCGCGATCGCGTTGGGGGTGAGCCCGCGGACCGCGCTGCCGTATTCGGGCGCGTAGCGGCCGACCATGTAGCGGGCCAGGACCGCGATGTCGTCGCCCCGGTCCCGGAGCGGCGGCAGGTGCAGGTGCACCACGTTGAGTCGGTAGTACAAATCTTCGCGGAAGCGGCCGGCCTTGATCTCGACGTCCAGGTCCCGGTTGGTGGCGGCCAGGATCCGGATGTCGATCGTTTCGGAGCGGGTGTCACCCACGCGTACCACCACCTTTTCTTGCAGCGCCCTCAGGATCTTCACCTGTAACGACAGCGGCATCTCACCGATCTCGTCGAGGAAGAGCGTGCCGTGATCGGCCGACTGAAAGCGGCCGACCTTGTTCCCGACCGCGCCCGTGAAGGCGCCGCGCACGTGACCGAACAGCTCCGATTCGAGCAGGTTCTCCGGGATGGCGCCGCAGTTGATGGTGATGAACGGGTGCTTGGCGCGTTGTGACCGGCTGTGCAGCTCGCGCGCGATCAGCTCCTTGCCCGTGCCGGTCTCCCCGGTGATGAGCACCGAGATGTCGGTGGCCGCCACCTTCTGAACCTTGCGGAAGACCTCCTGCATGCGCGGCGACGAGCCCAGAATTTCGCCGAAGCGGATCTGCTCGATGCGGCTCTGCAGCGATCGGTTGTCGAGCCGCAGGTCGTTGACCAGCAGGGCGTTGCGCACCAGCAGCGAGGCTTGCGCCGCGAAGACCGACATCACCTCCAGGTGCGATTCGGCGAACAGCTGGGCCACGTTGTCGTTGCCGACGTAGATGAGCCCCAGCATGCTGCCCTGCTCGATCAGCGGCACGCACATGACCGACGTGAGCTTGAGGTTCACCACCGAGAGCGAATTCTTGAACTCCTCGTCGCGCAGCGCGTCCGAGATGATGAGCGGGCGGCGGGTCTTGATGACGTGCGCCAGGATCGAATCGGACAGTTGCCGAACGGCGTCGAAGATGGTCTCCCTGCGCAGGTTGCGCGCCGCCTTAACCACCGGCTCGCCCGATTCCATGAGGACCAGGAACCCCTTGTCGGCGTTCGAGACCTGGATCATCACGTCCAGCAGCTGGTCGAGCAGCGTCGGCAGCTCGTAGCTCGCCATCAGCTTGCCGCTCCACTCGTAGAGCTTCTTGTACGAGGCCAGCTCGGTGGCGGCGCCCGTGTCGTCGGGATCGTCGGCGCCCGGCTGGTCGTAGAGCGAGAACTCCAGCTCGACGGCGCCCATCCGGATTCGATCTTCGTGGACAAGGCGCTGCTTGCTGCGCTTGCGCCCGTTGACGTGGAGCTCCTCGCGATCGGTGGCGGCCAGGTTGAACTCGCGCCCGTCGAAATGGATGTGGGCATGGCTCTCGGCGACCGACGGCTCGGCCAGCGAGACGTCCGCGTCGGCGCTGCGCCCGAGCGATGTGATCTTCTTGTGGATGCGGTAGACCCGCGTCGCCTTGCCGGGAAGTTGAATCTTAAGTGTGGCCATACTTCGTTCCTTTCCAGAGCTGTCAGAAGCTGAAGGATCCCGCGAGGCCGAAAGGCGTCAGCCCGAGATGGACGCTCGCTGCCGCGGGTGACGGCGTGTCGGTGGTCGGATCGGGCATCGGGACGTCGCGCTGGTAGTGTCGGATGGCGTCGACGGCGCCCCAGATCGCCGCCGCGAAGAACAGCGCCCCGGACACGACCTGGATGCGCGTCAGCGCCTGGGAGGTGCTCTCCTGCGAATGATCGATCTTGTTCGCGGGACAGGCCTCCAGCGCCCCGCCGGGATCTATCGTTTGGGGGACCATGCACCTGCGGTGCGGGTTGAGACCGTAAAGGGCGAGGTTGGTCGTGAAGGCGCCCACGGAGATCGCCGCCAGGCCCCCTTCGACGCCCAGGAACAGCCAACCCTTTCTTCGCTGGCCGTTCTGGAACTGCCCCGTGCCGAAGGGGATGAAGTTGAACAGGTAGGCGTGCCGCTCATACCGCAGGATGCTGGTGACGGGCGGGTGCAGACGCTCTTCGCGCAGGCGGTGCGCGGCCATCTCTCGATCGCGTTGCTGGCGCCGGGCTTCGAAGGAAGCGATCTCCGTCTCCTCCTCCTTGACGACGGCGTTGAAGGCGTCCACCACCTGCTGCGGGTCCAGCAGCGGATCGAAGCGATAGTCCGGGCGCAGCTCGAGCAGCTTGTGGAACTCGCGCCGCGCCTCATCGGCCTGATTCTGGAAGAGGTACGCGACCCCGAGCATCCGGTGCGCCTGGACCACCTCCCCTTCGCTGTCGAGCAAGACCTCCGGATAGAGCAGGGGGTGCAGGATCTCGATCGCACGCTTGTACTCCGCTCGGCCGAACGCGGTACGGCCACGATCGAACGCCTCCCGCGGCGTCGCGTGCGGCGACTGTCGGGTTGGCGTCGCGGCGAAGAGCGCGCCCGCCAGCGCGGCGAGGAGGCCGACCGTCATCCGCGGGGGACCATCCGTTGGCGCCCGCTCAATTGGCTCCCGCGCGCAGCTTCACGACGTGACGGCTCCGCTCGCCGGCGCGGACGCGGATCTTTTCGGTCGCGAACAGCTCGCCGGTATCGACCGCGACCTCGATCTCCTTGCTGGCGTCGTCGTCGGCGAAGAAGGGGACGTCGATCTCCTCTCCCGGGTGTCCCGCCGTGGGCGTCACCTGTCGGCTGAGATCGCGCACCATTACGCGTGCCGATCCGCTGGCCGGCTCGGTGGTGATGAGCAGGTGCGCGGGCCGCCACTTGAGACGCCGGGCGATGATGGCGTCCGACGGCAGCGGGTGGTTGGGCCCCACCTCGACCCGCTCGACGAAACAGCAGCCGGTCGGGCTGCGGAACTCGATCACGTGATCGGCCTTCCAGGAGACCGCGATCGTCGTGTGGTCCGGGTCGTATCCGAACTGGCGGTGGCCGTCCAGGTAGACGTCCACGTTCTGTGGCGTCGGCCCGAGCGTGAAGGTACGCGTGCCCCCGCCGCCACGGCCCGCGGGCTCGCGGTCGAGCGTCGCGTGGGAATCTCGCGCCCGCGCCGGGTGCGCGCCGGCCGGCTCCCCGCGACGGGACAGGGCGCCGTCGCCAGCCGTGCCGGTCGCCGCGGCGGTCGCCGCCACGGGCAACGCGGGCCGAGGCAGCCCGGGCGGCCGGCCGACCAGGATCGCCGCCGGCCGCACCAGACGCGCATGCACCCGCCGCACGACGGCTGTCCCCACACCGCCGAGCAGCGCGGCGATCCCCAGCGCGGCGGCGGCGGTGCGCAGACGCCGGCGTCCCTCGAGCCTGCGCAGCGCCGCGACGACCATGGCGTTCTCCGGATCGAAGGCCAGCACCCGGTTCCAAAGCTCGAGCGCCTTGACCCGGCGACCCGCCGCCAGGTGTGCGGCGGCCGACTCGGTGAGCGCCGCCGCCAACCGTTTGGGCAGCGCGGCCTCGTAGGCCGCCGGATCCGCAAAATAGAGCCGCAGCTCGGCGCGCGTGTCGTTCAGGCCCGCCTCCGCGAGATAGGCGCCGAGATCGTCGGCCAGCAGCGCCACCTCGGGATAGCGATCGTCGGGACGCCGGGCCAGCGCGCGCCCGATCATGCGCGCCAGCACCTGATCGACGCCGTGCTTGACCGTGCGCGGATCGGCGAATTTTCCCTCGGTGATGCGGCGCAAGACCTCGTGGGGGTTCTTGCCGGCGAAGGGGAGGGCGCCGGTCGCCAGCAGGTACAGCATGATCCCGACCGAGAAGACGTCGGTGCGAAAATCGAGCGGCTTGCCCTCGATGATCTCGGGCGCCATGTAGGCGGGCGAGCCCAGCAGCTGACCGGTCACGGTCATCCGCTGAAAATCCAGGATCTGCGCGATGCCGAAGTCCATCAGCTTGACGAGCCCGTCCTTGCGGATCATCACGTTCTCGGGTTTGACGTCGCGGTGGATGACGCCGGCCGCGTGCGCGTGGGCGAGGGCGCGGCAGACCTCGACGGCGATGAGCGCCGCCACCTCGGGAAATCCGAGCGTGCGGGTGTTCAAGAATTGCTTGAGCGTTTGCCCGTCGATGAATTCGGTGACGATGTAGGCGGTGGCCGAATCGAGCCCCGAGTAGTCGAAGATCTCGAGGATGTTGTCGTGCCGGAGCTTGGCGACCGCCTGCGCTTCGCGCTCGAGACGCGCGCGCGATTCTGGCTCGCCCGCCAGGTGCTGGTGCAGCACCTTGATCGCGACCTCGCGTTTGAGAGTTTCATCTTGCGCGCGATACACGACCGCCATACCACCCTGACCCACCTCTTCGATGAGCCTGTACCGTTCCGGAATGCGGGGGGCTTGCTCCATCGCTCACCCTGACGGACGTGTCATAGTGGCAAGCTAACGACCGCATATTACGCGGTCTTGGGGGGCGCCTTCAAGCGTGGCTTGGCGCAACCTATGTCAGGCCTGGGTGGTGCCCTCGACGGGGTGCGAGAGGAAATAGGGGAGGGCCGCGCTCATGAGGTCGAGCTCGGGATCCAGCTGCTTGCCGATCCCCTCGGTGACCGCGATGGCGATGTTGACGATGGTGAAGCTGGGGTTCACCCGCACCCGGTGCCGGCGCAGGATCCCGAGCATGTCGATCAGTACCTTGCCGACCTGGACTTCGCCGAGGCGGTGGCCCCAGTAGCGTCCCACGAACTCGATGATCGCGGCCCGATAACGCTCGAACGCTTCCGGATCGCGCGGCGTGCCCGCGCTCTCGGACATGCCGTACATGATGTGGGCCATCGCATCGCCGTCCCGCTGCGCCCAGGCGGCGAAGAAGCGCGCGAACCCCTTGCGGTGCTTCTCGTCCAGCTCGCCCACCAGGCCGAGGTCGAGCAGGGCCAGCTTGTCGTCGGGCGTGATGAAGATGTTCCCGGGGTGGAGATCGGCGTGCACGAATCCGTCCTCGAAGATCATCTTCAGGAGCGTGGCCAGGCCCAGGCGGGCCACCCGCTTGGGGTCCGAGCGGGTGCTCGGCGTGGAGAGGATCTTGGTCCCCTCGATGAAGCTCATTGTGAGGATTCGCTCGGTCGACAGCGCCTCGATCACCTCCGGGAAGACCACCTGGGGCTCGTTGCGAAAGTTTTCTCGAAAGCGGCGGTTGTTGCGGGCCTCGATCCTGAAGTCGAGCTGCGCGAACACCGCGCGCCCGAACTCCTCGACGGTGTCGACGGGCGCCAGCGTCGAGATCGATGGAATCACGTCGAGCACCCGCGCGCCGATGCGCATCACCGCCAGGTCGAAGGTGCACAGCTCGACCACGTTCGGCCGCTGGACCTTGACCGCCACGATGCGTCCGTCGGGCAGACGTGCCTTGTGCACCTGCGAGACCGACGCCGACGCCAGCGGCACCGGGGCGAACTCGGTGTAGAGGGTGGCCATCGGCCGCCTCAGATCGCCCTCGACCGTCCGGATGACGTCATCGAACGAGAACGGGCCCACGTGATCCTGCAGCTCGGCCAGCGCGTGGGAGATGTACTCGGGGATGAGATCGGGGCGGGTGCTCATGATCTGGCCGACCTTGATGAAGGTGGCGCCGAGCTCGCGGAACAGATCGACCACCACCTGGCCCAGCCAGGCCCGCCGCCGCGCCTTCCCGGACCGCCGCAGCCACAGAAACATCAGCCCGAACCAGAGGCGCGTCCAGTGCTTGGCCACGCGCGCACCGATGCCGACGGCGCGCGCCGCCAGACGCCAGCGGGGCAAGGGCTTCGCCGCCATGCCTGAAATTCTATACTATGTGCGGTGAGACGATGAGCGCCCCCCCGACCCAGTTGGGCGATCTGCGCAAGGATGAGCCGCGCACCGCGGTCGCCATGTGGAAGCGGCGGGTCGGCAAGAGCCCGGACAGCGTGGCCTTTCGCCACTATGGGGAAGGTGCCTGGAAGACCACCACCTTCCGGCAAGCCGACACCGCCGCCCGCGAGATCGCGGCCGGCTTCATCGCGCTCGGCCTCCTGCCCGGGGATCGGGTCTGTCTGCTGGCGCAAACGCGGCTCGAGTGGGTCCTGTGCGACCTCGGGATCTTGCTGGCGGGGGGGGTGACGGTCCCGATCTACGCCTCGAACACCGCCGAGCAGTGCGAGTTCATCATCCGCGACGCGGGCGCCAAGATCCTAATCTGCGAGGACGACGCCCAGCGGGACAAGCTGCTGCCGCTCCGCGATCGGCTGTTCACGGTCACCAGCGCCGTCCAGCTGGTGGGTGGGGGACCGAGCGCGGGGGATTTCACCCGGCCCCTGTCGGCGTTGCGCGCGTCCGGGCGGCAGTGGCTGGCGGCGCCCGGCCACGATCTCGACGCGCACGCCGAGACCGTCGGCCCCGAATCGATGTTCACCATCGTCTACACCTCGGGGACGACGGGGGTCCCCAAGGGGGTGGTGCTCACGCATGAGAACCTGACCTCGGCGATCTGCAGCGCCGTTCGCGCGATGCACGTCAGCGACGGCGACGAGCAATACCTGTTTCTGCCGCTCGCGCACATCCTCGGACGCGAGCTCGAATGGGCCGGGATCGAGACCGGCTACGCCACGGTCTTCTCGCGCGGGACCGCCAGCATCAAGGACGACCTCGTCGCGACCCACCCCACCTTCATGGCGGGGGTGCCGCGCATCTTCGAGAAATTCTATTCGGGGGTGCAGGGCGCGCTGGCGCAGGGATCGGGGATCAAACGGCGGCTGGCGGCCTGGGCGATCGCCACCGGCGGGGCGCACGCCACTGCGATTCGCGCCGACCAGAGGGGCGACGGCGGTGGCGGCGCCGGCGGTGGATTCAAATATTGGCTGGCCGACAAGCTGGTGCTCTCGAAGCTGCGCGCCCGGCTGGGGCTCGATCGTTGCCGGTTCCTCATCTCCGGCGGCGCCCCCCTGGCCTCCGAGATCGCCGAATTCTTTCACGCCACCGGCCTGCTGGTCCTCGAGGGCTATGGCCTCACCGAGACGACCTCCGCGGCATTCCTGAACCGCCTAGACAAATTTCGCTTCGGCACCGTCGGCCCCACCTTGGACGTGGTGGAGACGAAGATCGCCGACGACGGCGAGATCCTGATGCGCGGCCCGTCGGTCTTTCGGCAGTACTACAACAACCCCGCCGCAACCGCCGAGTCGGTCGAGCCCGACGGCTGGTTCCACTCCGGTGACATCGGCGTCATAGAGGACGGCTTCCTGCGCATCACCGATCGCAAGAAGGATCTGATCGTCACCGCGGGCGGCAAGAAGATCGCGCCGCAGCCGCTAGAAAACGCGATCAAGGCCGCCTCGTCGCTGGTCAGCCAGGCGCTGGTCTACGGCGACAAGCGGCCCTATTGCGTGGCGCTGGTGACCTTGTCCGAGGAAGCGTCCAAGCGCTTCGGCGGCAAGACCGGGCCGGCGCTGGCCGAAGCCCCCGAGGTGAAGGCGGCGTTGCAGAAAGACATCGACACGGTCAACGCCAAGCTCGCCTCCTTCGAGAGCATCAAGCGGTTCGCCATCCTGCCGCAGGATCTGACCGAGGCGGCCGGCGAGCTGACCCCAAAGCTCAGCGTCAAGCGCAAGGTCGTGATCGACAAATACCGAACCGTGCTCGAAGGCCTCTACAAGGGCGGCGCACCGGCCGGCGACTAGCCCAGGGTTCTGAAGTCTGTCTATAGTCTCAGGGCCTTGAGGTCGGTCAGCAGGTCGTTGATCGCGCCTCGCATGCGGCTCGCGCCCGGCTCGACGGTGACGAAACGCTCTTCGTCCATGTAGAGATCCCGTCGCAGCTCGATCTGGATCGCGTGAATTCCATCGGCGGGACGGCCATGGTGGGCGGTGATGTAGCCGCCCTTGTAGGGATCGTTGGGACGCACCTCGAGTCCCTGCGACGTGAAATGGCGCGACACCAGCGCGGTCAGCGCGGGCGCGCAGCTCTTGCCATCGCGATCGCCCGGAACCACGGCGGCCCGCGGGTGGCCTCTGTCCTGGTGTCCCGCGCGGCCGCGCGAGGGCATCGAGTGCCCGTCGACCAGGATCGCGTAACCGAAACGCGCGCGGGCCCGCGCGAGCGCGCGGCGAATCGTGTCGTGGTAGGCGGCATGGATCGCGGTTCGCCCGCGCCACTCGCCGATGGACAGCGGACGGGACATCGCGGGGACACCGGTGGTGGTGACCGCCCAGATGAATCCGCGCCCGTCGACGTTGCGCGCGGTGGGGTGCTCGGGGACGGCGCCCGGACAGACGTCGTCGGGATCGCGGTTCAGGTCGCAGACGAAACGCGAGAGCTGCGCCGCCACGAAGACCTCGGGGCCGTCGGCTTTGCCGATGCCGTACAGCCGGTCGACGAACAGATCGGCGTCGGAGCGCACCTCCAGCTCCGGCGTCAGCGTCTCCTCGTAGCCGGCCGTGCTCACCCCCGCGTGCGGCACGCTCACCACCAGCGGCGTCGACGGTTCCCCGGGTGTTCGCGCCGTGAACGCCCCCTCCACGATTCCCAACATCAGACCGCCCCTTCTAGCATGGTCAAAACGTCAATTTGTAGCCGAGATCGCCTATGACCCCGGCGCTGTTTCCTGCGATCTGGTCCCCTTGCGAGGTGCGTTCGAGATCGATCCACAGATAGCGGACCCCGAATGCGAGCCGGCCGGGCTTGAGCGGATAGGCGATCTCCGCGCCCGCCCCGAGGGCGACGGTGTCGGCGGTGGCCACCACCGACGACGGGACGCCGGCCGTGCTCGCGGTGATCCGGGTCCAGGCCCAGGCCCATCCTGCGTCGAGGTCGAAGCCGATCTCTAAGAGGTGCGGCAAGGACATCCCCGCCCGCGCCACCGCCAGCAGCGGAAAGGTATTGGTCTCGAGTCGGGCGATTCCGGCCATCTCGACGCCGGGGGCGGTGAGGTCACCACGCAGGTATCCCGCGGCGAGCCCGGCGAAAACCCGGACGTGGGGCAGGGAGACCGGCAGGGGCGCCAGCGCATCGACGAAGGCGGCCGGTCCGGCGCTGCGCCCGAGGTTCGTGAAGAGCCCCGCACGGGCGGTGGCGACCAGGCGGACCGGCGCGGGGAGAACCTCGACGCTGCCGTCGGCGCGCAGGGTCTGCGACGCCATCACGGCCACCACCTCACGGTGCGGATCGCGCGTCCGGTCGGGGACGTACTCTGCCAGGTATTCGCCGTCGCGGGGGACGCGCACCTGCCGCACGCGCCCCTCGGGCGTCTCCCAGCTGAGGCCGCGCACCACGGTGGGCGTCCCGTTCTTGTCCACCGCCTGCACGCGCAAGAACGCCGCCTGTTTGCCGTCCGCCACCACCCGTGCGGCTCCCACTTCGAGCGTCAGGCGGGTCGGCACGCCCCCGGTGACGTGAAGCTCCTCCGAACTGTCGAGGTCCCCCAGCGTCGCGTCGATGGTGACGGTGTCGCGCCCCTCGTAGAGGGCTGGCGGCGTGATCGCCAGCGACGTGCTTCCGTTCGGCGCGGTCTCGACCGGGCTCGGTCGGCCATCGACGAGCGCGCGGACGCCGGTGGTCGCGGTCCGGTTGCCAAACTGATCTTGCGCCGTGATGACCACGCGCAGGGGCGCAGTTTCGCCGACCACGAGGCGCGAGGCGCTGGGTATCAAGTCGAGACGCGCGGGCCGGCTCGCGTGCAGAGGAACC
>CAYTTF010000173.1:6158-9905 GCA_964440665.1 uncultured Myxococcales bacterium | reverse complement strand
CCCACTGAAGCGTGGCCTTCGTGGCGCTCCCGGCCGTCCCGGCGGCCGGGAAGAACCGCGCGTCGCTCGGGACGTAGTGATGCACCGTCAGGCTCACGCCGGCCTTGGCCAGGCCGTTCGGGCCCGACGCGGTGGTCTCCGCCGTGTTCCCCAGGACCGTCAAGCCGTCGAGGCCGATGACCAGCGTCTCGGTCGTCCCTTGAACCGGCAGCTCACGGCCGCCCTTGCCGGCGCCGGTGTTGTTGCCGTTCGTGGTGGCGTCGCCGTCGGCGTTGATCCAGCCGACGCTGCCGACTGCGGTGCCCGTCACCGCGGCATATGCGTAGGTCGAGTTCTTGAGCGAGGCCGTACCGACGAGGAGCTGCTCGGTGTTGGCGAGGCCCGCCCCGTCACCGACCGACTGGCCGCCGCCCGTATAGTAGGTGCCGTCCGAGCTGTTGCCGCTGCCGTCGGGGCCCGCACCCGGATTTCTGGGCGTCCGCGTGGCGTCGACGGTCGTGATCAAATTGTCGTGGCCGAACGGGAGCTGCGTGAGGATGTCGTTCGCCAGACCCTTGAGGGCGTCGGAGCCGCTCAGCACCCGGTTGTTGCCGTCGATGTCGTTCGTCGTCGACGCCCCGATAGCGCCAGCTCCAGCGGCCACCAAAAGGCTTCCCGCTCCGAGCAACAAAACTCTTGTCGATCTTCTGACTCTCATCTTGATTGATCCTTCCCCCGGCTCATCCGTTGTTTTGATCTGTATTCAGTTTCCGAACCGCCGTCGCGTCCCTCTCCGGCCTCGTCTTGACATGGGGTTAACACGCCCATCCGGAGAGCGTCTAGTTTAAAAGACACGGGATCATCAAAAGAGACAATGCTGAGACAATTCGTCTCGGGTCGTCGGGGCCCGGTCGTCCCGGTGGCTTGCCATCGTCATCTACTATGATAGACATGCCTCTTTCGCGAGATCGGACTTGAGGACGTACCTGCCTTTGCCCCCTTCCTGCCGCGCCTTGGCCGTGGTCGTCCTGCTCGCCTGCGTCGGCTGCGGGAAGCTGGATCGCAACCAGGGGGACGTCGCCGGCGGGCCGGGCAAGATCGTCTCCGTCGGCGGGGCTTCGGGCGGCGGAAACGGCGGCGGCGCGGACGCCCACCCGGACAGCGGCGGATTGGACGGCGCCGGCTGCCTGCGGCCGGGCACGAGCGCGGCGTGCGGCCGGTGCGAAGCCACGATGTGCACGACGAACCTCTTCATCTATGGTGAGGGCTTCGACGCGGCCACCTACGATCCCAGCGATCCCAACAACGCCTCGGAGGGCAACGGCGTCGACTGGTACAACCTTTGTTACAAGTCGACCGGAACGATTGCGACGGGGCCGATGAAGGGCGCGAAGAAGTCCGTCATCTGCGCGCAAGTCGTCGACTGCCTCCACGCGAGCGGCTGCGACCCCTCCGACCCTAACTTTCCCTGCTACTGCGGCGCCGGGGTGACCGCGGACGAGTGCGTGAGCCAGGGCTTCACGCCCAGGGGCCCTTGCAAGGACGTGATCGAATGGGGCGCTGAATCGACGGACCCGATCACCGTCGCGAACCGATCCCTCGACTTCGCGTACGCGTCCGGCGACGCGATGGGGCTGGTCAGCTCCTGCGACTATCCCAACGACAACTGGTCGATGGCGCCTTGCCAGGCCGCGTGCCTCGGTGGCGGCGACGGGGGAATGCCGAGCTGCACGACCGCCGACGGAGGGGTTCCCACCGACGGGGGTGGCTCGCTGCCCGACGCCAGCGGCCAAGCCGGGGCGGGCGGGCAATCCGGGGGGGGCGGTGGCGGCGCCGGGGGCTCGGGCGGTGGCTGCGCCACGACCTACACCTTCGCGGACGAAGCCGCCTGCGCCGACTGCGCCCTCAACAGCGCTTCGAGCTTCTGCGTTCCGTCGGTGTTGACGGCCACGGTGACCTCGGATGACGACGGGAACCCGGTGGCGAACGGGTTCGGGCCGGACACCTTGCCCACGAAGGCCCAGCGGGACGCGTCGTTCGCGATCATCCAGCGCGCGCTCGCCCTTCGGTGCTACTCGGACACGACAGTCCGCTATCGGCCCGCCGACATGCCCGGCTGCGAGACGCTCGGGGACACGCAGGCCTGCGTCTCCGCCGATCTCGGTTGCCTGCTGGATCTCGGCCAAGCCCCGTCGAACGTCCTCAGCGGAATCTTCGCGACCTCTCCGACCTACTCCGCGCTCGCCGAGTACGAGGCGGCGGCGATCGCCGATGCGGCGGCCGGTCCCGCCACGCCCGACCGGGCGCCGGCGGGATGGGGCGCGCCGGGTGGCGTTCCGGTGGGTGCCTCCAACGCCACGCTCGGGTACTACGTCAGCACGCAGGCTGTCCACCCGTCGAGCGCGATCGGTTTGGCCGACCTGGTCTTGAGGTGCGCGCTCAACACCCCGTGCAGCCCCTGCTTCGATCTGAAGGCGACGACGACCTGCCCGAACGGTGGCAGCGGGGGCGGAGGCGCAGCGGGCGGCGGGGGCGGAGGCGCAGCGGGCGGCGGGGGAACCGGAGGCGGGGGCGCCGCGGGCAGCTTTGGCGGCGCCGGGGGAACCGGCGGGGGCGGCAGCTCCGACGGCGCCGGCGGCACCCGATCAACCGGAGGCGCGGGCGGGGGGGCCGCGGGAGCGAGCGGATCGATCTGTCCCGATCTCGACGGTGACGGCGTGCCCGATTGCACGCAGACGCTGGTTCAAAACCCCGGCTTCGACAGCGCGACGACCGGCTGGAAAGCGGAGCCCGCCACCACCGCGAGCTGGACCTCGCAGGATGGAAACGGAAAGGCGAGCTCGGGCGCGATCGCCGTCGTCAACAGCGACACCAACCCCGCCGACGCTCCCTACGGAGCGACGACCGGCGGCGCTTTCCAGTGCCTGACCGTGACCCCGGGATCCTGCTACCAGGTCGACGCGCAGGTCTCGATCCCTTCGGGCCAGGCGAGCGTGGCGGCCGGCTTCGTGATCGACGAGCACACCACCGGCGATTGCAGCCAGCCGCCCTTCACCAGCTTCGTCTCGCCCCAGATCTCGAGCATCGGCGCCTGGCAGACGGTCTCCGGGACGACGACGCAGGTCCCGCTGGGTGTCGCGTCCGCGGCGGTCCGCCTCGTTGCGGTGAAACCTATGGCGCAGGCCTCGGCCGAAGCGCTGTTCGACAACGTTCTCATCCGCGTGGCGACCTGCGCATCTCCGTGAGCCCATGACCCATACCCAAAGAGCCGCGTCGTCCTTCCTGACCTTGCTCGTCGCGACGACCGGGCTCGCGTGCGGCCGCCCCGGGGGTCCCGGCGTCACGAACGAGCTCGGCGACAACAGCACGGTTCTCCTGAACGGCGCCAAGTGCCTCCCGCTCCTCTCGGCCGAGGCCTACCCGGCGCGCTCGGTGGTGACCCACCCGGGGAGCGCCGTGCCCGGCGGCAACCTCTACTTCGTCAGCGATCTGTGGAGCGCGTTCAACACGAACTGCGGCAACTGCCACGGCTCCGGGCAAAACCAGGGAAATTTCTCGGTCAACGAGGACAACTTCTCGAGCCAGGTCGTCGCGACGATGCCGACGACGCTCCAGCGCATCGAGAGCGACGACCCTTCCCAATTCATGCCGCCACCCAACTCGCACAACGGCGGGCCGTTCTCGCAGCGCGGTCCCAACGATCCCGTCCGCGTGCTCGCCAATCTCCTCGAGATCTGGATCGCCCAGGGGACGCCGACCGGCCAGTTC
>CAYTTF010000173.1:0-6058 GCA_964440665.1 uncultured Myxococcales bacterium | reverse complement strand
TACACGATGACGCCCGAGACGGGCGCCAACGTCAGCAACATCGGGACCTGCATCCCCAACAAGTACGTCGTGGGGATAAACGGCGACGCGATGGATCGACTCGACGCCTTCTTCGCGCAAGCGACGCAGCTGCCGGACACGCTGGCCAAGACCGATCTCACGACGCTCGAGAGCGACACGCTCGCCCACAACGGGGTCGTCTCCTACGTCCCGGCTTATCCCCTGTGGAGCGACTCGGCGGGCAAGATGCGCTACGTCCGAACGCCGCACAACCAGCCGATCGTGTTCGACAAGAGCACCCAGACCTTCCAGATCCCGCCCAACACCCGCTTCTACAAGACGTTTCTCAAGAAGGTCATCGACATCGACGGCAACGACGCGTACCGCAAGATCGAGACGCGCCTCATCGTCTCGCGCCCCGACACGACCGCCGCCGACGGGACGGCCCAACAGAACGCGCTCTTCGGCACGTACGTCTGGAACGACACCGAGACCGCCGCGACGCTGCAGCAGGATCCTCTCCGCGACGGCCTGCCCTTCACGGATCGCCTCGTCACGTACAACATCGACGAGCCGCGCGCCGCGGCCATCCAGGCGAGCACGCCGCCGAACCTCAACCTGGATTACGCGCTCGACACGGCCAGCCCGCCGGTTCGGCGTCACTACGCCATCCCGGGCAGCAACCGCTGCATCCAGTGCCACATGGGGAGCGCCACCGCGTCGTTCGTGCTCGGTTTCCTGCCGCTGCAGATCGCGACACATCCGCCGGGGACGAACGGCGTCATCGAGGGGGCGACGGGGGACGAGCTGACCCAGCTCCAGCGCCTCATCGACTACAACGTGGTGACTGGGATCTCGTCGCCCGATGACGTCCTGCCGCTGGCGAAGTCGCAGCTCCCGCGCACGCCGCGCAACGACTACGAGCTGCGCGCGCAGGGGTACATGCTCGGGAACTGCTCCCACTGCCACAACCCGCGCGGCTTCCCGACGGCGAAGGCGCCGGTACTGAAGGATCTCCTCGACTTCCTGCCCCGCCCGGGCGGCGGCATCTTCCAGTTCCCGCTCGATCGGACGAGCCCGCTCCGCGCGCGGGGTCCCAACGAGGACATCCCGATCCCGTACATCACGCCGTCGCTGCGGGACATTCCCAAGGACGAGGACGATTCCCTCTACCGGAACAAGTACCGCAAGTGCGCGGCCAATAGCGGCGCGGGGCTATCGCCGGAGACGGACGGCTGGTGCACGAAGATCAGCTCCTCGGACTACCTCGACTTCATCGACGCGCCCTGGAGGAGCCTCATCTACCGCAACGCCGACACGCCGTTCGACTATGTCGACGACCTCACGATCTTTCCCCACATGCCGATGAACACCCCAGGATTCGACTGCCGCGCGCCGCAGATCCTGGGCGACTGGATGGTCAGCATCCCGGCCGTGAACCCGAAGGCCGCCCAGGACAACTTCACGACCGACACGCCGGGGGGGACCGGGGATCCCTCGCCGCAACCCTACACGGAGGTGCTGCCCACCGATCCGGCGTATGCGAGCGCCCAAGCGACGGCGGTGACGCGGCTGGCTCAGTATCACGCCGGCCACCGGTACAACTTCTGCCCCGACACGAGCGACATCGTCGATCGGGACGTGACGAGCGGGACGCGCCAGACCCCGGCCGACCTCCCGATCTGGAACTACGACGCGTCGCCACCGCAGCTGGTCATGATCAACGAAGGCGTGCCCGACCAGCCCCATTGGGTGGTGACCGACGAGACGGATCCGCCGGGCCCCTGGTACCCACGTGGCAGCAACTGGCAGGACGCGCTGGTCCACGATCCCCCCATCGCCGAGGCGACCCAGGGGGTTTCCAAGGCCGACGTGCAGACGGTGGTGAACGATCTCCGGAGCGTCTATCTCGACGACAACACCAAGAACGTGCTGACCACGCCGGTCCCGTTCGAGCTCTGGCAACAGAAACCCGGATGCGACTTCAGCCAGGTCCGCACGGTGGGCAGCTATCGGGGCGCCGATCGCCCGGCGTGGATGGACGCCGGCGAGCCGGATCCGAACGCGCCGGTCCTCGTCGAGTCGCCGGGCGCCGCCATCTTCGGCAACATCTGCATCAACTGCCACGGGCCCGAGGCCGACGCCAAGGGGCTGCTCGCCGACGAGATCTCCCTCATGACCGGCGGCAACGCGCGGGTGGCCAACTTCCGCGCCGGGCTGTTCGGCCCAGAGAGCTCGCCGGGGCTGAACCGGACGGAGCTGTTCGCGCCGGTCATCACGCCGCCGGACATCGCGACGCCCGAGGACCTCGCCGCCCGCTACATGGCGTGGATGGCACTCGGTGGAACCCAGGTGCAGCTCCCGCCGCAGCTTCTGCAGGTCGTGGCCGCAACCCGGATCGCCGGCCAGAGCCGCTCGCACATCCAGATCAGCGGATCCCCCAACATGCTGCAGCTCGCGCGCCAGCTGTGCGCCAACCTCCTGCAATCCGACTCCGTCCTCTCGGTCGCGCTCGGCCAGCTCCCGGGATATTTTCCCGTGAACTGGTCCGCGCTGACCGCCCTCATCGGCACGAACGGGGACGCCGAGATGTGGATGAAGGTGTGTACCCTCAACAACCGCCCGGTCATCCACGTGCTGGTGCCCGGGTCGAACGGCGGGGTGAGCTCCCCCCTGCCGCTCAGTCCGCAGGCCACCGACTGGAACAGGTACTGGAACGGCGCGACGAGTCTCATCGCCATCGCGACGTCGGTCTACTGGGCGACGGACGGCACGGGGGCCGACGGCATCGGCAGCTCTGTTTATCCCGCCGGGGCCGCCTTCATGGATCAGCGCGGGCGGATCTCGACCGGGGATCTGGCCGCCGTGGGAGATCTCTTCCCGATGTGCGTGCGAGAGCCGCCCGCCGGCAGCGACGCCCACACGGCCGCCGACGCCTTCCTTCGGCAGCTCGCCACGACCAACACCGGAGGCAACGTCATCCCCTATTGTCCGGACGCGCTGTTCGCCAAGGGAACCGACACCAACGGGAATGCCGTCCAAAAGTGGAAGCTGTCGACCCCCCTTTCGGATGCGTCGGTCTTCACCTTCCCGGATGCCAACAACTGGGCGCTCCGCGGGGCGATCAATGCCGGCCTGGCGGTCTTCCTCTACCTCGACCAGCTCTCGCAGAGCGGCACGCCGCAGCCGCTCTATAACCAGTGCGAGCTGCTTTCTCCGTCGACGGTAGGCGGAACGGGAGCGCAGCCCTGATGCCCCGTCCGGCTTTCTTGTCGGGCCGCCCGGGCAGGCTCCTCTGGTCCAGTTTCCCCTCGATCCTGGCGCTGGCGGCGACGGTGGTGACGCTGCGCTTTCTCGTTCCGCCGCGCCTCCAGGCCGGCGCTTCTGGCTTTTGGCCGTGGTTGGCGCGGGCCAACGATCGCGAACCGCTGGTCGTGGGCCTCTTTCTGTTCGTCTCGTTCGCGACCGTCGCCCGCTACTGGTGGCGACAGCTCGTCACGGCTGACGGCGAGCCGCCGGCCGACGTCTCGTCCGGGCGCGCCGCCGTCGCGATCGTCGTCCTCGGCGCCCTCATCTTCGGCACCCGCGCGCGCCTGGTGGAAATCGCCCCCGTGACCGGCCCGTCGATGGAACCGACCCTGAACCCCCGCGATCGCCTGGTCGTCAATAAGCTGGCCTACGGGTTGCGCCTCCCATTTTCGCAGCGCGCGCTTCGGGCCAAACCGCCCCGGCGCGGCGACCTGATCGTCTTCCCCAACCCCGACCGCGGCCGCGACGAGCCGGCCTCGATCGTGAAGCGCGTGATCGGCCTGCCCGGCGACGAGGTCGCTGTCGTGGACGGATCGCCTCTGATCAACGGATGGATCGTCCCCACCTGCGACGTAGGTCCCTTCTTGAACGCCGACGGGACGCGGCTGGTTCGCGGCCACCTGGTGGTGGAGGTCCTCGCCGACCGCGCCTACCTGACGCTCCGCGATCCGCTCGACGGGGAACGATTCGCCCGCTTCACGGTGCCCCCGGGCGAGATCTTCGTGCTGGGCGACGACCGCCCGGTGAGCCGCGATTCCCGCGCCTGGAACGGCGGACGGGGCGGCGGCGTCCGGATCGACGCCGTCGAGGGGCGCGTGTCGCGACTGGCCGCAGCCGTCGGCAGCACCGGACGGCTCGATCTCGCCCACCCCTTGCGAGGTCTACGTCCAGAGCTGCGCGCCCTGAACGTGGACATCACGCATCTCGACGGGCGGATCGCGGCATGCCTCACCCACAAGCCGCTGTCGTCGTGGCCCCCTCCGGCGCCGCCAGCGACGACCACCGCGCGCCCGATCGCCGAGACGCCTTGAGGTGAAATCGCCAGAAGCTCCCGAGGCGCCCGCGTCAGTTGCAGGTGACCGCCGGAAAGGCCACCTCGATGGAGCAAGGGACCGGCGTGTGGTTATCGGACACGGTCAGGTGCAACACCTGGCTTCCCGCGGCGCCGCAGGTGTACGTCGTGCTGGTCGAAGTAGAGCTCGCGAAGCTGCCCGCGGCGACCGACCACTGGTAGGTCAGCATGTCCCCGCTGTCGGCGTCCGTCGCGGTGGCGTTGATGTCGACCTGACCGCCGTTGGCGGCGGCGGTCTCGGGAGAGATCGTCCAGGACGCGAGCACGGGGCAGTTGTCGCCCGGAACCACCGTCCCCGTGACCACGACCGATCCGAGCCCACCGTCGGCAGTGACGGCTCCGCAATTCAAGTTGACGCTCACGGATGAGGTCTGGTTGGTGACGACGTTGAATGGGGCGCTCGATCCCGTGCACGTGTCACCGGTGCTGGTCGTGGCGGTCATGGTGACGACCTCCCCTGTCCCGGTCTGCAGGCCGACCGCGAACGACGCGGTCGCGCCCGAGCGGCTCGTGTTGGTCGTCCCCGAGGCGAGCACCTGGTTGGACGACGACTTGACCGTCCACGAGACCGACGAAATGGTCGCCCCACCGGGAAGGGTCAAGGCCAGAACCACCCGACCCTCGTCGCCTGACCAACCGTCGGATTGACTCTGGCAGCTCACACCGCAGGTGGCCGCCAGGAAGACCAAAAACATCCCGAGGCGCATCTGAACCCGCGTTCCACTGTGACCGTTCATAGACATGAGTCTACCATGATAGACAGTCGACGCAAAGGGATTACACGGGCTGACGCTTCCGGCGCGTCCCCGGGCTGCTCTGGGCCGACGCCGGGGGCTCTGCCTTGCACTGGACACCAGTCTATTATAATGAAATAAGCTGCCGAGCGTAGGTATGACCATCGCCCATGTCGCCCACACTGTGAGCCCGCCGCGGGGCCGGTACACCGTCGGTCCGCTGGAGATCGATGTCGAGGAACAACGGGTCTCCGTCGGTGGCGTCCCGATCCAGGTGAGCCGGATGGAGATCCGGTTGCTCGCCTATCTGGTCGAGCACCGCGGACAGATCCGAACGCGCAACGATCTGCTCAGCGAGGTCTGGGGGTACAGCGTTCGCGCGACGACGCGAACCCCGGTCATCCACATCGCCCGCCTGCGCTCCAAGCTGGGCGAGGCCGCCGATCTGATCGAGACGGTCTACGGCGCCGGCTATCGCCTCTCGACGCGCTATCCGGTCTTGCACCAAACACGCTGAGAGATCGCAGCTCCCGCCTCGGTCTAAGTCCGGAGATCCGTTGTTCCCATGGTACGGTCGGGGTCATGGCTACCAGGAGCCCCCGACAAGGCAAAGGGAAGACCAAGAGCAAGAGCGAGAGCAAGAACGACACCGCCCGGGCACCCCGACGGACCCCCGTCCCCCCCGGCGACGAGATCGGCGCGGCCGACCTGGCGCGCCGGGTGGCCGAGAACCTGCGTGAACAGCGCAAGAAACGGGACCTCTCGCTCGACCAGCTGGCCGGACTCACGGGCGTCAGCCGCGCGGCGCTCTCGCAGATTGAGACGCGAAAGACCAATCCCACCATCGGCGTCCTGTGGAAAATCGCCTCCGGCCTGGGCATTCCGTTCTCGGATCTGATCGGGGAGTCGCAGGCACCCATCTCCGTCTTGCGTCGAGAAGAGA
>CAYTTF010000172.1:0-9912 GCA_964440665.1 uncultured Myxococcales bacterium | reverse complement strand
CGGCCGCCGAGGGATCGACGTCGGCCGCGGTTTCGAGCGCGCTCATCCTTTTCCAGAACGCGGTCGCGTGGCGGAGCTCGCCGGTCGCCATTCGACGGAGCCAGCCGTGTGACTCCTCGAGCACGAACGGTCGTCCCCCCGCCTCGAGGACGTCGAGGTAGCCGTCCAGGATGGCGTCACAAGCCGTGCGCCGCCGGATGGCGAGGTGGTCGTCGCGCACGGCCAGGTGCGCGCTCACCGCGAGGCGCACCAGATCCTGGGTCCAGGGCAGGGTGGTCGTCTCGTCGAAGTCGTTGATGCCCCAGATCAGGCGTCCGTCCGCGTCCCGCCAGGTGCCGAAGTTCTCGAGGTGCAGGTCGCCCACCGCCGAGACCGGGGCGGCGCGCGCCAGATCGCCCGCGCCGGCGCGCCAGAGCTGGCACCACCGGTAGAACGTCGCTCGCATGAAGGGGAACGGCCCGAGGCGCATGCGGCCATGCTTCGCCTCGAGATCGGCGTGCACGAGCGGCATGAACCCCCTCAGCCACTCCTCGTATCGGCGGGTGGCCTGGTGAACAGTCTCCATCGCCCGAACGTCCGCGCGGCCCGCGGCTAGAAGAACGCCCGCCGGAAGCCGTGGTGGGTGCGGGTCAGACGCCTGCCGCCGGTGGTGACGATCAGCTGTCCCTCGACCATCACGGTGCCCGGATCGTCGCGCAGAAAGAGGCCGGTGGTATTGGCGCCGCCGGTTCCTTCGACCACCACCGCGAACTGGCTGGCTCGGCCGTCGTTCTCGAGGACCACCGTGTTGCGGGCGCCCGGCGCCAGGGCGGGCTCGCCGCAGCACTCGTTCGAGATCAGCACCCCGTCGCCTGAAGCGTCGGCGGCCGGATTGTCGGGGATCGCCAGGCGGTTCCGCGCGACGAGCGTGTTGTCCGCCGCGAAGACGAAGATCCCCACCATCGAGAACTCGTCGAAGCCATCGGGGATCGCACCATCCACGTGGTTGTCGACCACGATGTTTCCCTGAGGCCGGTTCACCTCGGCGGCCGGACCGCCGGGCGCGGCGATATCGTCGTGCGCGATCTGGATGACGATGCCGTCCCCACCCGCGCAGAGCCCGCCGTCCGTGCAGTCGAACAGGGTCAAGCCGTCGATCCGGTTCCCCGAGATCCTCCAGCGATCGCCGGCGGTGTTGGTGATGGCCTGGACCCCGCCCAGGAAGAGGTTGCCTTCGACCCGGACGTCGTTCGCGAAGCGCGCGAACACGCCCAGGGCCAGCGGCTCGAGGTTCTCGTCCGAGATGTCGCGGCCATCGAACAGAAAACCTTCGATATGCGTACCGCTGGCCCCGCTGGTCCCACCGGCGCCGGGCAGATAGAACCCAGCCCGCAGCTCGCCGAACAGGATCGGACCTGTGTCGCAACCGACGATGGCCGTCTGGTGCCCGATCAAATCGACGCGCACGTCGACGGTCGCGCCGCAGTAGCTGCCCGGACCGACCTCGACGACGTCGCCCGGCCGGGATGCGTCCACCGCCGCCTGGATCGTTCGATAGACTTGCGGAACGCGCCGGATCGACGCCTCGGCGCGGGTGGCGCTCCCGCAGGCGACCAGCGCACAGACCAACATCTTTGCCTTGGACATCGTGACCCTCCGACCATCCGATTGCGATTCCGAAACGCCTAGATTTTCTTCCCGCTCTTGACCCGCAGTATCGGGCCAGTCATCGCGAATCCCATCGCGTTCTTGTCGACTGCGCCGTCGATTTCGACCTTGGCGCCGTCCTGTACGATTCCTTCCAGCGCGCCTTCCAGGACGTAGGCCGTGCCATCGTCGGCCTCGAGCTGCCAGTGCCCGCCTTCGAGGTCATTCTTGCGAACCGTCCCGCGAAACTTCGCCATGCCCGCAGTATACGTTGAGCCCGGCGCGAGGGCTCGCCGGACCCGGTCAGTAATCCGGGCCGCCCGCGGCCACCTTGGTGTCGAGAGTGAGTGGAATCTCGAAGGGGGTGGGTCCGTAGAGGAAGCGGTATTTCGCATACAGGCTGGTGACGCGCTTGGCGTACTCCCGGGTCTGCGCGAAGGCGATCAGCTCGACGAACTCGTCGGTCGGGTGCCCGGCGTGCTGCTGACACCAGCGGCCCATCGCGCGGGGACCGGCGTTGTACGCGCCCGCGGCCAGCGGCACCTCGCCGCCAAACTTCTTGAACAGCGAGCCGATGTAAAGGGCGCCCAGCCGGATGTTCACGTTGGGCTCGTAGAGCTGGTCGGGAAAGAACGGCTCGCCGGTGGTGGCGGCGATCCGGGAGCTGGTCGGCGGGATCATCTGCAGAAGGCCGCGCGCGTCGGCGTAGGAGACGTCGTGTGGATCGAACCCCGATTCCTTGCGCATGATCGCGTAGAGGTAGAGGTCCGGATTGCCCGCCGCCGGCCCGTAGGCGTCGACCAGTGGGGCGTAGGCGCGCGGGAACGCCGCCTCCCAGAACGCCCGGACGCCGTCGTCGGCGTGCGGATCGGCGGCCAGCGCCGCCGCCCCGTGCGTCTCGGCGAAATGGTAGGCGCGGTGGAAGTCGTTGGCGCGGCGGTAGAGGCCCAGCAGCCAGGTGGCCGCCTTGTCGCCGCCGGCGCGCTTCAAGATCTCTTTTTCGCTCCGCTCGATCTCGGCGCCGGCCTCCGTGTCCATCCCGGCCCCGATCAGCTCCTCGGCGCGCGCCACCGCCGGATCTCGCTCGGGTTGGGCGGGCGCCACGGCCGTCGTCTTCCTGGCGGGTAGCGCGATCGGCTCGGCGTGCCCCGCTTCCTTGAGTCGCGCGCCGGCGAGGAGGCCGTAGAACGAGAGCGGCGCGCGGCGGACCAGCCTCTGGTACCCGTCGAGCGCTTCGTCCTTCTTGCCGAGCTTGTCGCGCATGCGGGCGCGCCAGTAGGCGACCCGATCCGTCCGCTCGTCGGAGGTGATGCCGGTCGCGGGCAGCCGCGCGTAGCGTTCCAGGCCAGCCGCCGCCTCCGCGGCGTCGCCGAGCAGGTAATGGGCGAAGGCCAGGCACCAGGCGGCGTCGTCTGCGAAGGCGCTGCTGCCGAAATGATCGAGCGTCGCCTGCAGCGCTGGGAGGCTCTCGCGAAAACGCCCGCGGTTGTAGTCGAGCCAACCCGAGAGGTACTGCGCCTCGGCCGCGAACCGGCAATGGGGAAACTGGGCGATGACCTTGCGGTACCCGACGATCGCTTCGTCGTCGCGATCGGCGCGCGACAACGCCCGGGCACCATGGAACGCGGCGGAGGCCGCCTTGTCGCCCGCCAGGTGCGGGACGGCGGCCAGCAGCAGCTCGCCCGCCTTGGCGTAGTCCCGACGCATGTGGAACTTGGTCATCCCGATCTGGTAGTCGCGCTCGGCGGCCTGGTCCGGGGGCAGCGTAGCGGGCAGCTTGCCGAGCTCGGCCAGCGCTTCGTCCCAGTGGCGATCCTTGGTCAGGGCCTCGGCGCGCCCCAGGCGATCGGCGGCGCTCAGCTCCGAGGGAGGCTGCGGGGGAGTCGCGGGCGTTGGGCTCGGCGTCGCCGCGTTCGGGACGGTCGGCGTCGTCGGGGCGGGCGTTCCCGGGGCTGCCGGTACGGCCGCCCGTCGCAGGGCCTCATCGGCCAGCGGGTGGGCGGGAAAATCCCGTGCGATCGCCAAAAATTGCCGGCGCGCCCCGGCCGGATCGCGCGCGGCAGCCTCTTCGGCGATCCGGAAGCGGCCGAGCGCGGCGTCGCCCAGCGCCGGCGTCACCTTCTTCGACAGACGCGCGTACGCCTTCGCCGCCGCCACCCGATCGCCCTCCATCCACAGACAGTCGGCCAGGCGGAACGGCGCCATCTCGGCGGGCCGTCCGCCGTGCACGTGCGCGGCACGCTCGAAGGCAGCGCCGGCGGCGCGGTAGTCGCCGTCGTAGAACTCGCTCTCGCCGAGCAAGAACGCGGCCCAGTCCTGGTTGCGCAGTCCCTTGTCGAGCGCGCCACGCAGAAGCCGGGCGGCGTCGTGATAGCTGCCGGACCGATACGCGGCGAACCCCCGGCCGAGATCGGAGACCTTCGAGCTTTGCGCCGGCGTGGCGGACGACGCCGCGACCAGCGCCAGCACCAGCGCAAACATTCATCGAAGCTAGCAGCAACCGCCTCCCCACGCGACCGATGACCCGTGATACAAGGAGGATTCGATGGGAAGCGTAAACAAAGTCATTCTGATCGGGAATCTGGGCGCGGATCCGGAGCTGAAGTACACGCCGTCCAGTCGCCCTCTGTGCAACCTGCGGATCGCCACCACCGACGTCTACAAGGACAAGTCGGGACAGAAGCAAGAGAAGACCGAGTGGCACCGGGTGACGGTCTGGGGAGACCAAGCAGAGAATTGCAATAAGTACCTGTCGAAGGGCCGTTCGGTTTACGTCGAGGGTCGACTGCAGACTCGGACGTACGACAAGGACGGACAAAAGCACTACGCCACCGACATCGTGGCCGATCGCGTCGTCTTCCTGGGTAGCGGCGGCGGCGCCGGTGCCGGAGGGGGCGAAGGGCGCGGCGGTGGCGGAAAGTCGGGGGGATTCTCCGGTCGGGCCGACTCCGGGCCCGCCGAAGACCCGGATGCGGGTCCCAGCACGCCCGCCTCCGACGACGACATCCCCTTTTGAATAGGGGCGGCCCGCTCAGGGTCGATTCGCGAACCGCCGATGTTTTCGCTAGGATCTCATGCTGGTGGCTCGTCGGCTCACTGCGCTATCGGCCCTCTTGGTGCCGCTTTTGTTCCCCGCGCTGGGTGGCGGCAGCGATGCGCCCAGCGTGACCCGCGCCCGCTCTCGAACGCACGCGGGCAGCCGACCGATGGCCCCGGCGGACTCCGCGGCCGAGGCGGTCGCGATCATCTCGCCCGGCCACGGTGCGCACACGGCATTTCATCCGGCCACCGCACCGCGTGAGCTGCTGCTCTCGTTCGACGACGGCCCGGACCTGCGCGGCACACCGCTGATTCTGGAGGAGCTCGACCGCCGCGGGCTGAAGGCGATCTTCTTCGTCACCGGCTGGCGGCTCACCGGGCAACGTCCCGAGGACGTCGCGCGACGCGATCTGGTGCGAAAGATCGCCGCGCACGGTCACCTGGTCGCGAACCACACCATGAACCACCACGATCTCTGCCAGAACCCCACCGAGCAGGCGGCCGAGATCGACGCCAACACCGAGCTCATCGCGCAGACGACCGGCGTGCGGCCCCTCCTGTTCCGGTCGCCGTACGGCGCGTTCTGCCACAGCCTGGAGGCGGCGCTGGCGGCGCGTGAGCTCCCGGATATCGGCTGGAACATCGATCCGCAAGACTGGAAGAGCGACAACGAGGACGCCGTGTTCGCGTACCTCACCAACAAGCTCGCGGGCCTGAAGGGACGCGGGATCCTGTTGCTGCACGACACGCACCTCGCGTCGGTGCATGCGCTGCCGCGCGTGCTCGACTGGCTGGCGCGCGAGAACACGCGCGACGCGCAAGAGGGACGACCGCCGGTCAACGTCATCGACTACACCGCGGTCCTTCCCCGGCGGTCCATCGCGCCGAGCGGTCTGCCGGAGCTGATCGGCGCACTCTTCGCCGATGCCGCCGGGTCGGTCGAGCGGCATCTGCGCTAGGCTTTCTTCCAGACCGCAACCCGCGCGGCCGATCGCCGACCATGTTCCTGCTCCGCGACATCGCCCCCGCCGATCTGGACGATCTTCAACGGGCGGCGGTCCACCTGGATTCGGTGAACCTGCCCGACGATCGCGAGGCGCTGGCGGCGATCATCGAACGCTCGCGGGCGTCGTTCGCGGGCGAGCTGCCGGTCGGGGATCGCTGCTTCGTGTTCGTCGCGGCCGACGCCGACAGCGGCGAGGTGGTGGGGACGTCGATGATCTTCGCGCAGCACGGCAGCCGGCGGGCGCCCCACGTCTTCTTCGACGTGCTCGAAGAAGAGCGCTACAGCGAGACGCTGGACCGCCACTTCGCGCACCGGGTGCTCCGGATCGGCTACAACTACAAAGGGCTCACGGAGGTCGGGGGTCTGGTGCTGCGGCCGGAGTTTCGCCGCCACCCCGAACGTTTGGGCCGCCAGCTGGCGTCCGTGCGCTTTCTGTATCTGGCGCGCCACCGGAACCTGTTTCGCGACGAGGTCCTGTCGGAGCTGATGCCGCCGGTCGAGCCCGACGGAACCAGCCTGCTCTGGGAATCGTTGGGGCGGAAGTTCACCGGTCTCAGCTATCAAGAGGCCGACCGCCTGTCGCAGACGAACAAGGAGTTCATCCGCTCGCTGTTCCCGCAGGATCCGATCTACCTCACGCTACTGCCCGCTCACGTGCAGGCCCTGATCGGCCAGGTCGGTCCCGACACCAAGGGGGTCGAGAAGCTGCTCCTGGAGGTCGGGTTCTCCTTCGCGCATCGGATCGACCCGTTCGACGGCGGTCCGCATTTTCACGCCAAGACCGACGACATCACGCTGGTGCGGCAGACGCGGGTGGCTCAGGTGGTGGCCGCCGCGCCGGAAGGGCCGACGGAATCGAAACCGGCGAACGCCCCGCCGGAGAGGTTGTTGGTCGCGCGGGAACAGCCGGCGGTCCCCCGCTTCATCGCGGTGCAGGTGATCGCCCCGCCACCCTGGCAGGGGGAGGGGGGGGCCGTCGTGGCGCTCCCATCCGAGATCCGCCAGCTGCTCGGCGTGATTCCCGGCGACGAAGTCGCCGTCCTCCCGGTGGGTTGAGAGCGACGCCCGATCCCATCGCGGCAGGTCGTGAACCCTGTTAGGGTTCCGTCAGAGATGCCTTCCACGATCTTCATCGTCGACGACGAAAAGAACATCCGGCGGACGGTGCGGATGGTGCTGGAGGGGGAGGGGTTCACGGTCGAGGAGGCGTCGAGCGGCGAGGAGGCGCTGGCGCGGCTGCCGGAGGTGGCCGCCGACGTGCTATTGCTGGACGTGCAGCTGCCCGGCATCTCGGGGCTCGACACGATCGAGCGGATCAGCAAGCTCAAGAACCAGGAATCCCAGCCGACCATCATCATGATTTCGGGCCACGCGACGCTGGCCGACGCCGTTCGCGCGACCAAGGCCGGCGCCTACGACCTGATCGAAAAGCCCCTCGATCGCGAGCGGCTGATGGTGGCGCTGCGCAACGCCCTCGAGCGGCGCGCGATGGCGCGCGAGGTGGAAGGGCTCCGCGCGATGGCCGAGGAGCGCTTCGAGATGGTCGGCCGGAGCGCGGCGATCACGGCGCTCTTCGCCCAGATCGCCAAGGTGGCGCCCACGCGGACCCGCGTCCTCATCACCGGCGAATCGGGCACCGGCAAGGAGCTGATCGCGCGCGCCCTGCACCGCGCCAGCGCGCTCCACGACAAGCCGTTCGTCAAGGTCAACTGCGCCGCCATTCCGAAAGAGCTGATCGAGTCGGAGCTGTTCGGGCACGAGCGCGGCGCCTTCACCGGCGCGACGGCACGCAAGCGGGGACTGTTCGAGATCGCCGACGGCGGCACGATCTTCCTCGACGAGGTCGGCGACATGATCTCGTCGGCGCAGGCCAAGGTCTTGCGGGTTTTACAGTCGGGTGAGTTTTCGCGGGTGGGCGGTGAGCAGGCGCTCAAGGTGGACGTGCGGGTCATTGCCGCCACCAACCGGGATCTGCAGGCGGCGGTCGCGGCCGGCGAGTTCCGCGAGGATCTCTATTTCCGACTCAACGTGGTCCCCCTGCGGGCGCCGCCGCTGCGCGATCGCGCCGACGACGTGCCGCTCCTTTCGGCGGCGTTCGTCGAGCTCGCCTGCCGTGAGAACGGCATGAAGGTCAAGGTCATCTCCGACGAGGCGGTGGCGATGCTCTCGGCCTATCCCTGGCCCGGCAATGTGCGCGAGCTGCGCAACGTGATCGAGCGGCTGGTGATCCTGTCGGAGGAGAGCATCGGCGTCGGCGATCTGCCCGAGGAGATCGTGGCGGAGGTGGCCCGCAAGCGGCGCGAATCGACCGACGCGCCGGCGATGCTGCCGCGCGTGGAGTTGCCCGCCGAGGCGCGCGCGCTGCCGCTGCGCGAGTTCCGCGACCACATGGAGCGCGAGTACATCCGGATCAAGCTCGACGAGAACGGCTGGAACATCTCGCGGACGGCGACGCTGCTCGGCATCGAGCGCACCAACCTACACAAGAAGATGCGGGCGCTGGGGCTCTCGCGCGACAGCCAGGGCCAGCCGACGTGAAGCGCGGCGGGTTCGGCGTCGCCGGGGCGCTGGGGTTCTCGGCGGTCGCGCTGGGGGCGTTCGATGCGCACGGGCTGCGCGGGCGACTGACGCCGCCGCTATTGGAGATCTACCGGACCGGCGCGCTCTACCACTTGATTCACGCGGTCGCGGCGCTGGCGGTGGCGCTGGGCGGGGATCGCCTGCGCCGGGGGGGGCTCATCCTCGGCTTCTTCACGGCGGGGGTGGTGGTGTTTTCGGGAAGCCTCTACGCGCTCGCGCTGACGGGGGTGTCCGCGCTCGGCGCCGTGACGCCGCTGGGCGGGCTCCTGTTGCTGGCGGCCTGGGCCTCGGTGGCAGCCGAAGCCCTGCCGCCGCGAGGCGGGTCCGGACCGCCGATTACTTGAAGGCCGCCCACAAGGCGGCTGCCGTGGCGATCAGCATGCTGGTAAGCAGGCCGACGCCGGTCAGGAGCTTGCGCTGATCGTAGTGGGCCTGCGCTCGTTCGATCGCCGCGATCTGCGCGCTCCGATCGGCGATGGTGTCGTTGAGGCGATCGATGTTTTGGTACGCCGAGAGCAGGACGCCGTGCGGGGGGCGCAGATCGTTGGTGGCTCGACCGAGCTGGTCGGTCAGGTCGGCGGCCTCCCGCTCGGCATCGGCCTGGTCGCGCTGCCGACCCGCGATGCTGGTGGCCATCGCCGAAGCGGCGTCGCGGCGGGCGGCCACCGCCTGCTCCAGCTTGGCCCTGGCGGCGGCGGCCGCGGCGCGCGAGGCGGCCGAGCTGTCCCGCAGATCGGCGAGTTGCCGGTCGAGACGCTCGATCTGCTCGTCCAGCGCGCGCTGCTCGTCGGCCAGACCGACCGCTTCGTGGGCGAGCTGCGCGGCGCGCGCATCCCCCCCCGCGTCGTTGTTGGTCTTCTCGCGCGCGATGCGACTCCGCTCGTCCTTCAGCCGCGCCAGCCGCACGCCGGCGGAATTCCGATCCGCCGCGGTGGCGCGCAGAATCTCGTCGGCATCGCGGCTGGCCCGGTCGCTCGCGGTCCACTGGGTCTCGGCCGCCGCCTCCTGCGCCCCGAGCCGGGCCGCCTCCGCTTGCTGGAGCGTGCCAGAAGCCGCCATGTCGGCCGCGGCCGACTCGCGGCGCGCGTGGGCGCGCCCGATGGCTTCGAGCAATCCGGTGAGATCGGCGTGTTGCACCCCCTCGCGCAGAACCACCAGGGCCAGCTCGTTCAGGGCGCCCGACAGGAGCGCCTCGGCGCCCACCCGCTCCTCGATGAGCCGCCGCCGCCGCTCGCCCGCGTCCAGCTTGTCGCGCAGGAAGACGTAGATGTACCCGATCGACCCGGCCGCCCAGCGTAGCCGCGATCGGGAGACCGGCCGGCCGGAGGAATCCGTCTGGACGCGGGCGTTGGGCTGGCCATTGGTTCTCGTTCTCCCGGTCCGGAACGGGGTGCCGGCCACCGTGGCGCGGCCTGTGCTACCGGCTCCCCGGGCCGTTGCGACCAGCGTGCGCGAAAAGGCCGCGCTGGCGTAGGCCCGATCGAGCCCCCGGGGTCCGACCGAGCCCAAGGCCGGCAGGCCCGGGCTGGTACCCGCAAACCGGTGCCCGCATTGGGAGCAGAAGCTGAGGTGATCCGCGCTCTCGTGCGCGCAGTGCCGGCAGGGACGCATCGCGGTGGTGAGTTTACTTTATCCGTGGTACCGATTTGGATATGAACGCC
>CAYTTF010000171.1:7358-9949 GCA_964440665.1 uncultured Myxococcales bacterium | reverse complement strand
CCGAAGCGCTTCGTCGCGGTGATCCTCTTGCGCTCGCCGCGGCGACGATGGTTCTCACCGGGCTTCGGCCGGGTGAGGTCATGGGGCTCAAGGTCAGGGACTGCGACGACGGCGCGTCGGTGTTGTGGGTGGAGGCGGGTAAGACGGATGCGGCACGGAGAGCGGTGGAAGTAGCGACAGAGCTTCGACCGTTTCTGATTCGCATCACCGCGGAGCGGCCGGCGTTGGATCCCCTGTTCGCGTACGAGGCAGGCCGAAGGCGAGAATCACAGGACCAGGGCAAAAGCAGAACCGACGCCCTACTCCGCCGCCTTCGCCGTCTCTGCGTCGACGAAGCCAAGGTGCCGGAGGTCGTGCCCCACTCGCTTCGTGGGCTACACGCGACGCTTGCATCCGGGTTCGGCGCGACCAGCCATGCGGTAGCCGCCGCGCTCGGGCACACGAGCTTCGCGGTGACCGCGCGGCACTACGTGGATCGCCACACGTTGGAGCGAGCGCGCAGTCGGCGCAGCCGAGACGTGTTATCCGGTAACTGCACTCCAAAACCAGTTACCGGAGCCGCCTAGACAGCATGAGCCATGCCACGCCGAAAAACGAAAACCCCAGCACTTGCCAGGGGTTTTGCAGTGCGAGGACGGGGACTCGAACCCCGATGGCTGTTAACCGCTAGCACCTCAAGCTAGTGCGTCTACCAAGTTCCGCCATCCTCGCGAGGAAGCCCGCGGTTTATATGGGCTTCTAGGTGGTCTGTCAACTGACGCAGTGTGCGGGAACTTTCCCGGGAACTGAAAGTTCCCGGTCACGCCGCTTTTGACGGCAGCAGGCGCCCGTGCGCGCGCCGTGCGTCCGTCTGCTCTGCGATGCCAGGCGCGAAGTCGCTGCGCCGGGTAGTGCTGATATCGACGTGGCCGAGCGCCCGTGTGATGGCCTCGTCTGTAGCGCCGCCGGTAAGTCGAAGCGTGGCATTCAGCCCTCGAAGCGAGTGCGAAACCACCCGCTTCACCCCTGCCACTTGGCAGAGGCCGCGCACGCGTCTGAGTAGAGCGTCCCGCTTCGCCTTACCCTGGTCCTTCGATGCCCGCTGCCGCAGTTCGGAAATGGCATCAGGCCAAGAAACCGCGCTTTGTTTGGCCTGTCCCCCGGAGTTGCTCATCTCCGCCTGCCAGGACGCCGGATAGGTGCGTGAGTGCCGATCCAATCCGGCCTTGGCCAGCGCGGCGTGCGCGATCCCAAAAATATTGCCGTTTCCGCCCAGGTCGCGGGGCATCAAGGCGCCTTGTTCGGCGGGAGATTCCAGAGGCCGTTCTGCTGAGCAAAGGGCAACTCGTCTCGGATAGACAAGACCCATCCCTTCGGCTCGAGAAGCAACAAACCGAAGAAGTTCGCGACGCCCGTTGAGTCCGTGACGAACTGGTCCCGAACGTTCCTGAGCGCGGCGGTGTCGGACTGGTCGCTTATCAACGTCCCTTGGCCCGCCATGAGGGAGTTGACGTAAGGGAGCTCGTACGCGGTAGCCGGTTGCGCGAGCGGCCACGTGTACATCTTCTGATCAGGAACGGAATCTTGGCCGACCTCGATCCTCAGTCCACCTGCCATGGGCATGCCACCCATGTACAGCTCCGACCGCAGCGGCCATGCGTAGTCGATATTCTTCAGGATGCCGGCGCAAACGTACGTAGTCGCCCCGTCCCAGATAGTAGTGGGAGAGGAATCCACGACGTTCCCGGATAAGACGCAAGGCGGTCCATCTGCGGTGATGTTGTCGTATCCTACGAGGTCGTGCAAACGCTTCTCTTGGTCGGCGGAGAGCACGCCCTGGCGATACGGACGCCAGGGGCTCAGGGGATCTCCGACGGTGTCCGAGACGCTGCTCGGCGCCATCACGAAAAAGTGGCAGGTCCCATCTACGAAGAGGAAGTCGTCGCCGAGCTCATAGAGAATCGCGGCAAAGGCCGGTCCCCGTGAGACGTCGACCTCAATCCTGTACATGAACCGAATGCCCTGCGAGCCGTCGCAGATTCTCCGAGCGAGAGAAGAGACGCCGCCGTCCGTCGTCGAAAACCCGCTGCCATCAGTCATCGAAGACACGCCGCTGTGAGAGCAGGCACAGCAGAAAGCTGCCAAGGCTAGCCAGGCACGACGCCGCATGTCACTCCTTTGGCGATTGTTTCCGGAAGCCAACAAGCGTACCCCCGGTAGAGGGGGGAAGGCTCGGGAAGGCTCGGGCAGGCTGGCGCGCAGTTGACAGATCGGAGACTATCGGGCGTTCGGAATGTAGCAGCCACATGAAAATGTCCGGTTTGTGCCAACCTGCTTCGCTCCTGGCGACCCCTCTCCCCCCTGAGGAAACATGAGAACGAAATTGCTTCTGCCGATGTTACTGGCGGTCGGTGTCGCTTCCTGCACGTCCGCGGACGACGGAAGTACCGGCGGTTCCGATGGTTCGACCTCCGGCAGCGGTGGAAAATCCGGCAGCGGTGGAAAATCCGGCAGCGGCGGCGCGACCGGCAGCGGCGGTAATTCCTCGGGCTCCGGCGGCAATTCCTCCGGGAGCGGCGGCTCGAGCAGCAGCGGCGGCTCGAGCAGCAGCG
>CAYTTF010000171.1:0-7258 GCA_964440665.1 uncultured Myxococcales bacterium | reverse complement strand
GTGGCTCGACCGGCAGCGGTGGCTCGACCGGCAGCGGTGGCTCGACCGGCAGCGGTGGCTCGACCGGCAGCGGCGGCGTCGGCTCAGGCAGCGGCGGCGCGACGGGCTCGGGTGGATCGATCGTGACGGGATCGGGCGGACGTGGTTCTGGCGGCGCCGGCGCAGGCGGCGGTTCGGGCGCAGGCGGCAGCACCAGCTCGTGCGCTGCCGCGCCCGTCATTCCCGGCGCGACAGCGCAGGCGAAGAATTTGCTTTGCTACCTCTACAGCCAGTACGGCAATCACGTCCTGTCCGGGCAGCAGGAGACGAGCTGGAGCAACCCGGCGAACGACATCACGTGGTACACGACCAACAACATGAAGCCGCCGGCCGTCCTCGGCGGCGACTTCATGTACCGCGACGGCGGATCGTGCACGACCGCCACGGGCACGACCCAGCGCGCGATCGCCTATTGGAACGCTGGCGGTATCCCGATGATCCGTTACCACATGGGGCTGCCGGCGGCGGGGCTCACCTGCAACGACGATTGTTATATGGGGAGCAACTGCGCGGAGCCCACGAACGGAAACCCGAGCGCGGCCTTCTTCACCAACGTGATCACGGCCGGAACGCCCGAGAACACGTCGTTGAACGCTAAGCTCGATTACGTCGCGGTTCAGATCAAGGCGATGGCCGACGCCAACGTTCCCGTGTTATTTGCCCTCTTTCACGAGACGCAATCGAACGGTTGGTTCTGGTGGGCGATGACCACCAATGGACAGAGCTTCGTGAACCTGTGGAAGTACAGCTTCAATTACCTCACGCAGACGAAGGGGCTGAAGAACATCATCTGGCTCATGCCTTACAGCGGATCCCCCAGCTCGGCGTTCTATCCCGGGAAGGACTTCATCGACCTCGCTGGCCCGGACACGTACGACACCAGCGACCCGTTCGGCCCCCTCTACACCAGCGCGAAGGGGGTCATCGGCAGCGTGGTTCCCATCCCGCTCCACGAAACCGGCCTGATTCCGACCCCGTCGAAGATGTTTCCGTCGACGGCGCCCTGGGTGCTGTTCAACATCTGGGCGGGCTATCAGTCCGACGGGACGCACAACACCACAGCGAACATCCAGAGCGTCTTCGCCGACTCGCACGTCGTCACGCGAGACGAGGTGCCGAGCCTGAAGTAGTCGGGCGCGGTCGGGCGCCCGCTCCCCTCGTGCCGGCAGTGCCGAGAGGAATCTTTTCACGGATCGCCAGTCATGTCGCAGCCAACGAAGCGATATCCGGTGGTCGTCGTCGTGCTGCTTTCGGTGGCGCTGGCCGCGTTCCTCGTCGTCCGAGCCCTGGGGGCAGCACGGTCCTTGCCCGGCGCGCCAGCGAGCGGGCATGCGACATCCCCGGAGCCGGCGGTGACGCCTCCGGTCCCCGCGCCGCCGGTCGTCGACGCTGCGGCGCCGCCGCTGCGTCCCGCGCGCCCGCCGGCGCTCGCCGATCCGCAGCTGCGCCGGGCGCCCCGGCCCGACGCCGCTGCGGCGCTCAGCGAGGACGCGCTGCTGGCCCGGATTGACGAGCTCGGACCGTCGAACCTGCCGCTGACCGTACAGCTGGCGCGCGAAGCGCTCGCCCGCTTCCCCGACAGCCCGCGCGCGCCCGAGTTCGCGATGAATCTCACGAAATCTCTCCTGCACCTGGGACGGATCGACGAGGCGCGCGAGGCGGCGCGCGAGATGTTGCGAAAGTACCCCAACAGTCGGTTCACCGGCGAGGTCGAGCGCCACCTGTTGACGAATCCGCCGAATCCCCCGCGTTGAGCCAGCCCAGCTGCGCGCCAAGACCTTCCGAACTTTGGCTCCCCTGACGTTCGAGTGGGTGCGTGAGGAGCAGCATCTGGCGTGATTCGGGGAAGGCTCCGGCAGGCTGGCGCGCAGTTGACATCGGCGATTATCGGGCGTTCGGAAATGGCTGCCTCAGGCCAAGAAACCGCGCTTTGTTCTGCCTGTCCGCCCGGGGTGACGACCGCGGAGCTGAACGCGATCGCCGAGCGGGAACTGCGCCTGTCGAAGTCGGCGTCGCGTCGACCAGGGTCGTGTGTGGATTATAAGATTGCCATCATCGCCGCTGTTGGATATCTTATGTTCCATGTCACGGACCGCCCGTCCCCCGCTGCCGGGTGTTGC
This sequence comes from uncultured Myxococcales bacterium, assembly GCA_964440665.1. Lineage (GTDB taxonomy): Bacteria > Myxococcota_A > Polyangia > Fen-1088 > Fen-1088 > JADGRB01. The sequence goes on along the minus strand of CAYTTF010000171.1, from coordinate 5,099 downwards.
TCGCGCTCTTGCCGAACTGGGCGAGAACATCCGCCTTGCGCGTCGGAGACGGAAGCTCTCGGCTTCGCTGGTCGCTGAGCGGGCGGGCATGACGCGGCCGACGTTGCGCGCCATCGAGCGAGGCGAGTTCGGCGTGACGTTGGGCTCCTACGCCAATGTCCTGCATTGCCTTGGGCTCGAAAAGGATCTCGGGAACGTCGGCCGGGACGATGAGCTTGGACGCAAGCTGCAGGACGCTGCGCTGACCCCCGCGAACCCTCGCAAGAGGCCCGGGTCGCACGATGCCCGCTGAACGCCGCACGATCGACGTCGTCGCCAACTGGGTCGGGCTCGGGGAACCGGTGCGGGTGGGCCGACTGCATGCGACGCCGTCGAGGGCTAAGGAGATCTTCTCGTTCGAATACGACCGCGCGTGGCTCGGGTCGGAGCCCGCGCTTGTCGTAGACCCCGGTCTTCGTTTGGATCGCGGGCCACAACACGTCCCGACCGGCCGCGACACATTCGGGGTCTTCTTGGATTCGTCGCCCGACCGCTGGGGACGCGTGCTGCTGCAACGTCGCGAAGCGCAGCGCGCGCGGACAGAGAAACGGCGCGAGCGACCCTTGGTCGAATCGGACTACCTCCTCGGCGTCTACGATGGCCATCGACTCGGCGGACTCCGCTTCAGGATCGATGGCGGCCCCTTTCTCGACGACAACATCGAGCTGGCGTCGCCGCCGTGGACGTCCCTGCGCGAGCTCGAGCATGCGAGCCTTCAGCTCGAGCGGGTGGGCGTCGAGCGTGACCCGTCGTATGGCAAGTGGCTCAGCATGCTGATCGCGCCCGGGCGCTCACTGGGCGGAGCCCGCCCGAAGGCGAGCGTGCTCGACACAAAGAAGCGGCTTTGGATCGCAAAGTTCCCCAGCGCCAACGACACCGAAGACATCGGCGCGTGGGAGAGCGTCGCGCACGCGCTCGCGGAGAAGGCGGGCGTCGGCGTCGCCGGCGCAGAGTGCAAACGCTTCGGCAAGAAGCACCACACGTTCTTGAGTCGACGCTTCGATCGCACCGATGCTGGCGAGCGCATCCACTTCGCCTCCGCGATGACCATGCTGGAACGCGGCGACGGCGAAGAAGGCGCCTCGTATATCGACCTCGCTGGCGTGCTCACCCAACGCGGGGCGCACGCGCCGCGGGACCTCGAGCAGTTGTGGCGCCGAATCGTCTTCTTCGTATGCATCTCGAACGTCGACGACCGCCTGCGCAACCATGGCTTTCTCCTCGAGAAGAAGGGCTGGGCGCTGGCGCCGGCCTACGACATGAACCCCGTGGCCCACGGCGACGGGCTGACGCTCAATATCTCGGAGACCGACAACGCCCAGGATCTCGAGCTCGTGCTCGACGTGGCGAAGCACTTCCGGGTGAAGGCGGCGCGCGCCAAGGAGATCGTGGGCGAGGTCGAAACCGCTGTCGCGCAGTGGCGCGCCGAGGCCAGGCGGGCTGGAATCTTGCGGGCGGAGCAGGACCGGATGGCAAGCGCGTTTAGGGTCGCGGATGGGGGCGCGTGACCCTCCCGTCCGTGCGGGAGAGGTCGCGGATCTGGGGCCGCGATTCTCACATCACCGTCGGCGAAACCGGATCAGACCCGGCGTACGTACGGAGTATTGCGCCCAACAGCGGTCACCGCGTCGTCAACTCGTCCACAGTGCATCCATCGGCAAAGCAGAGATCCTGTCGCCCAGTGACACCGCTTGCTGACCTGAGTGCAGGATCGCGCCGGAGCGAAATCGCTGGCCGAGCTTGTCTCGCAGGAATCGCAGGCCCGTTGCGTCGTCGGCAGTCACCGCCCCGACGGCCTTGACCTCGATGCCCACGACACTGCCCTGGTCGGACTCCAGCACCGCGTCCACCTCGAGGCCGTTTCGGTCACGGTAGTGGTGCACCCGTGGCTGCGCTTCGGACCACGCCGCCTGGCGCTGGAGCTCGCCGATCACGAAACCTTCCAACAAGGGGCCATCCGCCCCCTGCGCCGTTTGGGGCACGGACAAGGACTCCGGGGATGCGCCGCGCAGATTGGCGGCCAATCCCGAGTCGGTCACATAGAGCTTCGAAGCCCGGACCTCTCGCGCCGTCAGGCTGCCGGCCCAGGGTGGAATCCGACGAATCAGGAACACCGCCTCGAGCGCGTCGAGATAGCGATGGGTCGTTCGTTCCGGCAACCCGGCATCGCGGGAGAGCGCGGCCACGTTGAGGGGCGCCCCCTGCCGAGCCGCGCACAAACGCACGAGGCGCGGCAATTCGGCGAGACGCTCGACGTCCGCGACGCCTGGAATCTCGCGCGCGACTACCGCTTGGACGTAGGATCGGAACCACGCGCGGCGCCGATCGGCGCGACGTCCGATCACCTCGGGGAAGCCGCCGCGACAGACGCGCTCCAGGTAGTCGCGCTTCGACAGGCTGCTGCGGTGATTGGGAAGCGCGCGACCCGCAAAGAGCAGATCGACGAAATGCTCGCGACGCCCTTCTATCTCACCCTGCGAAAACGGCCACAGCTCGACGATCTCCATGCGCCCGGCCAGAGAGTCGGCGACGTCCTTCACCGCGAACAGATGGGCGGAACCCGTGAGGAGAAAACGGCCGGGGCGCGGATCGGCGTCGACGACGCTCTTGATGCCGAGAAGCAGGCCGGGAACCCTCTGCACCTCGTCGATAGCCAGGAGGCCCGCCCGCCCGCGGACGAATCCCGCGGGATCTGCGAGAGCTAGTGCTCGGGTTCCGTCGTCGTCCAGCGTCAGGTAAGCGGCCCCCTTGGATTTCTCGACGATCGAGCGAACGAGTGTGCTCTTACCCGCTTGGCGGGGACCGACCAGAGCGACGGCCCGCGTGTCGGCCAGCGCCGTAGCGACCGTGGCCGCGGCGTGCCTGGTGAGGGTGCGGGGACCGGAAGCCACGGCCCATCCTACGATGCTCGTGGCAGATTCGCTACGCGAGCGTGGCAGATTCGCTTAACCATCGTGGCAGATTCGCTGGCAGAACGACCTGTCCTTCGCCAAAATTCGATCCAAGCGTGATCTTGGCGTTTTGCAACGGTTCCACGATGCCAGTCTTCACGCAGCGGCAGCCCAAGCTGCGGCGGCCGCATTCCCGGGTCACCCGGTAGAGGGACCGGATGGCAAGCGCGTTTAGGGTCTCGTGACCCCTGGGGTCCCTATGACAGTCGATATATCCCGTCGACGACGTGCCAGGTGGCGACCACCGTGACCTCGACCAGCTTCTCGGTGCGGCGGCTGTCGGGGACGACCATGTGCTCGTGGGTGCATAGCGCCTGGAGCTGCCTCAGGAACCTCAAAATCACCCGCTTGTCGCTGTCGCCGATCCAGCGGCTGATTCGATCGACGAGGATGCTTTGGTGTTGCTGGATGAAGCGGGCGGCCGACTGGGCGTTGGCGGTGCGCGAGGTCAGACCCCGGGCGGCGATGGCGCGCGCGCGTGGCGGGCGACGCGCGAAGATTTCTAGCAGATCTTTGCGGTATTCGAGGAGGTCCAGGTCCAGGGCGTCGCCGATGTCGAAATACTCGGCGACCGTCTCTTTGATCTCGGTGTACGGCACGCGCATGCCGAGTCGGACGTTGGTCGGGTTGCCGCGGCAGCTGCGCTCGATGCCGACGATCCGATCGACGTACTCCAGCTTCGCGAGCGCCACCTGCCAGTCCCGATGGCGCCGCCGCCAGGGACCGCCTTCCAGCCACACCGCAAACGTCTCGGCCCAGTCTTCGTCGGGGTGCTTCTGGGCGTAGTGGTACATGCCCGCGCGGTGCAAGTAGCGTACGTAGTCGCGGCTCCAGGGGTTTGGATTGTAGACATCGCGGTACGGGCGGCGGAAGTCGCCGAAGGTCTGGGTCCAGTCGCGCCGGCGCCACAGCTCGAACGCGTAGTTGATCGCGTGCCCCGCCTCGTGGCGCAGGTACATCAGCACCTCTTCGCGCGTGTACTCGAACAGGTGATCGTTGACCAGACCCCAGAGCGCTGGGTTGGAGAGATACCAGGGTACGTTGACGCTCACCGCCCGGTCGGCGGTCCAGAAGTCGTCGTCACCGAGGTAGTAGGCCGGCACGAAGGTGATCCCCTTGGCGTGCAGCTCGCCGATCACCTGCTCGACGCATTCGGCGAGTGTGCCGAGCGGACGCAGATCGAGATCGCAGATGCGGGTCGCGAGCAATTTCTGCTGGCCGACTTCGCGGACCACCGTCGTCGGCAAGAGCGGCGCGCCGCGCGACGTTCGATGCCGGGTCCGAAGTGCCGCGACTGCCATTGCGTTCGTTTACCATGTCACCGTCGGGCGAGCCTGCCAAAACAGGGGTGAAAATATTCCCGCTGCGCCTGAGAATATCTCCATGATTTTATTCGGTTAATTGGTATACGCCTTGCGTCATGCAAGTTCGCCGGCTGGGTCGGAAAATACCGTAATATATCGACGGCGCGTGTCATGAGCCCGGACGGAAACCGTGTGGTCCCGCGGATCTAGCTGGTCACGCCCCCTGTTGGTGATGGCCCTTTACCTGGGAATGGGCGCGGCGGCGCTGGCCTGGGGATCCCTGCGCGGGCAGCCGAACGTTTGGCGCCTGTCCGGGCACGAGCCCGCCATGTCGCTCACGCTCGCGGGGATCGTCTGCGGCCTCGCGACCGGCCTATTGATCGTGTTCGCCTCGCGAATGGCGCTCTATCGATTCGACTGGGCGCGGGCGCTGCACCGCGAGCTGCGCCACCTTTTGTTCCCGCTCCAGGACGCGGAGATCATCGTACTGGCCGCCGCCTCCTCGGTGGGTGAGGAGATGTTTTTTCGGGGCGCGCTCTTGCCGGTGGTCGGGCTCATCGCCTCGAGCGCGATCTTCGCGCTACTTCACATCGGACCCAAGCTGCGGCACCTCCCCTGGACCGCGAGCTCGTTCGCCGCAGGTCTGCTGTTCGGCGCAATGTTCATGTGGACGGGGGATCTCACCGGCCCGGTCATCGCCCACTTTCTGGTCAACTTCCTGAACCTCCGGCACGTCGGCCAGGTCGAGCTGCGCTAGGCCGCCTCCGGGCGGCACGGCGTCGGGCATGGTTCGCTTCGCTCACCG
>CAYTTF010000170.1:7838-9954 GCA_964440665.1 uncultured Myxococcales bacterium | reverse complement strand
CTGCTCGCTGGGCGATTCGGTCGCCAGGGTCTTCGACGCGAACCGGGCGGTCGGAATCCTTCCCGCCTCCGACAGCGACAACGCCAAGCTCGCGCTGGCCTCTCGGATCACCGTGACGGTCGATGCGGTCCGCTGGGATGACCTGCTGGAGGGACCGTACCGGGCGGTGGTCGATCATCTGAGCGACGCGGGGCTGAAAACCGACCTGCTGGCCGGCCGCTACCTGATCGTCTCGCGCGCTCTGGCGGCCAAGGGGATCAAGGTCACCGCCCTTTACGACAGGTCCATCGGCGCCGGTGTCAAGGCGGCTCTTGGAGACGGCCAGAGGAGCCTCGTGCATGGGAAAGTCACCGCCGTCGTAAACCTGGCCTGGGAGGGAACCACCAAGCTGGTGATAACCGCGCCCTCCGAGGTCTACATCGCGGGCCAGTTCAGAAAGTTCGGTTCCGGGCGCTCTGCCTCGGGGGACGGAACGGTCGAAGCTACCGATCCAACCGGTCAAATGTTGATTCGCGGCGGGGGCTAACGACCTTTGCTTCTCCTGCGGGCTGGACAAATTGGTGTATGCGCGTATGTTCAGCAGCCAAGGAGCAACACAACGTGGCAGAAGGTACAGTAAAGCGTCTGACTGAGAAGGGTTTTGGATTCATCTCGACCGGGAGCGGGAAGGATCTGTTCTTTCATTCCTCCGCGGTTGAAGGTGTGACATTCGAGCAGCTCCGCGAGGGGCAGCGGGTGGAGTTCACCGAGGGGCAGGGGCCCAAGGGCCCGCGCGCCGAATCGGTCAAGCCACTCTAACTTGATCGAAGGTCCGCGCCGCCCTTGGGCGCGGCGCGGTCGCCGGGATCGATGTAATCTGCGATCCAATGGCGGAACGGCCGTCCAACCCGGCAACCGATCCCACGATCGCGCCGCCCGTGGGGCCTGCATCGGGTGCGGGCGGCGTCACGCCGAACGTTCCGGGGGCGCTGCGATCCGGAACGGTCGTCGCCGAGACCTACGAGATCACCCGCCTGCTCGGGCAGGGGGGGATGGGCGCCGTCTGGGAGGCGAAGCACCTTCGGCTTCCCGACAAGCGCGTGGTGGTCAAGGTTCTGCTCTTCGGCACCAGCGATCCGGTGGCCCTGGCCCGTTTCCGGCGCGAAGCCGATATCGCCTCGCGGCTCGGCCATCCCAACATCGTCCAGGTGCTGGACTTCAATACCTTGCCGGACGGCGCGCCCTACATCGTGCTCGAGCTGCTGCAGGGGGAGACGCTGGCGGCGCGGCTTTTTCGCGGCCTGCCGTCGTTTGATCAGACGACGGCCATCGTGGGTCAGATCGGGTCGGCGTTGGCGGCGGCCCACCGCGAGGGGATCGTCCACCGCGATCTGAAGCCCGACAACATCTTCCTCTGCCCGACCGATCCCGGCGGTGAGGTTCGCGACGTCGTCAAGATCCTCGACTTCGGCATCTCCAAGATCCGCGGCGCCAAGACCGTGCTCACGCAGGACGCCGCGCTCATCGGCACGCCACAGTACATGGCGCCCGAGCAGGCGACCGGGCGCAACGACGAGATCGACGCCCGCACGGACATCTTCGCGTTCGGGGCGATCGTCTTCGAGATGCTGGCGGGGCGGCCGCCGTTTCTAGGTGACACGCTCGCGTCCGTCATCCACGCGGTGGTCTACGCGCCAACCCCGTCCTTGCGGGATCTCGCGCCCGCGACGCCGGTCGCCGTCGTCGCCGCGGTCGAGCGCGCGCTCGCCAAGAATCGGGACGAGCGGTTTGCCGACGTGGGCGCCTTCGTCAAGGCGGTCACCGCCCGCAGCCTCGAACAGGCGGCGCCGTCCCAGCGGTCCGTCCCCGCGACCTTGCCGGCGCCGGTGCTAGCCCCAGCCGCAGCCCCTCTGCCGGTGGCGACGGAGAGGGTGAAACGCGGCCGACCCTTCCCGATCGCGGGTCTGGTGGTCGCGCTGGCTCTGGTTGCGGGGGTGGCGGGCTGGTTCCTTTTTCCGAAGCCGCCAGCGATGCCGCAAGAGCCGTCGCTGCCTGCCTCGCCGCCGCAGCCGATCGGGCCGAAGGCCGATCTCCCCGTCGAGAAGAAGCCACCGTCTCCCCCCGAGCCGACGGCGGC
>CAYTTF010000170.1:0-7738 GCA_964440665.1 uncultured Myxococcales bacterium | reverse complement strand
CGCGATCGCGCCGCCGTGCTGCGTGCCTGTGGCAAGCTGGGCGTCGATCTACACTGAGGAGGACGGGTGAGAATCCGAGACATCGTGACTGTCAACCATGTGCTGGCCGCGCGTCTGCCGGCCGCGGCTTTGCTGGCCGCGGTCCTCCTGGCGGTCCCCGCGCGCGCGCAATCGACCGTGCCACCCAACCGGGTCTTTGCCGGACCGGAAGGCCTGATCGTGGCGGTGGTGCCGATGCAGCCGCCGGCGACCAACCAGGTCCTCGTCCTTGTCTCGGGCTCCGGGACGGTGTTCGACGCCAAGGCGATTCCGCATCGGGTCGAAAATATCGACGCCGGCAAGACCAACTTCGAGACCACCTACCACGGGCGCGCGTGGAACACGCTCGTGCTTCGCGACGGTTCGTATTCGCTCTACCTGCCCGGTCGGCGCGAGGACTTGCGGGTCCAGTTCGACGAGAAGCGAACGGCCGCGCTCAAGGCGGACGCGATCTACGCGAGCTACGGAAAGCAGAAGAGCGATGGGACCCTGCAGGCGCTGAGCGCCTTCGATCGCAAGGCCGAGGTGGCGCAGCAGGAAAAGGGCATGCAGCCGACGGTCGACGGCTTCGGCAAGGCCTGCGGTGGCAAGCCGGCGGTGAAGGTCGACTGGAGCTCGATGAGCGACGCCGATGTGCAGGAGATCAGCGTCGCGAGCTATTGCGGCGAGCCGCTCGATGCGATGCGCCGGATGTGCGAGGAGTCGAACGAAGCGAAGACCGCGATCGCGGGCAACGTCAGGAGCTTCGTTTGCACCATGGGGAAGAGCATGAAAATGGAGCTCGCGGGAACGACGCTCAATTGGACCACCAGCCGCAGCGCAACCAACATGGGCGATTTCACCCGTCAGGTGCTGGGCAAAACCATCGGTCTGGATGAGCGGATGAACCTGGAAAAGACGACGGTCTGCACCGACGGGAAATCCCACTACGTGGTGGTGGCGCCCAGCGAGAAGCAATCGAGACAGATCTATTACGGCGACGCGAAGACGCTCCACCGCGTTCCGCTGCCGCCCTGGGTGCTGACCGGCGACAGCTTCTTCGAGCCGCGCTTCCTCGCCAAGACCAAGAATTCCAATTTCCGCGGCCTCGACATGCGCCTCTACGCATCGGTGGACACCGACGTCGACAAGAAGATCTGCTCCGTCAGCTGCGGCGAGCGCAAGACCGACCTGCAGATCCTGGATGCGGAGGCCAAGAAGGCGCTGCTCGCCAAGGCCGCCATCGAACCGCCGCTGCACAAGCGGGCCCCGCACCGCCTGGCCCGCGACAACAACGGAAAATATTTCTACGTCGACAAGGGCAACACCCCCGAGACCGAAAAGAGCTTTCGCCTTTACGTAGGTCCCAAGGGGGCGATGAAGCTTCAGAAGATGACCAACGCGGTGGCCGACACCGAAGGGGAAATCTTCACGACCAAGTCGGGCTCGCTCCGTTACGTGACCGACCGGCAGAACCCCCCGACCTGGATCCAGGGGACCAAGAAGACCACCTTGACCGTCGTGCCCATCGAGGCGCTCGACGAGAAGACCGGCGAGCCAATCAATAACTACCAGCTCATCTATAACGAGCTGGGCGTCTATCTGGGCGAAAAGCTCGGCAATCCCTGCGACGATCTCTAGCGGACGATCTCTAACGGTTGTGCCGCCCCGCCCCGGGTGCCTTCAGCAGGACGGTGCAACCGCCGAGAAACCACCGTGCGCCTGGCTCTGGTGTTGTCGCTCGCGTCGTTGGCCGCCGCCAGCTGTGGTGGCGGCCCGACGGACACGGGAACGTCCAACGGTGGCGGGCCGGGCGGCAACCTCGGCGGCACCAGCGGCGGAGCGGCGGGTAGCGGCGGCAAGGTCGGAACAGGTGGCCGTGGCACGGGCGGCGGAGCCGCGGGCAGCGCCGGATCTGGCGGGTCGGGCGGCAGCGGGGGCGGGATGGCGGGCAGCACCGGTTCCAGCGGCGCCGCCGGCACGGGCGGCAGCGCGGCGGGCAACACCGGATCTGGAGGCCGGGGCGGCGCGGGCGGCAGCGCAGCAGGCAGCACCGGGTCTGGCGGCCGAGGCGGCGCCGGCGGCAGCGCGGCGGGCAACGCCGGCAGCGCCGGCAACGTTGGGTCTGGCGGCCGCGGCGGCACCGGGGGCAGCACCGCAGGCAGCGCCGGCTCCGGCGGCCGAGGCGGCACGGGCGGAAGCGCGGCTGGCAGCACCGGAACGGCCGGGCAGGGCGGGTCCGGTCCGGTTGCCACCATCGCCGGGTGCCAGATTTTTCCGGCAAACCACATCTTCAACACCAAGATCGATGCGCTCCCGGTCGACCCGAATTCGGCGGCGTATCTGGCCACCATCGGCACCCACAACATTCACCTCGACCTCGGGACGTCGGTCGACGTGACGGCGGCCGACTACTACGGCATTCCCTACAACGTCGTGCACGGCAACGCGCTCACCTGGGCGCACGCGTTCTACAAGACGACCGACACGGCCGATCTCGACTGGGATCCGACGACCGAGGCCGACTGCGCATCGGGCACCGCGCACACGCTGGTCTCGCCCTGCACCGCCTCGGCGGCGCCCCAACCGCTGTTTCCGATTCCGTCGCCGCCGCTGTGCGAGGGGGGAATCGACACCACCCCCAGCCAGCCCTACGGCGATCACCACATCCTCATGCTGGATGCCGATACCTGCCGTCTCTGGGAGCTTTACCACGCCTATCCCGACCCCAGCTCGGGCTGGGACATCTTCGGATCGGCGTCGTTCGATCTGCGCTCGAACGCCCTGCGGCCGGCCGGGTGGACCTCGGCCGACGCGGCGGGATTTCCGATCTTGCCGCTCCTGCTGCGGGCCGACGAGGCGAGCACCGGCACCATCACGCACGCCCTGCGCTTCACGATCGACAGCAACCACATTCGCACGACGTACATCTGGCCCGCCCGCCATTTGACCGGTAACGGAACGGCCTCCACGAATTTGCCGCCCATGGGACAGCTGTTCCGGATCAAGGCCAGCTACACGATTCCCACCTCGTTCGGAGTCCAGTCGCGCGCCATCGTCCAGGCCTTGAAGACCTACGGCATGTACATCGCCGACGGCGGCTCGCCCATGTACGTGACGGGCGAGCCGAGCGCCTCCTGGGCCGACACCACCTTCTCACAGGTGCAGTCGATCTCGAGCAGCCAGTTCGAGGCGGTCGACATCTCGCCGATCATGGGGCGCGCCGGGTGGAGCGCGAATTCGGCCACGGTCCCCTGAGCGCCGCAGAGCGCAGGCCTCGGGTCGCGCGCTCAGATCACCCGATCGAGGCGGGCCTCGAGCGCGGCCTTGGGCAGTGCGCCGCGGATCTGATCGACCTCCAGCGGCCCTCGAAAGAGGATCATCGTTGGAATCGCCTGCACCGCGAAGCGCGCGGCGCTGCTCGGGTTCTCGTCGACGTTGAGCTTGGCGATCTTGAGCTTCCCGGCGCGCTCGCCGGCGACCGCCTCCAGCATCGGGGCCACCGCGCGGCAGGGGCCGCACCAGGGGGCCCAGAAATCGACCAGCACCGGGATGGGAGAATCCTCGACGTCCGCCTTCCAGCTGGCGTCGGTGATCGTCACCGGCCCGCGCGGAAAAACCTTCTTCTTGCAACGCCCGCAGGTGGGATCGTCGCCCAGCCGGGCCCGCACGATCCGATTCTTTGCGCCGCACGAGCTGCAGGCGGTGATCACCGACGCTTCAGGGTCCGATTCCACAGCCCTTTTCTAACCACGCGCCGATCGTCGTCAAGCTACGGGCCCTGTAGCTTGCCCTTGAGGAGGTCTCCCAGGGTGCCCATGCTACCTGCCGTGGTCGACGCGCGCACGGCCGCCGCACGTCCTTCGTCGTCGACCCGTTCCTCGCTCTTGCCGAGGCCGAGCGAGATGCGCCGCTTGTCCGGATCGATGGCCAGGACGGTGACCTCCAGCATCTCGCCCGGCTTGACCGCCTCGCGGGCGTGGCGCAGGGGCCGCTTGCCGCCGAGCTCGCTGATGTGCAAGAGGCCCTCCACGCCCGGCTCCAGCTCCACGAAGGCGCCGAAGGACTCCGCCCGCATCATCTTGCCCCGAACCGTCGTCCCGACGCCGAGCTGCCCGACGGCGTCCTGCCAGGGATCGCGCTCCAGGGATTTGAGCGAGAAGGTGATCTGCTCCGAGCGCTTGGGATCGTCTCGCCTGCCGATGCGCAGCACCTGGACCGTGACCAATTGTCCCACCGCCAGCGTGTCCGCCGGGCGCGCGCCGCGCTGAAAACCGATCTCCGAGGCCGGCAAGAGGCCCTCGATCCCGCCGACGTCGACGAAGGCGCCGAACTCCTTGAGCGCCGTGACCACGCCGGGAAGGACCGCGCCGACGATCAGCTTGCCGCGCGTCTCCACGGCGCGGTCCCGCATCGCCTCTTCGAGCAACGCGCGCCGCGACAGCACCACGTTGGGCCCGCGCCGGTCGTCTTCGTAGCGCGCGACCCGGAATTCGAGCCGCTGGCCCACGTAGACCGCCGGATCCGCGACGGCGCGCACCTCCAGCTGCGAAATCGGGCAGAAGGCGCGCACCCCGCCGATGTCGACCTCGACGCCGCCCTTGTTCACCCCCGTGACCAGACCCTCGACGGGCAGTCCGGTGGCGGCCGCCTCGCCGAGGTCGGTACGCGCCCCGGCGCCGCGGCCCGGCCCACGGCGCAGCGAAACGATTCCCTCCTTCTCGCCGATCCCGATCACGCGGGCCTCGAGGGCATCGCCGTTCGCCACCGTCAGCTCGCCCCCTTCGTCCCGCAGCTCCAGCGTCTCCAGCGTTCCCTCTCCGCCGCCGCGGAGCTCGATGACGGTCACCTCCCGACCGATCGACAGCACGGTTCCGCGCACCCGATCGCCGATGGCGAGCCGCGGGCGGCGGACGCGACCGTCCTTCCCGTCCTTCCGTTCCGACGCGGCCAGCAGGGCGGCGAAGTCCTCGGCCGGTGCGTCTCGCTGGGGCTGGTCGCTCATGGGGGGCCAAGTCTAGCCGAGCCCGGGCGGGTTTGACTCCCCGCAGGATCACGATTTTCTGAAGGTTGTCGGAGTCGGCTAGCCGGCCGCCGCGTCGACGCGGCTGAGCATCCCCATCCCGGTGGGCTTGCAACCGACGATCGAGACGTTGGCCGTTCCGTTCACGGACATGGAGATCGTGCCGCCCGATTCCATCAACGTCCAGGCGGTGACGTCGAAGGTGCCGCTCATCCCGATGACGTTGATCGTGCAGGTCTGCGCCGCTTCGGCGGTGGCGGTCGTTCCGCCGACGGTGAAGTCGACGCTGCAGGAGAGCTCGCTATTGGAGAAAGCAAAATTGATGTGAGTCGCATCGATCTTCGTGATGGTCACCGCGTTTCCGGTGAGGGATATCGCGGCGACAGGCACGCCGGTGCACATGGGTGTCACCGACCCCGAGTCGAAGGTCCAGCTCCCGACGAAGCTCGCGCTCGGATCGGTGCCGGAACCCCCGCCGGTTCCGCCATGACCGGCGGCGCCGGCGCCGCCGGACCCGCCGGTTCCAACCGTGCCGCCGTGGCCCGCTCCACCCCCATTGCCGGTGCTACCGCCCCCACACGCGGCGAGCGAAAGGGTGACCAGAGCGACCGCCGGCAACCAGATTCGAACACCGGGAGACGTCATCGGCGCATCGTAGCCCGATGTGCCCTAGAATGCCCGAGCTGTGCGCGGATTGACTCGAGTGTCCGACGCGGCCGTCGTGGACGGCGCCGTCGGCGCGTGATGGACTGACCGCCATTCCATGCCGCGCACGAGATATCGAGCGGCCCTCGACCGCATCAAGCTGACAGAGCTGCCGGCGGCGGCGTTGCGTGCGGTCTGGCGCGAAGGGTACACGCGCGGCGATCTGCGGGCAGATCTGCTGGCTGGCCTGGTGGTGGGAATCGTCGCGCTTCCCCTGGCGATGGCCCTTGCGATCGCGGTCGGGGTGGCACCGCAGCACGGCCTCTACACGTCGATCGTCGCCGGCGTGCTGGTGGCGGCGCTGGGCGGGTCACGCCTGCAGGTCACCGGGCCGACGGCCGCGTTCATCGTCATCTTGGCCCCCATCTATGCCCGGTTCGGCATGGCGGGGCTGCTGATCTCCGGCATGATGGGCGGGCTGATCTTGATCTTGATGGGTCTCGGCCGCGTCGGTCAATTCATCGAGTTCATCCCGCACCCGGTGACGACCGGGTTCACGGCGGGAATCGCCACCGTGATCGCCACCCTACAGATCAAGGATGTCCTTGGTTTGAAGCTGGGGCGCAGCCCGGAGAGCTTCTTCGATCGAATCGGCGTCATGTGGCAGGCACGCGGCTCGGCCTCGGTCGCGGAGCTCGGGATCGCCGCCGCCACGCTGGCGCTGCTGATCGCGATCCCGCGGTTCACCAAGCGCGTCCCGTCGCCCCTCATCGCGATCCCCGTGGCGGGCCTGCTGGCGGCCGTCCTCAATCACGGCTGGCCCGCGCACGGCGTCGCCACGATCGCGAGCCGGTTCCAAGTCACGGTCGGCGGACACCTGGTGCGCGGCGTGCCGCCGTTGCCGCCGCTGCCGATGCTCCCCTGGCACGCCACCGGCCCGAGCGGGATGCCGTTGCGACTCTCGCTGGCCACGCTGCGCGAGCTTCTATCCGGCGCGTTCGCCGTGGCAATGCTGGGTGGGATCGAGTCGCTGCTGTCGGCGGTGATCGCCGACGGGATGGCCGGGACCAAGCACGATCCCGACGCCGAGCTGCTGGCGCTGGGTATCGGCAACGTCGTGACGCCGTTCTTCGGCGGCATCCCGGCGACCGGCGCGATCGCGCGCACGGCCACCAATGTTCGTTCGGGCGCGCGCTCGCCGATCGCGGCGATCGTCCACGCGCTGACCGTGCTGGTCGCGGTGATCGTGCTGGCGCCGCTCATCGGCTACCTGCCGATGGCGGGGCTGGCGGCACTGCTGTTGCTGGTCGCCTGGAATATGTCCGAGGTCCCGCACTTCGTTCATATCCTACGCGTCGCGCCCCGCAGCGACGCGTTGGTGCTGGTCACCTGCTTCGTCCTCACGGTGGTGTTCGACATGGTGGTGGCGGTCTCGGTCGGGGTGGTGCTGGCCGCGTTGCTGTTCATGCGGCGCATGGCCGAGATCACCCAGGCGCGCCTGACGGTGGGTGGTGAGGACGAGCGCGACGCCGGCAACCAGATCCCCAGGGATCTCGAAAAGAAGGTCGCGATCTACGACATCGCCGGGCCGCTGTTCTTCGGCGCCGCCCAAAAGGCGATGGGGAGCCTGGGCGCCGTGGCCGGAGGCCTCGAGGTGTTGATCGTGCGCCTCGAGAAGGTGCCCGTGATGGATGCCACCGGCCTGGTCGCGCTGGAGAGCGCGATCTCCACGCTCTCCAAACGCGGCTGCCTCACCATCCTCACTGGCCTGCAGCCGCAGCCGGCGGCGCTCATCGAGCGCGCAGGGTTCAAGGGGCGCCCTTGGCGCCTCGAAATTCGTGCCGATCTCGTGGCTGGGCTCGGCGCCGCCCGGGACCACCTCGCTCGGAACGCTCGAAGCCCGGTCTAATCCGTCGCGGCGGCGATCAGCAATTCCCAGTGCGGCTCGACCGCAGACGGGGAGGCCGGATCGGTCCGGGGCGTCATCCTGGGCGTCTTCGGCTCTGCGTTATCGGCGCTCGCCGAACGGTCGGGGGTGTTGTCGTTTACAAC
>CAYTTF010000169.1:0-9968 GCA_964440665.1 uncultured Myxococcales bacterium | reverse complement strand
AGCGGCACCACGGCTACCACCGGCTGATCGACGAGCTGGAGCTGGATCTGGTCCGTCGCTACGGCGCGGGCAAGGACGTCTTCGAAGCCGGCTGCGGCACGGGCCTGCTCCTGCGCGAGGCCGCCGCCGTCGCACGCGCGGCGGTGGGGCTCGATCTGTCGCGCGGGATGCTGGGACCCGCTGCCGCGCGCGGCCTGCGGGTCGTGCAAGGCTCCTTGACCGATGTCCCGCTGCCGTCGGCGTCGTTCGATCTCGTCTACAGCATGAAGGTGCTGGCGCACGTGCCGCCGATCGAGCGCGCCATCGCCGAGCTGGCGCGCCTGCTGCGCCCGGGCGGCCACCTGCTGCTCGAGTTCTACAACCCGGTGTCGTTGCGCTATCTCGCCAAGCGCATCGGCGGGCCGGGGCGGATCGCCGACGACGGGACGACCGAAGGCGACGTCTACACCCGGTTCGACACGCTGGCGCGCGCGCGTTCCTACCTGCCGCCCGACCTCGAGATGGTCGCCGTGCGGGGCGTGCGCATTTTTACGCCGACCTCCCGAGTTTTCGCGTTTCCCCCGCTCGGTCGCCTTTTCAGCTGGGCCGAGCGCGCGGCCTGCGACGCGCCCCTGCTGCGCAACTTCGGCGGCTTCCTCATCCTGATCGCGCGAAAACGCGACGGCGCGGGCTGAGTCGATGCGCTTCGATCTCCCGCCGCGCGGCACGCTGACCCCCAACGACGCGCACGATCCGCTCCCCTACTACTATCACCCGTGGGTCGGCTGGCTCTATCGCCACCGCCTGCAGATGGGCCTCGATCTCCTGCCCGCCGGTGGACGGCGCGTCCTCGAAATCGGCGTCGGCAGCGGCGTGCTGGTCCCGACGCTGACCAAGCACTACGCCGAGTACACGGGGACGGATCTGACGCTGGCCGCGAATCTGGCGAGGTTGGTCGCGCCCGGCTGCCGCGCCGAATTTCGCAGCGCCGATCTCCTGCGCGACGGCGATCTACCCGACGATCACTACGACGCCATCGTCTGCTTCTCCGTGCTCGAGCACATCGCCGACGCCGCCGGCGCGGCGCGCAGCCTGGCGCACGCGCTCCACCCCGACGGCACGCTGGTCACGGGCTACCCGATGGTCAGCCCGCTCATGACCCGCGCCTTCACCGCCATCGGTTTCCCCAACATCGACGACCACCACGTGAGCCCCCCGGCGGCAATCGCCGCCGCGCTCGCCGCCGCGCTCACGCCCGTTCGGCGCGTCGCGTTTCCGCCCGGGGCACCGGTTGCGGCCGCGCTCTACCAGTGCAGCGCCTGGACGAAGAGCGGCTGACACGAGTGGTAAGAAGCCCTTCTAGCCTCGTACGTCGACATCGAACGCAAGTGGCATCAATAAGTCCGCATCGTTGAGTAGCTGGCGCAATCAGACTCAGGTCCGTTCGATCGTTACCAGGATCCGGAAGGCGGTTCGGCGGAGGACGGCGGCGGGAAGCCGCGCTTCGAGCCCGTGAAGCATCGACCAGAGACGCATGGGCAGGATCGGCCGCCGCGAAAATCCGCCCGAGGCCGGATAGCTCAGGCCGGCGAAATATTCGACATCGCGGATGGCGAGCGTCGGGAACGCGCTCTCGAACGCCGCGCGCGCGCGCCCGAAGAGCAGCGTCGGGATCGCCTGGTTCGAATCGAAGGGATCCCGGGCGTCGGTGCCGGTCTGGTCCGCCAGCGGATCTACCCGCAACGCCAGAGCCTCGTCGTGAAACAGCTTGTAGACCGGGTACGAAACCGGGCTCACGTAGGGCTCGCACATCACGAGCCGTGCGCCGGGACGCAAGACACGCACCGCCTCGGCGAAGAATCTGCGCGGCGACGGCAGGTGATGAAGCACGTCGAAGAGAACGATCGCGCCGAGGCTGGCGTCGCCGTAGGGCAGCGCCTCGGCGCTGACTTCGCGATCGTGCCAGGGGGCGCGTGCCAGGTCGGTGAGCTCGAGGTCGGCAATGAACTGGCGCGCGAAACCCGGCCCGGAGCCGATCTCGACGCGCGGCCCCACCGCCGCCGGCGGCAGCGCGGCGGCGATCCGCCCGTACCACTCGGCGTAGAGCGTGCGCAGCGCCGGGTTCTCGTCCCAGGCGCGGCGGTGCTCCTCGAAACGCGCGATGGTGCGCGCCCGTTGCTCGTCGGACAGCGGCATCGCCGGCTACACGAACTTGATCTTGCGCGCCGCGATCGCCGACATGCGCAGGAGGAGCAGGCCGTGTTTCCAGCGCGAGATGTTGGTTTCGCCGTAGGTGCGATCCCGGTAGCGCACCGGAATCTCCGCGATCTTCAGGTTGAGCCGCGAGGCCCCGAAGATGAGATCGAAGTCGCCGAACGGATCGAAGTCACCAAAGTAGCTGCGCGCCGCCGCGATCCGCTGATAGTCCCTGCGCCAAAGGACCTTGGTCCCGCAGAGCGTATCCTTGATCGGCTGCTGGAGCAGATAGGTGAAGAGCTCCGAGAAGGCCATGTTGCCCAGCTTGTTGAAGAAGCGCATCGCCCCGGCCTCCATCGGATACACGAGGCGCGTGCCCTGGACGTAGTCGGCGTGGCCACCGGTGAGGACATCGTAAAAGGTGGGAAGCTCCTCGGGCGGCACGGTCAGATCCCCGTCCAGGATCATGAGCACATCGCCGCCTGCGTGCGCAAACCCGAGGCGCACCGCATCGCCCTTCCCCTTGCCGGTCTGCTGGAACGCCCGCAGCTTGAGCGGGCCATCGTAGGCGCGCACCGTTCGCTGGATCGTGGCCCAGGTGTCGTCGGTCGAGTGTCCCTCGACGAAGATGAGCTCGGTGGACGATCCCACGAGCGGTGTCCGCGCGACTGCGGCCGCGACGTTCCCGGCTTCGTTGCG
The DNA here is from genome assembly GCA_964440665.1 of uncultured Myxococcales bacterium. Taxonomy (GTDB): domain Bacteria; phylum Myxococcota_A; class Polyangia; order Fen-1088; family Fen-1088; genus JADGRB01. The sequence goes on along the minus strand of CAYTTF010000169.1, from coordinate 7,094 downwards.
GGTCGGCACGATGACGCTGACGCTCGCCCGCCTGGCCACCGCCGCGGCGCCGCGATCGCGGAGCACGTAGATGCGATACAGCGACGCGTGTTTCATCCCCGGCGCGCGCACCAGATAGCGATTGAGCGCCGTCGACAGACCCGGCACATCGATGGGCAGGAGCAGTCGGTCTTCGTAGCGAACCACCTCCAGACCGGCGATCTCGTAGAGGTTGCGGAAATCCGAATCGGAGAGCCAGTTGGCGGTCGGCGCCGGGCGCTTGAGGCCGGCGATCTCCGCCAGGCGGACCGGGACCTCCCAGAGCGTGCTGAAAGCGGTGAGGTAGATGCGGCCACCGGGCGCGAGCTGGCGCTTGAGGCCGACCAGCAACGCCTTGATGTCGAGCACGCTGTGGCACAGCCGATCACAAATCACGGCGTCGAAGCGGTCCAGGCTGGCGAGCGGCTCGGCGGTCGCGTCGGCAACCTCGAACGCGATCTCGGGATGGCGGGCCCGGGCCCGTCCGATCACCTCCGGCAGGTAGTCGCTCCCCTTGCGGCGCGTATTCGGCAGGGCCGCCAGGAGATCACCTTCCCCACACCCGACCTCCAGCACCGAGGCATCGCCCGGCACCAGCCGAGCCAATGCCGTGGTGAGATCCCGGTGCAGAAAATCGCGGGCGACCGGATGACGGGGCGATTCGCCTGCCCGACGGTAGAACTCCCGCCAGGTCGCCTCCAGCGCATCGGCCCGCGACGGCGGCTTCTCCAAGACGCCCTCCGGCTCAACGTTGGTCGGGCCCTGCCCAACCGAGCCCATCGGGTTACTCATCCGTCGCGAGCGTGTAGCGCTGCTTGAACTTCTCGCCCGGGTGAACCGTGATGTTCTCGCTGTAGTCGATCTGCATGTCGGACCGCTTGAACGCCAGCCGATGCTTGCCGCAGGGAATCTTGTAATCGACGAACGGCGTGTGCTTGCTGGTGTTCTTGCCGTCGATCCAGACCTCCGACCAGGGCGTCGAGTTCACGGTGATGGTGCAATCGCCGCCGCTGGCGGCCGGTGCCGCGCTCTCCTTTTCGTCGTCGTCGGCACTGGCGACAGCGCCCCCCTCGTCGGCGCCAGCCTCCCGTGGTTTCTTCCGCCGTCCGCCCGATGGGCCAGCGCCACCCCCGCTGGGATGGCGCGCTTCGCTCGCCTCGGGGGCAGGGGGGGGCGGCGACGGCACGCGCGAAGCGGGCGGTGGCGACGACACCCGCGGCGCCGACGGCGGGGGCGACGAAACATGCGGTGCGGGCGCGGGCGGCGGCGGCGCGACCGCCACCTCGGGAGGGGCGGCCGCAGACGGCTTCGCCCCCGCAGGCGATCCGCTGGCCGGAATCAACATCGCGTGGACCTTGCGGATCGATCCGGGATCGACCTCGACCTCCTGCCGCCAGGGTTTGAAGCGATTCTCGCCCTTGATCTCGAGGACGTGATGACCGGGCGCGATCCGGAAGGCGCGAAAATCGGTCCGCGCCTGCTGCCCCGATGCCCCCTTGATCGGCGCGCCATCCAGCCAGACCAGCCCGCCGGGCGGCTCGCTGGTGAGCTCGAACCCGGTGTCGGGCGAAGGCTCCAACGTCACCGAGAGCGGCAGCGGCTCGCCCGCGCGCAGTTCGACGTTCTGGTCGCTGCGCACGTATCCGTCGCGGGTGACCGACAGCGTATAGGGTCCCGGCGGTCGCTCCACCGAGACCGGCGAGTGATCGCCCACCTTGGCGTTGTCGATGAGGACCGTGGCATCGGCGGGAACGGTAGAAAGCTCGATGCGGCCGGGCCGGTTCGTCGTCAGGTGGTACCAGTAGCCCCCCCCACCGGCGGCCGCCAGGAGCAGCACCAGCGCGGCGTAGACCCCACCCCGTTTCGGGCGCTGGTTCCCGATCTCGTCGGCGAAATTTCCGGTGCCGAAGGGGGCAGCCGTCGGGGGCGGTGGATAGATGTGCCGTTGCGGCATCGGCGCCTGCATCCGCGGCGACGAATGCGAAACCGGCGGCAAATTGACCGGTGGCAAGCTTACCGGCGGCAGATTGAGGCCCGACTTTCGCAGCCGCGCCGCGGTCGGGGAGCCAACCGGCACCGGCGGCAACGATGGAGGGGGCGGCGGCACGGGGAGAGGGGGTCGCCCCGAAGACGACGACCGCAAGTTGGGAACCGGCATCCCAGCCAGGGTCGGCCGACGCGGCGCCTGGGGCCGCTTGATCGGGGGCGGCGTCGGGGCGAATTCCTCGACGGGTGGTGGCTTGATGGGCGCCGGGCGCGGCTTCGGCGTCACCAACGCGCCGGGCGGACGTGCCTGCTCGAGGATATCGGGCGGTGGCTCGTTGGCGACGGTCCGATCCTCGTCTTCGAAGAAGAGATCGGCCGCCATGTTGTCGGCCGTCTTCTCCTCGGTGATCTCCTTGTCGAAGATCTGCGTGTCCAGCTCTTCGTCGTCCCAGCCCATCTTCTGCGACGGCGGATTCGCCGTCGCGCGTGGCGAAGACCCGCCGTCCTTGGCCGCAGCGCCCCGGCCAGGCCCGGGGCCGCCTCGCGACGGTGCGGGGTCCGCACCACCGACCGCCGACCGGCGCGACGCCTCGGCGGGCGCCGCAACCGGCGCCGCTATCTGGCGGTACTGTTCCAGCTTGTCGTTGTCCTCCTCGATCTCGACCGCGAAGGTCTTCTTCATCCAGGCGGCGAGATCCTTGCGCGAGTAGAACTCGCCGATCGAATACAGAAACGACTGCAAATCGTCGTGCAGGTCGATCGCGTTGCCGTAGCGGTCCTCGGGATCGCGCGCCAGCGCCTTTAGCACCAGCTTCTCCAGCTCGGGCGGGATCTTCTTGTTGTAAGAAGACGGCGGCACGATCTCGACGTTGCGGACCTTCTCCAGAGTGGAAAAATCGCTCTCGCCGACGAACAGCCGCTCCCCGGTCAGAAGCTCGTAGAGCACGATCCCCACCGCGAAGATGTCGCTGCGCCGGTCGATGGGGAGCCCGCGCACCTGCTCGGGCGACATGTACCCGAACTTTCCCTTGAGAATTCCGGCCTGCGTCTTCGACGCCTTGCCCGCAGCCTTGGCGATGCCGAAGTCGATCAGCTTGACCTCGCCCTCGTAGCCGATGAGGACGTTCTGCGGCGAGATGTCGCGGTGAACGAGGTGCAGCTCGCGCCCCTGCCCGTCGCGCTTGTTGTGCGCGTAGTCCAGCCCCTCGCACACCTGCATGATCATGTGGCAGGCCATCGCGATCGGCACCGCCTCGCCCCGGCTGCGCATCCGATCGAAGATCGAACGCAGATCGCGGCCGTGGACGTATTCGAGGGCGATGAAGAAGGCGTCATCGACCTTACCGAGGTCGAAGATCTGGGCGATGTTCGCGTGCTGGAGCTGCACGGCGATCTTCGCCTCGTCGATGAACATCGTGATGAACTCTTCGTCCTCGGCGATGTTCGGCAGGATCCGCTTGACGGCCAGCAGGCGCTCGAACCCCTCCACCCCGAAGGTCTTCGCCTTGAAGACCTCGGCCATGCCGCCAACGTTGATCCGCTCGAGGAGATAGTACTTCCCGAAGGGGAGGGGCTTCTTCAAGGCGCTCATATTACGGGGGATTTCACGTATTTGCAGCTACATTTCCGCCGATTTCCTCACGCCGCCCTTCGCCCCGTCCTTGTCACCGTCCGTACTGTCCTTTTTGCTCGAATGCTTGCCGTCGGCCTCGGTCAGCTGTGTGCCGCCTTCGGCTTCCAGGAAAACCAAGGTAGCGCCGGCCGCGACGAAAGGCGGCGCGACGAAGACCGCCAGCGGGATCAGATAGAGCAGCGTCGCGCCCAGCCCGAAACCGAGCGTCTGCGCGGGGTGCCGCGCGAGGTACGCCCACTTCTTTCCGAAGCTGGCCCCGCGGCGGGAAAGCGGATAGTCGAAGCCGTCGTAGGCCAGGAAGAGCGCGCCCAACCCCACGCCGACCAGACTGCCGATGCCGGCGCTCACAATCGTGAGCACCGCCGCGACCGCCAATGCGAGCCCGTAGAACACCAATTTCATGAGGCCATGAACGAGTGCCCATCCGGTCGACGACAAGAACGGGGCGCTCGGAGCTGTTCCCCGTACGGAACGCTCCACCCGCTCCGATAAGCGATCGGAAAATACCGCCAGCAATAACGGCTGAGCCACGATGAAAAGGATCGCGCTGGCTAACGAGGTCAGCAGGATCAGGATGGCGTAACCCACGACGGGATTGTCTGCCAACGGGGCGGCCACAAACGATTCCTGACGCAGATAATGCTGAACAGCGAACATGGTCACCGCGGCCAACGCGATATCAAAAAGGAGAGGCAAGAGAAGGTACGGCCACAGCCGATGGCGGGCGACATAGAGGCCCCCCCGAAAGGGCGCCAGAAAACCGCGGAAGAACCCCACGCTGTGATTCTACACCGCCTCGCCCAGGAAACCGGAAAGGGCCCCCGACCGATACCCGGGTAGGAGGATCCCATGCCCACCACCATCAATCCCGTCTCCGAACGTCCGAGCGGCGCCGGAAGCGCCGATTCCCGGCTCGAAATCGATTCCACCCGTCCGCGTCAGACAGAGAAGCCCGTCACCCCGTTCCGCGACGTCCTGACCGGCGGTGTCTCGCTGCTCATGAGCGGCGCCGAGGTGGCTACCCACGTCGTGGCCGGCCCAGTCCTGGCTGCGGCCGTGCACGACGCCCGGGTCGGAGCCATGACGGCACTCGGGGGCACGCCCGCGGTGGGTGCACCGGGCGGCGTGGGGATGACCTCGGCCGCAGGCGCGATCGGCTCGGCCGCGGCAGGCGCGGCCGGCGGACCGCTCGCCGCGCTCTCCGGGGTGGGTGGCCAGTCGGACATGACAAACGTGCAGGCCATGATGCAAGACGGCCAATCCTCGAACATGCAGCTCCTGGCCCTGCAGCAGCAGATTCAGGAGGAGAGCCAGCGCTTCTCGACGGTGTCCAACGTCATGCGCGCCAAGTTCGACACCGCCAAGGCCGCCGTTTCGAACATCCGGGCCTGACGTGCTAAGGTCGCGCGCACGTGGCAGGCAAGGTCACAGGTCCCGGTAGCGGGCCTCCCGGCAGCGGGCCCATCGGCGGGAGCGACGAGAGTCTCCCGACCGCCGGGGGTCCGCGCTTCGCGGACAAGCTCGGACAAACCGACGCCGCGGCGCGCGCGTCGAAGCCGACCGCCGCGACGCCGCCGGCCGGCCTCACCTCGGACCTGGCGGCCGATCTGCGCGCCGGCAAGATCACGCCCAAGGCGGCGGTCGACCGGGTCATCGACCGCGTGGTCGAAAAACAGCTCGGCGCCGACGCCCCGGCGGCGACCCGCGAAAAGCTCCGCGCCGCCCTGGAAGACGCCGTCGCCGACGATCCGCTCCTCGCCGACAAGATCCGTGGCCTCGGCTGACCCGCGGCATCGCGGAGATCTCGGCGACGGGCGTATCTAGGTGGCGGGCGTGGCGGCGCCGGGCGCGTCTGTGCCCATCGCGGCACGCCGGGCGGTGATCGCCTCGCGCACCTTGGGCGGTAGGAACACGCCGTCGGTGTCGAACTGCGCCAGCGCGTCGGTCAGCGTCGCCGCGCGGTCAGCGGGCGGGGTCTTGCGATCGATGATGACGCACCACTGTCCCTTGAGCTTGCAGAGCCCGCCGCCCCCGGCGACGTCGCCCGTCATCGTGTCGTAACGGACCTGGATGCCAAGCTGGGTGGCAGCCTGCTCGAGCGCCTCGGTGAGCTGCTCAGGTTTCATCTATCGTTTCTTTTACCGGTTTCGTCGGGCGGTGGAAAGTTTTCCTGTGCCGAGCGCTCGAGGTCGATGATCTGTGCGCCGCCGACGTAGCTCTTGGTTTCGTAACGCGTGACGCTGCCGAGCTTGCGGACGATCTCCGCCATCCGATCGGCCTCCTCGAGAATCGTCCGCAGCGTGGGCAAATGGACGTCGTCGGGACCGAGCTTGCGCATCAAGACCTGGGCGTACCCCATGACCGAGGTGAGCGGCTGGTTGAGCTCGTGCGCGGCCGCCCCCGCCAGCTCGATCGCCACCGCCTGCTTCTCGGACACCGCCAGCTTCTCCTGCGCCGAAGCCAACCGCTCCTCCATGTGCAACCGCTCGCGCAGGTCGGAGAAGATGCCGACGGTCGCGATTTCCCGACCCTCGTCGTCCAGCACCAGGGCGGCCGAGATGGACACCGGCACGTGCTCCCCGGTGGCGGTGATGAGGTGACGGCGCACCGGCTCGAGGCGGCCGCCCCCGCCGTGCTGCGCCGAGCGAATCAGGCGCATCACCTCGTGCGCGACCCCGGGGGCGTAGAGACGCCGCACCGACATGCGGCCGATGATCTCGCTGGCCTGGTAGCCGCAGATCCGCTCGGCGCTCTGGTTGAACAGGACGATCGTCCCCCGCATGTTGGCCGCGATGATGCCGTCGACCGCCGAGTTCAAGATGCGCTTCAAAAACTCGCTGGTCCGCCGCAGCTCGCGCTCGAGATCGCGCGCCAGCGTGACGTCTCGAAATGAAAAGATCGCCGCCTCGTGCTCCGAGAGGATCGCGATCGACGCGACGGAGACCGTGATGCGGTCGCCCGAGGTGGTGACCAGCTCGAGATCGAAGTTGTCGACCGGCTCGGCCGCGATCGCGCGCGCGATCTGGCGTTCCAGGGTGGCGCGGAACGGCTCCGGTACGATCTGCATGATCGATTTGCCGGCCAGGCCATCGCGCGCGTAGCCGGTCACTTCCTCGGCGGCGCGGTTCATGTAGAGGACCGCGCCGGTCGCGTCGACCACCGCGATGCCGTCGGAGGCGCTGTCGATGAAGGCCCGGTAGCGCTCGAGGGCGCGACCTCGGCGTTCCTCGCGCACGTCGGGGAGCGTGACGCGGCGGGTGCGTTCGCGGATCGGATCGAGCGCCCGGGCGCCGCGCAGGACAATGCCGAGCACCGCCGCCGCCACCCGACCCTGACCGACCGACGCTTCCGCGGCCCGCGCGGCCGCCTCCCCGACGAAACGCGCGACCAGCGCCCCGACCGGCTTGCGCCCGATTAGAACCGGAAACACGGCGGAGACCTCGCCCGGACCGGGCGC
>CAYTTF010000168.1:0-9994 GCA_964440665.1 uncultured Myxococcales bacterium | reverse complement strand
CCGCCCAGCTCGCAGACCGAGCCCACGTCGGGGTGGAGCGTCTCGACCGCCAGGGTCACCGCGTTCACCTCCTGGACGAACTTGGACCCGAGGTGCGGGCCGATCGGCGCCCCGCCCGACCCCGTAATGAATGTCCGGATCTGATCGTTGGCCAGGTTGGGGAAGGCGGCCGCGATGCGCTCGAGAAAAGACAGGACGAACTCCGCCTGTTTCGTCTGGTGGCGCAGGTAGTCGCTCCAAAGGATCTCTTTGGTCACCGGGTCGACGACAACCGCTTTCACGGTGGTCGATCCGACGTCGATTCCCACCGCGACCGCTTCAGTCCGAGGATTCACCGGCGAAACTTCTTCGGCCACGCATTCTCCTTTGAAAGGAAGACTGACACTTCAGGTGAAAAGTAGACTGACACTTCAGTCTTTGAATCGCCGGCCACTGTAGCCACCCCCGCCGGGAAGATCAAGCTCTCCGCTCACACAATTCCGGCGGCCTTGGGGGCGATGCGCAGAATCTGGCCGAAAACGTCACCGGTCTCGGGGTCGAACCGCGGGTCGACGAAGATCCGGGTCACGGCCAGGGCGTTCATCGCGGCGATTCCTTCTTCCGAGATCAACTCCTTCGAAGCGACGCCGATCGGCTGCAGATCCAGGTCGGTGCCGATGGCGGCAGCGAAATCGATCGCGGCTTGGCTCGAGGTGAAGAAGAAGCCGTGCGGCCGCCGGCACCACATGTCCTGACCGCTCTGGGTCAGGTACCAGATCCGGTCGGGAAGGAGCGACACGAAGTCGGGTATCTCGGGCTGCGTTCCCATGTTCAACCGATGTGCGCCGCGCGCGCCAGAGCTTCGAGGGCGGCAGCGAAGAATGGACCGGCGACGGCGACGGGTGTCTCGCCATCCAGCTCCAGGACGAAGTAGTCGTTGGGGATGACGTCGCCATATCCCATCACCTGCAGCACCCGCACGGTGGCGGGACCGCTGCCCGGCCGCTCCAGGGTCGCCCGCCGGTCGTCGGGCGCCGCGGCCGGCATCTCGACGGCCAGCGGTCGGCCGTACCGCCGAAAGATCGCGAGCACCGCGTCGGGCGGCATCGCGGCGACGCGGGCCAAGGTGAGGGGGAGGGTCTCTTCCATATCTGACGACGAACCGACCTCAAGCGCCTTCGACGAGACAGCCCTTGAGGGTGAACGCGATCATCTCGCGGCCCATCTTCGTTATGTCGATGGCCAGCGGATCCTGTTCGACGAACGCCCATTGCACGACCTCTTTGACGCTGCCGAGAATGCAGCGCGCGACCACCTTGGCGTCGCACGGGCGGGCCACGCCCAGCTGGCGGCCGGTGTTGAGCGCGCCCATGAACATCGCCTCGATGCGGCCGTAGAACTCGGAGAGCTTGCGATCGAAGTCGCTGTCGATCCCGACCGCCTCGCGCAGCAGGATGCGCGCCATCTCGCGGTTGTCGAGCAGCGTCTTGAGCACCCGATCCACCGTGGCGTTCATCTGGTCCACAGGCGGCGGAGCGTCAGGACCGACCTCGATCCGCTTGACCTGCGCCTGCAACGTCGTCACCAGGCCATCGAGGAGCTCGTCGAAGATGGCGCGCTTCGATTCGAAGTAGAGATAGAAGGTGCCCCGCGCGATGTCGGCCGCCTCGATGAGGTCGTGGATGCTGGTGGCGTGATAGCCCTTCTGCGAAAAGATCCGCCGGGCCACCGTCAACACGGCGGCGCGCCGAGACTCGCGCAGCCGCTGCGCACGAGAAACCCGGCCGTCGACTTTCGGCTCCGGGGTCACGTCCCGGCGCTCGCGCTTCGCAAACGGTCGGGCCAGGCCGCGGCGTCGGCCAGATGGCGCCCCGCGGGCAGGACGGTTCCGTAGCGGGCCAGCGTCTTGGCGGCCGCCTCCGGGGAGCTCTTGGCCTCGACCTTCGCGGCGCCCAGGAGCGCGCTGAAGTAAGCGTCGTCGACCACGTCGATCTCGAGCACGCCGGCCGCCTCGTCCAGCGCCATGGCCGCTTCGAGATCGGTGACCGCCTCGGGATACCGCTCGAGCCAGGCAAAGGCGCTGGCGCGTTCGACCAGCGGCAACGGGTCCTCGTCGTCCCGCGCCACGCCGCGCGTGGCCTCCTCGATCGCTTCGGCGTACTTGCCCTGCTCGATCATCTTCGCTGCGAAGCTCATCCCGTAATTTCCGGCCATTCGGCGGTTCCCTCCCCGGCCGGACGCTACCACACGCGAGCATTCGACGGCTCGGCGCTCCTTTCAGCCCGCCCGTCGCTATCTTGCCCCCATGAGCTCACTCGTTTGGCTTGGACTCGCGGTTCTGCTGGTGGCCGGCGTGGCCCTCACCGGCAGCGGTCCGAAGGGCGCAAAACCGGTCGGGCACACCCGCCTCATGAAGTCCGCCCGCTTCTTCCTGCTGGGCGGCATCATCCTCTGTGGCGCATTCGGCATCTTCGGCTCTTTCCGGCACTGAGCGACAGGGCGGAAGCGCGGACGAAAGGTAAAGAATCGGGCGCCCGACGCGCATCGGTGGCAAGATCGTGACGTGGGCTCGAAACGGCGTGCACCCCGGCAGCTCGGGGATGTCGCGATCGTCTGCGGCAAAGACGCCCGAGGTCTGCACATCCTGAGGCGGCGGACCGAGGACGGGCCGATTGAGGCCGCGGTGGCTCAGCCGCTGGCGGAGGGACGCCCGATCACCGGTGAGGTGATCTCGATGCGACAGCGCGAGGACCTCCCGTTCCTCTTCGACGTCACGACCGAGCTCGATGCCTCGGGGAGACCGGCGGCGGCGGACGGCTCGACCAGGCCCGCCAAGGTCGCGACCAACTCGTACCGCAAGGGCTGGGACGCGATCTGGGGCCGCCGCGGCGCCCGCGGGCCCATCAACTGAACGAAAATATCGATTTGTGAACATGGTGCCTTGCCTGCGCAAGCTCAGGCACTAGCTTCGGGACTTTCGCAGGCCCTCCGGTACGCCCGCTGCCCGAGGTGAGCGACCGGAAAGGACCACCATGGAGATCCCGCACGCTTCGGTGACCAAGATGCTGACCGGCATCGAGGGATTCGACGAAATCACCGAAGGCGGCCTGCCCCGGGGCCGAACCACCCTCGCGATGGGCGGACCGGGCTGCGGCAAGACCGTCTTCGCGCTTCAGGCTCTGGTCAATGGCGCCCGCCAAGCGAAGGAGGCGGGCCTCTTCGTCGCCTTCGAGGAGAGCACCCGGCAAATCATCGCCAACGCGGCCACCTTCGGCTGGGACCTTCCCGCGCTGGAAAGAAGAAAGCTGTTCTTCCTGGACGCCCAACTCTCGCCCGATTCCGTGAAGGCGGGAGAGTTCGATCTGGTCGGCATGCTCGCCCTACTGGGGACCAAGGCCCGCCAGATTCGCGCGAAGCGGATCGTCTTCGACGGAATCGACGTGCTGCTCGGGCTCCTCGACGACCCGGTCGCCGAGCGCCGAGAGATCTACCGGATCCGCGACTGGCTCCTGCAGACGGGGCTGACCGGCATCATCACGCAGAAGGTGGGCGGCCTGGTCGGCGCCGACCAGCACTACACCTACCTGCAGTTCATGGTCGATTGCGTGGTCGTCCTCCGGCACGAGGTGGTCGACGGGTCGGCCTACCGCAACCTGCGCGTCAAGAAGTACCGCGGCTCGGGATTTGCGGGTGACGAGTTTCCGATCACGCTCACGAACGAAGGGCTGCAGCTCATCAACCGCGGACCCACCGAGCTTCAGTACGAAGTCAGCGATGAACGCATCTCGTCCGGGCTTCCCCGCCTCGACAACATGTTGCGGGGCGGCTATCGCAGCGGGAGCAACGTCCTCATCTCCGGGGCCCCTGGAACCGCCAAGTCGACGCTGTCGGCACTTTTCGCGGCGGCCGCCTGCCGGCGCGGCGAGCGGACGCTCTACGTGAGCTTCAATGAGTCGGCCGTCGAGATTGTCCGGAATCTTCGATCGGTGGGCATTCGCCTCGCCCCCCATGTGAAGTCCGGGCTCCTCAAGATATATTCGACGCGCACGCGCGGACCCAATGTCGAGGACCAGTTCGGCGAGCTGCGCGCGCAGGTGCGGGCGCACCGTCCCCGCTGCCTGGTGATCGATCCGCTCTCGGCGCTCTCGACCAAGATCGCGCACCTCGCCTCCGCCGATGCGGCTCAGCAGTTCTTGGACTTTCTAAAGAGCGAAAAGATCACCGTCGTCAACACCTCGCTCATGGACGGGCTCAACACCGACGAGGCGACGACTACCGGGATATCGACCACCGCCGACACCTGGATTCACGTTTCCTACGTCGTTCAGGACGGCGAGCGCAACCGCGCCCTCACGATCGTGAAGGCGCGCGGTATCGGGCACTCCAACCAGGTCCGAGAGCTCACGCTCTCCGACGACGGGGTCAGCCTCACCGACGTCTTCGCGGCGCAGGGGAAAGTGCTGATGGGCGTCGCGCGCTGGGAGTGGGAGCAGCAAGAGCAGGCGGGGAAAAAGCGCACCCTGGCGGCCACCGTGCTCAAGCGCCTGCAGCTCCAGGTCGCGCAGGCCGAGGCCGCCGCGCGACTGCAGGTGGTCCGGACCGAGATGGAGGCGCGCAGCGCCGAGATCGCGGTGCTGGCGGACGCCACCGGATCGGCCTCCAAGCTCGTGAAGACCGATCGGGCGGTGCTGCGCAAGATGCGCCACGCCGACGAGGAGGTGCGCGTCGCCAAGCGGGTAAACGCGAAGAACGTTTCTGCCAGGGGTCGTGTGTTCAAGAACGGCGATCGGAGGCTCATCTAACATGGCCAAGGGCAAGCCGAAGAAGGCGGTACTTCTGTTGCGTCTCTATGTCGCCGGGAACGCGCCGAACTCCCTGCGCGCCGTCGCCAACGCCACGGCAATCTGCGAGGAATACCTGACCTCGCGCTACGAGCTCGAAGTCGTCGATCTGCTCAAGCATCCGAAGCGCGCGCTGGCCGACGGGATCATCGTGACCCCGACCCTGCTGCGGCTGCGGCCCCTCCCCGTTCAGAGGATGATCGGCAATCTCAGCGATACGAACCAGGTGCTGCTGACCCTGGCCAGCAAATGACCCCCACGGCCGCGCAGCACCGTCGGGGTCTGGCGCAACGGCTCGCCGAAGCCCGGGCGACCATCGAGGCGCTGCTCTCCGGCCAGATCGACGCGGTGGTCGATTCCAAGAGCGCGACGCCGGTCCTGCTCTCCAAGGCGCAAGATGCGCTCCGCCAGAGCGAGGAGCAGTACCGCCAGATCGTCGAGGCGACGACCGACGGGATCGTGAAGCTCGACGCGAGCGAACGGATAGTCTTCGTGAACGGACGATTGGCCGAAATGCTCGGCTACGAACCAACTCAGATGATCGGAATGAGCGTCTCGGCCTTCATGAGCGATTCGGCCAAGGCTATCCTGGTCGATTCGCTTCAAAGACCGCGGCCCGAGCAAGACACCCTCGACACCATCTTTTGTCACAGGAACGGGGGCGAAATATCGGTCAATGTCGCGGCTACTCCCCTGTTCGACGGCGAGCGCCGGCACATCGGCACGCTGGGGGTGGTTCGGGACGTCACCGAACGAAAGAAGCTGCAGTCGCAGCTGATGGTGAGCGACCGGATGGCCTCGGTGGGCACCCTGGCCGCCGGCGTCGCGCACGAGATCAACAACCCGCTGGCCGCCGTGATCGGGAACCTGGACTACATGGCGGAGATCCTCGGACGTACGGGCGGGGAACCTTCGACCTCGGCCAACCCCGGCAAGAGTGATGCCTGGCTGCTGGAGGAGATCAAGGGACCCATCAACGACGCACGGGAAGCGGCCGCCCGCGTGAGGCTCATCGTGCGCGATCTCAAGATATTCTCGCGCTCGCCCATCGACGAGCCGAAGTGTCGGGTGGACGTACAGGCGGTCATGGAATCGTCGCTCCGCATGGCGTGGAATGAGGTTCGCCACCGCGCACGACTGGTCAAGCTCTACGGCGTCGTGCCGAACGTCGAGGCCAATGAGGGACGCCTGGGGCAGGTGTTCCTCAACCTGATCGTCAATGCCGCGCAGGCGCTGCCGGAGGGCCACGCCGAGCAAAACGAGATCCGCGTGAGCACCCGCGTGCACGACGGGCGGGTCCTCATCGAGGTGAGCGACACCGGCGCGGGAATCCCACCCGAGATCATCGGGCGGATCTTCGACGCCTTCTTCACGACCAAGGGCGTGGGCGTCGGGACCGGGCTCGGCCTCGCGATCTGCCGCCGCATCGTCGCCGACATGGATGGGGAGCTGACGGTCGAGAGCGTGGTGGGCAAGGGAACGACCTTCCGGGTGGCGCTGCCCATCGCCAGTCGGGCGGCCATCGAGGAGGCCCCACCCCCGGCCGAGCCGATCGCGGTCGCCGGTCGCCGCGGACGAATTCTGGTGGTGGACGACGAGGAGATCGTGCTGCGCAGCGTGCAGCGCCTTCTCAGCAGGGAGCACGACGTGGTGGCGGTCGCAAAGGCCAAGGCGGCGCTGGCGCTGTGCACCGGCGGCGAGACCTTCGATGTGATCCTCTGCGATCTGATGATGCCGGACATGACCGGCATGGATCTGCACCGCGAGCTCTCCCGGATCGCCCCCGAGCAGGCCGGTCGGATGATCTTCATGACGGGCGGCGCCTTCACGGAAAAAGCCTGGACGTTCCTCTCGGACCCGGAACGGGAGCACGTCGAGAAGCCGTTCGATCCGAAGACGCTCCGAGCGATCGTCCGGCGGCACGTACAGCGGGACCTGCAGCGGTCCGTCACATCGTAGTTGCCGGAGCGTCGAGCACGTCGCGGACCTTCTGGGTCAACGCCAGCGGGGTGAACGGCTTCTGCAGAAATGCCGTCCCTTCGACGACGATGCCGTGCCGGACCACGGCTTCATCGGCGTATCCCGACATGTACATGACGCGCAGGCCCGGTCGGACCTTGGTCAGACGCTGAAAAAGCGGCGGGCCTTCCGATTCGGGCATCATGACGTCGCTCAGCAGGAGGTCGATCTGGCCGACGAATTGGGTGGCCACCCGCAGAGCCTCCTTGGGGTTCTCCGCTTCCAGCACCTTGTACCCGCGTCGCTCCAAGCTCAGGCGCGCGAGCCGCCGCACCGCCCCGTCGTCCTCGACCAGAAGAATCGTCTCGGAGCCGCCCGGGGCGCTCCCGGGCGCCGTCGAAAGCTTGGTCGCGGCCGCCGCAACCGCCGTCACCTGGGGCAGGTAGATCTTGAACGCAGAGCCATATTCCGGCTCGCTATAGACCCAGATATCTCCGCCGTTCTGCTTTACGATTCCGTAGACGGTCGCGAGGCCCAGGCCGGTCCCCTTGCCCACCTCCTTGGTCGTGAAGAAGGGCTCGAACATGTGCTGGATGGTCGCTTCATCCATCCCGACGCCCGTGTCGCTGACGGCGAGCATGACGTATTGGCCGGGCGCGACCGGAAGGTGATGCTTCCGATAGTGCTCGTCCAGGGCGACGCTCGAGGTCTCGACCGTGAGCTTCCCGCCCCGCGGCATGGCATCGGCGGCGTTCACGACCAGATTGACGATCAGCTGTTCGATCTGCGTCGCATCCATGTTGACGGCGCGCGCGTTCGGCTCGGGCGCCACCATGAGATCGATGTGCTTGGCGACCAGCCTCCTCAGCATCGGCTCCATCTCCGCGATGAGCGCGTTGATGTCGAGGACGCTGGGCTGCAGGACCTGTTTGCGACTGAACGCCAGGAGCTGGCGCGTGAGGCCGGCCGCTCGCCCGCCCGCCTTCTGGATCTCGAGGATCTCGGTGCGCGACGGATCGTCCGGTCCCAGATCCATCAGCAACATTTCGCTCGACCCGAGGATCACCGTGAGGAGATTGTTGAAGTCGTGCGCGACCCCGCCCGAGAGCTGCCCGAGAACCTCCAGTTTCTGCGCCTGACGCAGCTGCTTTTCGAGCTGGTACTGCTCGGTGACGTCCCGGCCGATCGTCAGCACCAGTTGCTCACCCGCGACGTCGAGGGTCGTGTTCGAGAATTCCAGCAGGACGTTCGAGCCATCGGGGGTGGCGATCTCGACGGGGGCCGAGCGGGCCGCGCTCGACACGATCGCCAGATCGAACGCCCGGGCGTTCTCGTCCTTCTTGCCGCTGGGCGCGAAGTCGCGCAGGTGGCGACCGACCAGCTGCTCGCGCGGAAGGCCGACGATGTCCCCCCACCGCTGATTCATTTCCCGCACGATGCCCTCGGGCGTTAGCACGGCGATGGCATCGTTGGCGCTCTCGAGCAACGTGCGGTATCGCGCCTCCGAAGCGGACAGATGGGCGATGGACTGCCGGACCTGTTCCTTTTCCACCAACAGCGCCTCCTCCATGCTCTTGCGCTCGGCGGCGTAGCGCAGCGCCCGTAGCAGCCCGCGGGTCTCGATCTGACCCTTGATGAGATAGTCTTGGGCGCCCGCCTGCAGGGCCCGGGTGGCCAGCGATTCGTCATCCAGCCCCGTCAGCACCACCAAGGGGACGCCCGGCGCGGCCGCCTTGGCGCGCCGGAGCGCGTCCAGTCCTCCCGCGTCCGGCAATCCGAGGTCGAGCAGGATGATGTCCACCACCCGATCCGCCAGATATCGTTCGGCTTCCCCCAACGACGCCACGTGGGCGAGCTCGGTGTGGGGCGAGCCCTGCTCGTTGAACATCTCGCGGAGCAGACGAGCGTCCCCGGCGTTGTCCTCGATCAGGAGGAGCTTGTGGAGCGCACCCTTACCGCGGTGGGTTGTTCTTGCCAACGCGAGCTGGCCGACCGGGAAGGCGCCTAGAGTGCCCATTGGGTGTCCATCACGAAGGCCGCACGGGACGACCGGCCTCCGCGGCGATCCGACCCGGCGCGAGGGCCTCGAGCGCGGTCGGCGAGATGCCGGTCTCCAGCAGCTTGGCGAATTGCTCGGGAGGCACCGGCCGGCTGAAGTAGTACCCCTGCGCCTCGTCGCACCGCTGCGCCTGCAGGAACGCCACCTCTTTTTCCGTCTCCACCCCTTCGGCGACGACCCGCAGCTTGAGGCTTCGGCCCATGCTGATCACCGCGGCGACGATGGTGGTCTCTTCTGGCCCCGTGCTGATCTGTCGAACGAACGACCGGTCGATCTTGAGGGTGTCGATCGAAAACTTTCTCAGGTAACTCAGGCTCGAGTACCCCGTTCCGAAATCATCGACCGCCAGCTGAACCCCCCGCGCTCTCAACCTCTTCAGGATCGTCTCTGTGGACTCCACGTGCCGCATGAGGACGCTCTCGGTCAGCTCCAGCTCGAGCGAGCTCGGATCCAGCCCCGTGTCGTCGAGGACGCCCAACACCCCGTCGACGAAGCGATCGTTTCGCAGCTCCACGGCCGAGATGTTCACCGCCATCGTGGTGAGTGTCAGGCCAGCATCCTTCCAGGCCCGTGCCTGTCGACAGGCTTCGCGAAGGACCCAGTTTCCGATCGGCAGGATGAGGCCGCAGTCTTCCGCGACGGGGATGAACCGCGCGGGGGAGACTGGCCCCCGGCTGGGGTGCGTCCAACGAACCAGCGCCTCCGCGCCGGTGATCGTCCCCGTCTTGAGATCGATCTTCGGCTGGTAGTGCAGCTCGAATTCGTGCCGTTCGAGGGCGCGCCGCAAGCTCTCCTCGATGGACTGCCGCTCCACCGCCCGGACATTCATGGCCGGCTCGAAAAATTGATAACCGTGCCGGCCATTTTCCTTGGCCTGGTACATGGCGGTGTCCGCGTTCTTGATGATGGTCTCGGCGTCGAGGCCGTCGTCGGGGTAGACGCTGACCCCGATGCTGGTGGTGATGTGAAGGTCGTGTCTATCGATGAGATGGGCCTCGGAGACCGCCTGCAGGATCCTGCGGGCCGAGATGGCGGCATCCTCGGCGTGCTCGACCTCCGAGAGCAGAACGACGAACTCGTCTCCCCCCTGTCGGCTCACGGTGTCCGAGGCGCGCAGGCAATTCACCAGGCGGCCGGCGATGGACTGGAGGAGCTT
>CAYTTF010000167.1:0-10001 GCA_964440665.1 uncultured Myxococcales bacterium | reverse complement strand
TGTGCGGCATCATCGACGAGCTGCCGAGGGTACAAGCCGAGGCGGTCGTCATGCGCATGGTGTTGGGATATTCCGTCGAAGAAATAGCCGCGGCCACGCATGTGTCGGTCAACACCAGCAAGAGCCGCCTGCGCGTCGCGAAGGAGTACCTGCGCCGAAGGCTCGACGCCGAGGCGTGATTCGGCAGCTGGAACATGGCGATGGAACCAATGGAAACTAACCCCGAGGCGCATCCCGAGAAGCTGCTCGACCTGGCGCTTTCGGGCAAGCTTGCGAGCGGGGAGCAGCAAACCCTGGATCGTCACCTGACCGTCTGTCGTGCCTGCGCAGCTCATCTGGCTCTGGTCCGCTCGGCCCGAGGGGTCAGCGCGCCCCAGCCCTGGAACGACCTGCTGAATCGGCGGGCGGTGGATCGTGCGCTGACGTCGGTTCAGCATGGCCGTTGGCCGACGGTGTTCTCCGTCCCGTTCCGCCGACGCTGGGCGCTGGTCACGGCAGGCGTCTTAGTGGGTCTCGGCGGAGTGGCGGGCGCGACCTGGTGGCACTTGCAGGGTCCCGGCACCGACGCTCTGCGCGTTCGCGAGATTGCGACAGCTGTGGAGCCGGCCGCGCCGTCGCACAGCGCGGTCGCGGCCACCCCGGAACTGCCCCCGTCGTTGGCTCCCGCCGGCCCGGACGATCGCCCCGCCCTGCACCCGGCAGGACGCACGCAACCGAGCGCGTCGTCGCTGTTCGAAGAGGCCTCGGCATTGCGCGACCAGAACCGACCGGATCAGGCCGTCGCCGTGTTTCGCAGGCTGCAGCAGCTTTATCCGAGAGCGCGCGAGACCCGGATATCGTTCGCACTGGCCGGTCGCCTGTTGCTCGACCGCGGGCGTCCGTCGCAAGCTCTCGCGCAGTTTGACCAGCACTTGGCACAGGGTGGGGAAGCCTCCGAAGAGGCTTTGGCCGGTCGCGCGACCGCGCTCGGACGGATGGGGCGCTATTCCGCCGAGAGCGAAACCTGGCGGAGATTGCTCGACGCATATCCGAAGACGATTTACGCCATCCGAGCCAAGGATAGATTGTCCGAGCTGGAGCGTTCGTCGAGGGCGCCCGCAGAGCTCGAACGCTCTCGCTCGACTGACGGCGTTCGGCGTGAACGGTCAGAAGTACGCCGCTGAAGCCTGGCCCATGCCCAGCGGCCTCGCGGGATGGGGTCGGCTCGCGTTGCTGCTGGCCGTGATCGCTCCCCCGCGAACGGCGACGGCCGCAGAACCTCAGAGCGTCGAGGTCGTGATCGCCGCCGAGCCCGCCGTGTCCGAGAGCGTTTTCACCGTGCTTCGCGACTCCTTCGGGCGACGGGGACTGGACGTGGATGCGACGGTGGTGCCACGGATCGATCCCCTGCAGCTGGTCCAGTCTTCGGCGGGCGGCTTGCCGACGGGCTCGGTGGCGCGCGTGTGGCTGGATCTGGCGGCCAAGCAACCCACCCTTTACCTCATCGCGGAACCGAGCGGTCTCATCTATGTCCGACCGCTCGCCGTTCACGCGGAGCCCGACACAGTCGAGCTCGAGCTGATTCGGTTCGTAGTGGATAGCGCCGTGCAAGCGATTCTCGAGGGGCGGGCGCTGGGCATCAGCCGCGACGAGTTCGAGCGATCCTTAGCCGCTCCGGTGGTGACGCGGCCGGCACCGGGACCGTTGCCGCCGGCCCCTGCAGCCAGGAAGGCGAGGCCGAAATGGACGATCGCCGTCGGCTATTCCGGAGCCATGTTGGCGTCCGGGGTCGTTGCCCACGGACCCGAGCTCGGGACAGAGGTGCTCTGGCCCCGGCTTCGCCTGGGGATCACGTTCCTGCAACGGTTTCCGGTGACTTTGACCAGCCCAGACGTGAGCGCGATCCTGGTGTCTTCGGGCGTTCGAATGTTTGCGGCCGTGCCCGCGCCGATGGGGACCCGCCTGCGGGCGTCGTTTGGAATCGGTGCTGGCGTAGACGTGACGCGAGTGGCGCCAGCCGGAACCGGCGCGAGGCCGACCTTCTGGGTGGCCGATCCGCTGGTGCTCGCGATCGCCACGATCCAGCGATCCTTTGGGCGCGTCATCGCTGCCGTCGACGCGGGGGTCGATTTCGATCTCCTGGCCCCCCGATACTCGGCCATCCGACCGGATGAAACGGTCGTCATCTGGACACCTCAGCGCTGGCGTCCGTTTGCCACAGCGCGTCTTGGAGTCGTCTTTTAGGAAGTCACGCCTTGGCTCTCGCGCCTTGGCTCTCGGATGACCCGTTTGGTGGAGTGCCGCCCCCTTTTCGTGCGCACCTGTCAAGCTGAGGAGCTCCGATGCGAAGGCGACGCCCCCTAGTCGGTCGCCTTGACCTCGAGCACCTCAGGAGCGCCCGCACATGAGACCCGGCTCCGTTCCGACGAGGATCAACCGATTCGAGACGCGGGTCGCGGTCGCTTTCATCGTTGCGCTGATTCTCGCCGCCTTCTGGAAGCTGACTCTGATGAGGGGAGTCGTCATCACCGACGACATCTTTGCGAGCGACCTCATGAACGAGAACTTTCCCTACCGCTTTGCGCTGGGGAAGGCTCTCAAAGCGGGTGATTGGCCCCTGTGGGTGCGAGAGCTCTACGGAGGCTTTCCGCTTCTAGCCCGGTCGGAGGCCGGCGTCTGTTACCCGTTCAACATCATTCTCTTCGGTCTGTTGCCGCCGTATCTCGCGCTCAATCTCACGATTCTGCTGACGCTCGTCATCGCCGGCGTCGGCATGTATTTCTACGCGCGTGACATCGGAGCTACCGCCCTCCCAGCTCTGCTCGGGGGGATCGCCTTTTCCTTCAGTGGATTCCTGCTCGCGCACCTCAAGCACCTGAGCATCGCAAACGCTGCTTGCTGGTTGCCGGTGGGACTTCTTCTCCTCGAACGCGCCGTAGCGCGACATTCGTATCGCCCCCTGCTTTGGTTTGCGGTGGTCTTCGGCTTGCAGCATCTCTCCGGCAATGCGCAGACCGCGTACTACTGCGGCGTGCTCTACCTGTTGTATTTCCCGTTCCGGCTCCTCAACCGCTATCGGGCTACGCGGCCCCCCCAGAACGAACGGAGGATCTCGGGACTCGTGCTCGATGCTCTGAAGAGCAGACTGATCTGGTGCTTTGCCGGCGCGCTCGTCCTGGGATCGCTGCTCGCGGCCGTTCAGCTCGTCCCCACTTACGAGCTCGTCTCCCTATCGCAGCGGTCGGGCGGGGTGACATTCGAATATGCTTCGAGCTACGCCTACGACCTGACGAGCTTCTGGACGTTCCTCTTTCCCTACGCCAACGGCGACATCGGCAATCTTACCTACACCGGCAAGGGCATCTTTTGGGAGAGCTACGGGTACGTTGGTGTCCTGACCTTCGTTCTTGCTCTCTACGCCGCTTTGCGCTCCCGGAGCAGCTGGCATGTAAGGTTCTTCGCGATCACCGCCGCCACTTCCTACCTCCTCGTGCTGGGTCCCGCAACGCCCGTGTACAGGCTGGTCTTCACCACGGTCCCGGGCATGAGGTATTTTCGTTTCCCAACCAGATTGCTTCTCATTACCGACCTATCGCTGGTCGCGCTGGCGTCGTTGGGGTTGACGCGCCTCGGAACGCAAGTCGCCGGGCGCGCACGAACAGACGGGGATCCCGGCCCGATGGGCTTCCGCCGCTCCTCGATCGTCCAAGCTCTAGCCGTGCTGATCACGATTGCCGATCTGCTCTATTTCCAGATGCGACAGAATCCCGTCGTCGATGCCAAGACGTGGGAAAAGCCACCGGCCACCGCGGGAATCCTGACGGCGGACTCGTCTCTCTTCCGAGTGTTCTGTGTAGGCGGAAACCATGCTCATCGAAGGACGTTCGAGCAGGCACAGGGCTGGGAAGGCGACCTCCAGCCATTCGTGGAGCAGCGCGAATTCCTCCAGCCGAGCAGCAACGTTCTGTACGGGCTGTCGTCGCCGAATGGGTACGCCAATCTGACCCCGAACTACCTCGTCGATGTCTGGGGCGACCAGAATCGGGCGGGCATCGTCACCCGAACGGCGTCGACCCGAGGCGACGTCTTCCAGCCGACCCCCGCGTTCTGGAAGCTGATGCGGATGTACAATGTCAAGTATATGACCTCATTTTGGCCTTTTGCGCCGGCGCCGAACCTCACCCCGCTGGGCGGGTATGGTGGTGCCTTTCTCTATCGCAACGACGATTTCCTTCCTCGGGCCTATCTGGTCGGCGAGGTAACGCCTGTCTCCGACGATGTCATGGCGCTCGGCATGCTCGCGTCGGATGCCTTTGATCCCCAACGTTCGGTCCTGCTCGTTGCGCCACCGCCGAGCTTTCACCCGGGACGAGGCGCGGCCAGCGGAAGCGTGGACTTTCTGCATTACACCAGCGAGGGCGCCGAGCTGAAGGTCCGAGCCTCCCAGGAAGCCATCCTCGTGTTCTCCGATTCTTACTATCCGGGTTGGGTCGCGGACGTCGACGGAAGCGTAACGCCGATCTACCGAGCCAACATGACGCAACGGGCGGTGGTCGTGCCTTCCGGCGAGCACCGTGTCACATTTCGTTTCAAACCGATGACGGTCTTCGTCGGATTCTGCGTGTCGCTCGCCTCTCTCATCGTCCTTCTAGGATGGCTTCTGGTTCCGCTCGCCCGAAAGACACGACCGGCCGACACGGTGGCGCAGAACGATCCCGTGCCGGCATGAGCCGAGCGTCTTCGGAGAAAGGCCGGGATATGTCCTCGAAGCTTTCCTACTACTACGAGATGGGCCGTCGGATTCATCCGGTGGGTGCGGCGCCCAAGGTGTGGAACTACCTGAAGTACCGGTCTCTGATGCGGCAGGCAAGAACCTCGACCCGCCGGTACACGCCGCAGATAGCCTCCGTGATGCTCACCAAGCGCTGCAATCTCGCCTGCGATTACTGCTCTGCGGGCAACCTCATCAATCAGCCGGGCGCGGCTTGGCGCGCGAGCGAAGCCACCCTCGAGAGCATCCAGCGAATCTTCTCGAACCCGCTGTTCGGGAATTGCTTGTTGGTCGACCTGCTGGGGGGAGAGCCGCTGCTGGTAAAGGACCTCGAGACGATCGTCTCCTATCTGGTGAGGCGGGGACACATCGTGAACATGGCCACCAATGGCGTGTCATTGGTTTCACGCATCGCGGGATTGAAGCGAGCTGGCATCTCCAGAATCAACGTGTCGCTTTATGCGGAAACCTGGAAGGTCCTCGAACGTGACTTGCCAGCGATAAACCGCGAGCTCCCGGTGCACACGAGCATCGTGCTCCTGCGCAGTGTGCTCGAGGGCGACGCGAGCGCTCTTTTGGAGATGGCCCGGTCGGTTCGCGAGGCTGGATGCCGCAGCCTTCGCTTCTATGTCTATCGGCCCATTGGAACGAAGCCAAAGCCGGAGGAGATCGTCGACGATTCGCTTCCTGCCTATGTCGCATTTCGCCGGCGTCTGGACGACGCCTTTCCCGGTTTCTGCCTCTGGCCAGCATCAGGTCGAGGCGATTCGAAAAAGCGCTGCCCGCAACTGTGGCAGCGCATCAGCTGCGATGTTTCGGGAGCGATGGGAATCTGTTGCGGCACCGACCAATATTTGCAGGGGCCACACGGCAATTTGTTCGCCAGCACGCCCGACGATGTCTTCAACCACCCAACGCTGGTCGCCATGCGCGAGCAACTCCTCGATCCGGAACGAGAGCCGCCCGACATGTGCAAGACCTGCAATTTATTGGGCGATCCGGGCTGGTAGGGGAAGGCGATCCCGTTGAAGGACATTCTCCGGAAGGCCAGGCTGCGTTTACTCAAACTGCACTTCGACAGCGGAGTCGGTCACATCGGAGGTAACCTCTCATCGCTCGATGTGCTGCTGACGCTGCATCATCGGGTCATGCGCCGCGACGATCGGTTTATCCTCTCCAAGGGTCATGCGGCCGGTGCGTTGTACGTCACTCTGTGGTCGCTGGGCCGATTGACCGAAGAACAGCTGGCAACGTTTCACGAGGATCACACCAAGCTGGCAGGGCATCCGGTGCCGCAGGGCGTGTCCGACGTCCCGTTCGGCGTCGGAAGCCTCGGGCACGGGCTCGGTTTGGCCGCGGGCCTCGCCCTGGGCAAGAAGCTGCGGGGCCAATCCGGACGCGTCTTTTGTCTGCTCTCGGACGGTGAATGGAACGAGGGCTCCACTTGGGAGTCCTTGATGTTCCTCGCCCATCGCAACTTGCGCGAAGTCGTTCCCATCGTCGACCTCAACGGCTTGCAGGGTCTCGGCCAGACGGCCGAAGTCCTTGACCTGGGTTCGCTGGCGAGCAAGCTCAGGGAGTTCGGCGTGGAGGCTCGCGAGGTCAATGGGCACGATCCGGACGCCATCGAACGCGCATTCGAGGCTCCACCCGTCGATCGCCCCTTTGCCGTTCTGGCCCGGACCATCAAGGGCCACGGTGTGTCCTTCATGGAGAACAGGACGGAGTGGCACTATCTTCCGATGACGGCGGAGCAGTACCGGATCGCCGTCGAGGAAGCGAACCGCCCGTGAGAGCGATCCTCACGAGGACCTTGGTCGCCCAGGCCCGAGAATCCGACTTCGTGTTTTTGACCGGCGACGTCGGCTTCATGGCCCTCGAGCCCTTGCGCGACGCCGCGAAGGAGCGCTTCATCAACGCCGGGATCGCCGAACAGAACATGATTTCTGTTGCGGCGGGGTTGGCTTGCGCGGGTCTCAGGCCCTGGGTCTACAGCATCGCTCCTTTCCTTTATGCACGGGCGTTCGAGCAGATCCGCAACGACGTTTGCATGCACGATCTGCCGGTCTTCCTCGTGGGCAACGGTGGCGGGTACGCCTATGGCGTCATGGGGCCCACGCACCACGCGATCGAGGACTACGGATCCTTGCTGGGGCTACCCAACCTCACCGTCTACGTTCCGGCGTTCGCCGCGGACGTCTCCGAGGCGGCAAAGCGGGTCTTGAAGGTAGCCAGGCCGGCGTACCTCCGCCTCGGGCTCGACGAGACACCCAGAGACTTTCCGCCGCCTCCCTACGCGCCCTGGAGGCGACTTCTATCCGGCCGGCTGGCCACGGTCGTGGTCGTCGGCCCTCTGGCCGGTGGCATCCTGGCCGCCGCCCAAGCCCTGCCGGAATCGCAGCGGCCTACTTTGTGGGTGCTGTCCGAGCTGCCCATTCGGTCGGCCGAGATCCCCGCGGCGTTCGTCGCCGATTTCCAACAAAGTGGACACCTCGTTGTCGTGGAGGAGCATGTCGCGCACGGGAGCGCAGGGGCGAGCCTGGCTCACGCCCTCGTCGGCGCGCAGATGGCTCCCCGCCGTTTCACCCATCGCTTTGCGCTCGGCTATCCCACGGGCCACTACGGCTCGCAGCTCTACCACCGGCGAGAATGTGGCCTGGACCCCTCCTCGATCTTAAAACTGGCGACCACGACCCCATGACGAGCCCCGCGCTGGAAGAGAAGATTCATCGCCTCGCAGGGCCGATCCTGGTGCTCGGCGCCGGCGGGTTTCTCGGCGCGAACCTGTTGCGCACACTGCTCCGTCATCGCGATGATGCCTACGGCACCGTATTTCATGCCCCGGCTTGGCGTCTCGAAGGCGTACCCGCGCGCCATGCCATCGTCGTTGACCTTCTGGTGGATCTTTCGCGAAACGACCTGCTCAAGCGTCTCAAGCCGCGCACGGTGTTCAACTGCGTCGGCTACGGAGGCTTTTCCTTCGAGTCCGACACCGAGCTCATTTACGAAACGAATCTCAATCTCACGGCCAAGATCCTGAAGGCCTTGGAGGCGCTCGACATAGCCTGCTACGTGCACTCGGGCAGCTCCTCCGAATACGGCGACAAGGCAGCCGCACCCAAGGAGGACGACCTCCCCCAACCCAACAGCGACTACGCCGTTTCCAAGGTCGCCTGCGCCAACCTCATACGGCTCTATGGCAAGAAGAAGGCGTTGCCGTGCGCCAATCTCCGGCTCTTCTCCGCTTACGGCCCGCTGGAGGACGCGTCTCGCCTGATCCCCACCCTGGTCACATGCGGCCTCGAAGGGAGATTCCCCGCCTTCGTCGACCCCGAGATCTCCAGGGATTTCGTCTACGTCGACGACGTCTGCGAGGCCTACATCGACACCGCGGTCAACCTGCGCGCCCCGTTCTTCGGTGAGTCGTTCAACATCGGCAGTGGCCACAAGACCACCATCGCCGAGGTCGCGAAAGCCGCCGCCGAGCTGTTCTCGATTTCCGGCGAGCCGGCCTTCGGCGGCATGGCCCCCCGAAAGTGGGACCTCGTCGACTGGTTTTCCGATCAGAACAAGACGACCCGGGTCCTGGGCTGGAAGGCACGTACCGACTTCCGAGAGGGGTTGCGTCGCACCGCCGACTGGTACCGGAGACTCGAAGACAGGGACCGGTACCATCGCGCGTCGAAGCAATTCGGCCTGGACCGCGTGCGCAGCGTCTCCGCGGTCGTGGCCTGCTACAAAGACGCGCAAGCCATTCCCATCATGCACGAACGGTTGAAGGACACCTTCACCAAGCTCCAGATCGATCACGAGATCATCTTCGTCAACGACAACAGCCCCGACGACAGCGAGGAGGTCATCCGTGCCTTGAGCGGCCGTGACCGGCACGTCGTGGGCATCTCGCATTCGCGCAACTTCGGCTCGCAGGCTGCTTTCCGCAGCGGAATGGAGATTGCGACCAAGAACGCCTGCGTGCTGCTCGACGGCGATCTCCAGGATCCCCCGGAGCTGATCGCCGATTTCGTCGGCAGATGGAAGCAGGGCTTCGACATCGTCTACGGACGGCGCGTCAGCCGCGAAGGCTCCCTCTTCATGCGCGTCGCCTACAAGGTCTTCTATCGTCTGTACGACGCCTTATCGTATCTCTCGATCCCCCACGACGCCGGGGACTTTTCATTGATAGACCGACGAGCCGTCGACGCGATCCTCCAGCATCCCGAGCGGGACTTCTTTCTGCGGGGCATCCGGGCGTCCGTCGGGTTCAAACAGACCGGCGTCGATTATGTTCGCCCGAAACGACGGTTTGGCCGCACGACCAACAGCTTTCTGAAGAACGTCGGCTGGGCCAAGAAGGGGATCCTCTCTTTCAGCTACACCCCGCTGCGCGCGCTGAGCCTGTTCGGCACAGTGCTATTTGTCTTGAGCGTCCTGCTGGGCGCGGGCCAGATCGTCTCTCGCCTCCTCTACCCGGGCCTGGCGCCCAAAGGTGCGACGACCATCATCCTCTGCATACTCTTCTTCGGCTCTCTGAACCTTCTGGGGATCGCCATTGTCGGCGAGTACATCGCAACGATTCTGGAAGAAACGAAGAGACGGCCCCATTTCATCCGCAACACCATCATCCGGAACGGAGAAGCGCGGTCAGCCTTGGATTCGTCGCCAGGGAGGTCGTGACCGGAAGCGGTAGGACGGCCCCGATCTTCCGGGGCCCTCGAAGCTGGCGGGGAATGTTCGGTGTCGATCTCCCGAACAGTCCCTCCATCATCACGCATCAGACACTTGAGCAAGTACAGCGGAGGTCGATATAGGGATCAGAATCCCCGGGGTCGCCGCAGTTCCAAAGACAAATCGCCGTCTCACAGTCTGAGGGTGCGTCGGGGGGACCGTCGGGAGACCACTTGTTCAAAGCGCGGTTTGGTTTCGCGCAAATGAAGCCAGCGGCCGTCGCGAAGTATGGATTGGTCGCGATACAAACCATCATCGTTGTGTACAAGCGTCCCAAAGATGGATTGACAGCGGACGTATTGTCGAACGTCGTTTGGCAGTTCTGGACGCACACATCCATTGTGGTGGAGCAAGTGGCCAATCCACTACCAAGAGAACAGTTCTTTGTACAAGCCTGGGCCAATGTCAGTGTCGACCCTCCAGCGCCCGAAGTGCCACCACTTGAGACTGCGCCTCCAGCGCCTCCGGTCGCTACCGAGCCACCAGCGGCGCTCGCGCCACCCGTCGCCGATGCGCCGCCAGCGCC
>CAYTTF010000166.1:0-10015 GCA_964440665.1 uncultured Myxococcales bacterium | reverse complement strand
CGCCGAACTCCTGCGGGATGAACGGCAACATAAGCTCGTGCGGCAAGAAGCCGAACGGTCAGACCTGCACCGCAAGCGCCCAGTGCACGAGCCAACAATGTGTTTCGGGCGTTTGCTGCAACACGGCCTGCACCGACGCCTGCGGAAGCTGCACCATCACCGGCAAGGTCGGCACTTGCTCGCCCAAAGCGAGCGGAACGAGCTGCCGCGCGTCCGCCGGGACCTGCGACGTGGCCGAGACCTGCAACGGGAGCGCGCTGACCTGCCCGGCGGACGGATTCGCGGCCTCGTCAAAGGTCTGCCGTGTGTCGGCGGGCGCCTGCGACGTGGCGGAGAACTGCACGGGCTCGTCGGCGGCCTGCCCCGCGGACAAGTTCTCATCCTCGTCGACGGTCTGCCGCGCCTCGGCGGGCGCCTGCGACGTGGCGGAGAACTGCACGGGCTCGTCGGCGGCCTGCCCCGCGGACAAGTTCTCATCCTCGTCGACGGTCTGCCGCGCCTCGGCGGGCGCCTGCGACGTGGCGGAAAACTGCACGGGGAAAGCGGCAGCCTGCCCCGCGGACGCGTTTGCCTCGTCGTCAACGGTCTGCCGTGCGGCGGTGGGCGTGTGCGACGTGGCGGAGATCTGCACGGGTACGTCGGCGGCTTGCCCGGCAGACGCGAAGAAGGCCAACGGCACGACCTGCGACGACGGAAACGCGTGCACGATGAACGACGCCTGCTCGGGCGGGGTCTGTTCGGGAACGGCGGTGACTTGCTCGGGCGCGGACACCTGCCACACGGAGGGGGCGTGCGTGTCGGCGACGGGTTGTCCGACGCCTGTCGCCAAGGCGAACGGGACGAGCTGCAACGACGGCAACGCCTGCACGACGGGCGAGATCTGTCAGGCGGGTGCGTGCTCCGGTGGAACCACCGTGACTTGCCCGGTCCCAGAGCAGTGCCACACGGAGGGGGCGTGCATGCCCGCGACGGGTTGTCCGATGCCTGTCGCCGTGCCGGACGAGACGGCCTGCAGCACGGGCGTCTGCTGTAGCGGTGTATGCACAGCGGGATCGTGTGCAGCACCGGCACAGTGAAACGACCGCGGCTCAAAAGCGCATCGCTTGCCGGGTAACCCGTCCACGAGGCGGCCATTGGGCGTGAGCAAAAAAGGGGACGCGCGAATCGCAGAGTGAGTGGGATGCGCGCGGCGTGGGAAGCCGCCGACCGGCAAGCGGCGCTGCGGAGTGATCTGGCCCCGCCGCGGCCGGGTACGCAGCAGATCAACAGGCGTACCTCACCCACGCGGCCCAGCTCGTGCGGCAAAAGCCGCCCGGTCAGACCTGCACCTCAAACGATCAGTCGCTCCAAGGCCAACGGAACAAGTTACCGCGGGTCGGCGACTGCGCCTCGGTCAGTCCGTGAGGGCGAACCTCACTCCGCGTGCGGGCGCCCGCGCGACGTCGTTCGGGGTCACGATCAGTCGGTCCGTGCGACTTCGGCCTGCGGAGCTCCGCTCAACAAGTTCTTGTAGAGCCACCCGAGCGACAGAAACAAAAGCGCCGTCGAAGCCTGGAAGTGCCGTTCGAGATCCGAATCGAGCGCCACCCAATATCCGCCTATGCATAGCGCCAGAAGCGGGGCCGCCACGCGGTGAAATGGAACGTCGAGCGAGCGCGCGTTGGTCGCGCCGTTCGGGCTGGCGGGCTTGCCGACGGCGGCGCGTTCGGGGGAGCCGACGCTCGCGAGCAGCGCCAAGAGGAACACGAAGTGACTGTAGTAATTCGACGGGTTCGAGATCACCAGCACCAGCGGCATGGCGATCAGCATCGCTTCATGCAGCGGGCGGCGCCGGGCCGCCACCGCGATGCACGCGATTGAGCCGATTTGGGCGCCGATAAGGATGCCCAAGCGATCCCGCAGAGCATTCACGGAGTTGGCGTCAACTCCGGCGATCAGTGCGCGCAAGCTGATTTCGTTCAGGCCGACGTCGCGGTTGAGCAGCGTCACCTTGTGCCACCAATTCAACCAGGATGCGAACGAATACAGGAAGCCGGTGAGCAAGAACATGCCGACCATGCAGGCGGCCGCGCTGACGAGCACCCGAACGGTTTCAGGGTGCTCCTCCATCAAGCTCTTCCAAGCGGGCCGTTTCCGATCTCGCCACCAGCGCTCGCCGATCGCCCACAGCGCCGGCAACGCCACGCCGACCAGCGCCACCACGGGGAAGAATCGGATCATGGCCGACAGGCCCAGGCATATTCCAGCCGCGACCCAGCGCTCTTTCTTCAGAGCGCTCGCGCCGAAGCCAAGCAGCACCAGCCAGTCGTGTCGCAAAGTGGCGCCCGACCAGTTCGTGCCGAACATGTAGAGATCGTTGGCGCCGAACACCGTGATCGCGAGCAGCATCGGCCACAGCCCGAAGCTCCGCCACAAGACGAGCGCCAGTAGGACGAGCAGCATTCCGTCGACCAGACCCGAGACGACGAGGAGGTCCTCGGACGCGGGCCCGTGCGCGAGCAAGATTCTCGCGAAGAACACCCATACCGGCGTGGCGTTGGCACCGTGATCGGTGAGAGTCGACAAGAACTCCGGACCCATCACGTCCTCGAAATAGCGCAGATCCTGTTTGAATTCGGCCCAGCGTTGGTCCGAAAAGCGCATGCGGATCGCGTGAATTTCGTCCGTCACCTCGCTGACGTGCCGGACGCGGTGATCGAGCAGCCCGCGCACGTCCTGTGATCCCAGGGACGCCAGCGATCCGCCGCGCTGATCCTCCGCGTAGGCCAGCACGCTCGCCAGGTAGACCCCGTCGTATTGCAGCTCGGCGAAGTACTTGGCGAACGGCTGATAGACCCGCATGTCGTAGGTGTGCACGAGCTCCGGACGACCCCGCGCGTGATCGAAGAATTGCGGGCGCCCCATGTTGTAGAAGGCCGCGAACGCCATGACGGCGCTGGTGGCCAAGGCGGCGGTGACCGCCCCGCGATGGGCGGGCCAGCGCCTGACCAGAACCACGCTGCGTATCGCCGCAAGCAGAGCAATGGCGGCGGCCGCCGCGCGGATGAACGACACCTCGCGCGCAGCCAGCGGCCAAACGTTATCGATGGCCTGGAGCGCCAGGCCGGCGGCCAGCAGTGGCAACGACGCCGCGATCAGGATGTGCCAAGGCCTTGCCGCTCGGTGGCCCAGGAACAAGAAAGCCCCGAAGGCGGCGACCAGATAGAGCAAGCTGGTGCGCGTTCGCGAGGATTGACTAGGCCCGGGCACGCGCCTCAGCAAAGGTGGCATGGTCGGCGGCGGCTCGTCGAAGAGCTGCAGCTCGGAGACCGAGTAGGCGTGATCTCCCCCGCGAACGGCGAGCCTTACCCAGCGCCCCTCGCCCGACAATTGGTCGGACCAACGGTCGCGCAAGCCCGCCCCGCTGCGAGGCGCCGCCGTCCACAGCGGAATGAACGTGGTCTGATCCTGGGAAATCGACAGCACGTATTCATCGTTGTTGTCGCCCTGAAGGTACGCGGCTCGGATCTTGGCGCTTCGGCCGAGGTCGAATTCTACGAACGCGCGATCGGACTCGAACACGGCCGCCACGGTGCTGTTCCACTCCTCGCCCTCGAACGCGCTCTGGCCGTCGGTCAGAAGGCCGACGTTCGAGACGCCGGATGCACGCGACGGGTTCTGGCCGGCAAGCAGGTTGCCATCGGTGGCGAGGGCGGGCCGAGCGCTCGCCACCACCAGCACGGACGCCAGCAGGACGAGCGAGGTGAGCAAGCGACGACGCAAGGGTCGGGGACGATACCATCGATTTCGATCCGAGCCGCACGTCCGGCGCAGCGCGTCGAGGCAGCCCGCTCGCTCGGCAGGAATCGGTCTGCTGACGCGGGCGGGGGTCACCCTCAGAAAGCCCTCGCGATCGGGTCCGGGATGGGTATACAATAGATAGAACTAGTGCTCCAGCTTACTTATACTAATCGTCAATTAGAGACCGACCAGGGGCTTCCACGCCGGATCGGCCGGTACCAGCTGATCGGTAGGCTCGCTAAGGGGGGCATGGCGGAGGCTTACCTGGGGGTGTGCGGCGAGCTGCCGGGTCTGCACTCGCTGGTGGTCGTCAAGCGGATCCTGCCGCACCTGTCGTCGAACGAACAGTTCGTCCGGATGTTCTTCGACGAAGCGCGCATCGGAACGCTGCTCGACCACCCGAACGTGGTGCGGATCATCGAGGTCGGTCGCGATCGCGACGGCTACTTCCTGGCGATGGAGCCGGTGCAGGGCAAGCCGCTGTCGGCGCTCCTGCGCAAGGCCGCCCATCGTAAGAGCCCCCTCGGGCACGCCGAGGCGGCGTTCATCGTCGGGCAAGCGGCCGACGGGTTGGGATACGCGCACGGTCTGGAGGACGTCGAAGGACACCCGCTCAACGTCGTTCATCGCGACGTCTCGCCCGAGAACATCCTGGTCTCCTTCGAAGGCGCGGTAAAAGTGATCGACTTCGGAATCGCGAGCGCCCTCGGTCGCCTGACCGAGACCGTCCCCGGCGGCCTCAAGGGCAAGATCGAGTACATGTCGCCTGAGCAGGCCTCGGGCGGCGCGGTCGACGGACGCTCGGACGTGTTCGCGCTCGGCGCGGTGCTGTGGGAGGCGCTGTCCGGGCGCCGCCTGTTTCGCCGCGAGGCGGAGCTCGAAACCATGCGCGCCATCGTCGACGAGCCCGTCCCCCGCCTGCCGCGGGCGGCGGGCGTTTCGCCGCGCCTCGAGCGCATCGTGATGCGGGCGCTGCAGAAGGACCCCGAGGACCGATTTGCCGATGCGCGCGAGATGGCGTTGCTCCTGCACCGGCACGCGTACGCGAGTGAAGGATTCAGCCCGGCCGGTCTCGCCGCACAGATGAAGCGGCTCTTCGCGCGGGATCTCGCTGGCTGGAAGGCCGCCGCCGGCGCAGCGCTGGCGATTGGGGGAGAGCGAACCCACAAGGTCACCGGAATATTCAGCCCCGTGGCCAACATCGACTCGCAGACGGGTGGTGCCACCGTATCGCTCTACGTCGGCAACCACGACGATCCGGCCAGCGACGCCGGGGATCGGTCCGCGCCGGGGTCCGTCGTCGACGTCATTCCGCCCAAACGCAGCTGGCTCAAGGTGGCCGGCGGCGTCGCGTTCTTAGGCCTGGTCGCCGCGGCGGGGCTCATGCTGCCGCGTCCGAGAGCCGCCCCGTCGCTCATGTTCCAGACCGGGGGTCAGACCGGCAAGCAGGCCGAGACTCTCGGCGTCCCGCTGCCCGCTCCCGTCGTGGAGCAGCTCCCCGCAGCGATCGTTCCGGCGCCCGTCGACGTGCAGGAAGGACCGGCGGTAGCGCCGATGCCCGCGCTGGCGCCCGTGGCGGTGCCGGTGCCGGCCGCTCCAGCCGACATCGCTCACGACAACCGCGCGGCGAGCGCGCCCCGCCGCCGCGTGCCCGTCCGCGCGCCCAAGCACCCGGCGCAACGGCGGGTCGCTGCCCATCGCGCGCCGGCCGGGCCGACCCCCGCGACCGCGCCCGCGACGACGCCCGCGCGCGCGACCACGGCGCCGGCGGTGCGGAACCCCTGGCAGGATCCGTTTCAGTGAGGGGTGACGCTATGATGTCCCGACCTGTCGGCGCCGGTGCACCAGCCGGCCGTCAGGGTTCTTTATAGATCTGCGGGAACAGCTTCTTCAGATGCGCGACCTTGGGGGCATCGTTGATGACGATGTACGGATTGTCCGGGTGCAGCCGCGCGTAGTTCTGGTGGTAGCCCTCGGCGGGATAGAACGCCTGTAGCGGGACGATCTGCGTGACGATCGGATTGTGGAACACCTTTGCCTGGTCCAGCTGCTGGACATACGACTCGGCGATCCGTTGTTGATCCGCGCCGGTGAAGAAGACCGCCGAGCGGTACTGCGTGCCGTCGTCCGGGCCCTGGTGGTTCAGCTCGGTCGGATCGTGCGCGACCGAGAAGAACACCTTCAGCAGCTGGCCGTAGGAGATCTGCGCCGGATCGAAGATCACCTTCACCGACTCCGCGTGGCCGGTGTCGCCGGTGCTCACGAGATCGTATTTGGCGGTCGAGGCCGCGCCGCCCGAGTAACCGGAGGTGGCGTCGGCGACACCCTTGACGTGCTGGAAGACGGCCTGCACGCCCCAGAAGCAGCCACCGGCGAAGACGACGGTCTTGAGGCCGGGCTTGCCGGACGCGGGCGCGCTGTCCGCGGTCGGCGAGGGGAGCGGCACGCCGTCTCCGCCGCGCGCGTATCGCCAGGTGAGGCCGCCGGCGAGCAGAACGCCGGCGAGGGGAAGGGCCGCTTTTCGTAGTCGGTTGGCCATGGAGATGGTCGAAGTATGACAAACAAGAGCGCACGCGAGGTTGGCCGTGCGTCGGGCGACCGAGTCGGGGCGTTTATCGGCTCACGAAGTGGCGACCAGACGCCAGCCGCTGTCGATGGTGAGGGCGGTTTGCTAGCGACTGTCAGGGACCGCGTTCGAGTCGCGCGCGATCCCACTTCCCGAGATCCGCGGCCGCCTCGTAGGTGCTCTGCAAGAAGGCCAGCACATCCGCCGACGGATCCGGCGCGCTGCGGACCGTGGCGTATGGGAGCAAGAACTCGCCGAGCGTGGGCTCGTAGCGGGCTGCGGCGGGACCAACGGCGGCGTCGGCGAAACCGGCCGGCGCTGGATAGGCGTAGGCGTAGAAGGCTGGCTCCGGAAATCGGGCATCGCCGGGCCAGAACCCGGCGCTGCTCACCTCGTGCGAATACGCCTCCTGCATCACCCGATCGGCGATGTGGGGAATGCCGCCCGGATGCAGAGGGGCGCGGCGGCCGGAGAAACGGGTCACCGCCAGATCGAAGCCGCCCCAGAAGAAATGAACCGGGCTGGCCTTGCCGACGAAGCGCCCGCGAAACTCCTTCAGCAGCCGGTCGGCCTGGATCAGCGCGCGAAAGAAACGATTGGCCCAGCCGGGATCGTAGCGGCAGACGCGCGCGTCCCGATCGAGGCGCACGAGGTCCACCATCTCCACCGCGATCGGGTTGATGGTCACCGACACGCCGAGCTTGGTGAGGCACCGCGTATATTCGGCGTGGAATCCCGAGAGCGCCTGGTCGCAGAGGCTCATCGACTCTACGGCGCCGTCGCTGGTGCGCGCCACCAGCCGGTGGTCGATGAAGTCGAGCTCGATGTCGAGCACCCGGTCGCCGATCGGCATCGGCGTGGTGGAGAGGCCTCGGGCCGTCACCATCAGCGGGACTTGCCACCAGTGGTTCACCATCGGGGAGAGCGCCAGCCGCGTCTTGCCGAGGATCTGCCCCCACAAGAGCAACGACTGGCTGGTCTCGGCGCGGCCGCCGACATCGAGGCGCGGCCAGGGATCGGAATCGCCCTTGTCGCTTCGAGAAGTCATGGTGGCCGATTCTGCCAGACTCGATGGCGGTCGGCCGCGGTCTCGCCGACCGCCCGTCTGGAACGCCAGGTCACGCAGCTCGATCGACCTGCCGACAGACTCTCGGCCATTCCAGCAGATCGCGCACAGCTAGAAAAGCGCGGCCGCCGTCGCCAGCAGTTGCTCGAGACCGACGGTCTTCTTCATCACGGGCAGGCCGCTCGGGACGCGGGAGGGATCCGACGTCAGGATCACCACCGGGATGTCGGTCCAGGCAGCCGTGGCCTGCATCGCTTGGTAAAACTCGGGGCCGCTCATGACCGGCATGGTCAAGTCGAGGATGATGCCGCAAGGCCGTTTCAAGGTCGGTAGCAGTCCCAGCGCCTCCCGGCCGTTCGAGGCCAGCACCACCCGATAGCCTTCGTCCGTCAGGGCGTCACCCAACGACTCTCTCATGTCGGCGTCATCGTCGACGATGAGGAGGGTCCTTTGATTCACCCTCGCCCTGTCCTCACTCCGCTCGTTGGCATCAGCTCATCCGCCTGCATGACGTCTGAGCTGCAATCGTCGGTCACCCGCTCAAACTACTCATCTTTTAGACAATGGGTGGCTTCCCCGGGGTGGTCGCGCCTTGTCTTGCCTGTATGCCGCCTTATGGATCAAGGGCCGATTGGTAGACGCATGTGAATCTCCTTCCAGAAGATCGCACCCTGGCTCAGCAGCTGAGTGGGGCATTCAAGTTCTTCGGCACGCTGGTCGCTGGGGCCTTCATCGTGGCGGCGTTGGCTTTCGCTGCCAGCCGGGCGTGGCTGACACCGGGTCTCGTGCGGAGCCGGCTGGCCGTGAGAAGCGAGAGCGCCGCCAACGCGGCGATGCTCGACGAAGAGATCGGCCTGCGCTCGTACCTCGCCACCCGCGACGTTCGCACGCTCGAAGGCTACGCACGCGCGGAGGTTGCGCTGGCACGGGCCAACAAGACTTTGGCCACAACCGCCGGCGCCGTCCCCGAGCTGGCGGCGGCGATGCTGGGCACCCGTCTGGCCGAGGAGCGTTGGCACGAGCGGTGGGCCAAACCTGCGGCCACCACGCCGCCCGCCGCGGTGGGTCCCTCGATGATAGAGGGCAAGACGCTTTTCGACGCCTACCGGACCGTGCAAGCGGCGTTCGCCGACACCCTCAATCAGCACAGCGACGTCCTGTCGCAGCGCGAGCAGCGGGTGATCGCCGCCGGCATCACGCTCGAGCTGGCGGTGTTCTTCGCGGTGCTCTTACTGGCGGTGCAACAGCATCGCGCGCTGCACGCCGCCATCGTCGTTCCCGTCGCCGCGTTGCTGCGTCACATACGCCACATTCGAGACGGACAGCTGGAGACGACCGTCGAGGGCGCCGGCCCGCGCGAGCTGGCCGAGCTCGCGGATGGCCTCAACGAAATGGTGCGCGCGCTCGCCGCTGCCAGAGAGTCCGCGGTGTCTCGTGACGAGACGCTCCGCGAGCACTCGCTCCAGTTGCGCCTGATTCTCGACGCCAGCCGCGAGTTCTCCGAAAGCCTCAACCTCGCCTACGTCGTGGGGGCCGTGCGGGAGAGCACCGCGGCCGTCGGTGGCTACACGCGCGTCATCGTGTGGCTCATGGACACCGACCAGAAGCGACTGGTGGAGGCCGAGGAGACGGGAGCACTGAGCATCGAGATGGGACAGGGGGTGGCGGGCCGCGCGGCCAGATCTGGGCGCATCACTTTCGAGGGTGCCGCCGGTCGGGTGCGATTCAGCGACAGCAACATCGGGCCGGTGTGCGCGATCGCGGTGCCGCTCGTCGTGGGCGCGCGGATCGTGGGCGCGCTCGAGGCGCGCAACGACGAGCCGAAGGTCGCGACGACCCAGGTCGTCGAGGTCTTGGAGACGCTGGCCACCCACGCGGCCACCGCCATCGAATCGGCGCGTCTGCATGAAGTCATCGAAGAGCGAAGCCACATGGACGCTCTGACGCGGCTCTTCAACCGCCGCCGTTTCGAGGAAGACATCCAGGCCGAGTGCAAGCGCTCCGCGCGCTACGGAAGTCCGCTGTCCTTCGTGATGCTGGACGTCGATCATTTCAAAGAATTCAACGATGCGCATGGGCATCCGCAAGCCGACACGGCCCTGCAGCAGGTGGCCGACGTCATCTCCGGCTGCCTGCGCGCCACCGACAGCGCCTACCGGTACGGGGGCGAAGAGTTCTGCATCCTCCTGCGCGAGACCCGCGCGCAAGACGCCATGCTCTTCACGGAGAGGGTTCGCCAGCAAATCGAACACCACTTCAGCTCGGGGGTGATGGCGGGCATCACGGCCTCGTTCGGCGTCGCCGGATTCTCGGCGGACGCGACACCTACACCGCGCCTGCTGGTGGAGGCGGCGGACGCCGCGATGTACGCGGCGAAGCACGCGGGAAGAAATCGCGTGGCGCTCAGCCCGACGACGCCCCTGCCGCCCGGGAGCTCGAGCGGGGAGAGCGATTACCAAGATTCAAAGCCTAGCGCCGGCGACCATTCGGCATCAGCTTCAGGCCATGACCATCGAGTCCACGATTCGGGATCGTGAAGTCCAGCGGGAAGCCCTGAGAGCCCGCATCTTCGGTGCTCAGAACGACCCAGAGGCCCCGGTGGA
>CAYTTF010000165.1:0-10056 GCA_964440665.1 uncultured Myxococcales bacterium | reverse complement strand
CGATCCACCTTGGCCGCCTTGTCCACCTTGTCCCCCTTGTCCACCTTGTCCACCTCCACCTTGGCCGCCTTGTCCGCCTCCACCTTGTCCACCTTGTCCCGCCGGCCCCGCGGTACCGCCTTGACCGCTCTGGCCGCCGGTTCCAGCGCCACCCCCGGCCAGATGTGCCCCGATCTTGTTCGCGATGAGTTGAAACGTCGGCTGGAAGCTGCCGTCGCAGATCGATCCGATGACGCCGCTGTCACCGAACGCCTGGACGAACTGGCTGATCCGGACCGATGGATCGCCGAAGCTCTGGTCGGCGGTCGGCCCACAGGAGTGCTCCACCGACGGCCACAGCTCGGCGGTAACTGGTCCCGGACTGGGGAGCCACTGGACCACGTAAGGCGTCGCCGGGGCCACGATGGCACCCACGACGATGTCGGAGCTCGTGTTCGCTTTGAGGGCCTTGATGCCCGCAACCAACGAGCCGACGGGGATCAAACCGCTCGAGCTGGTCTCGTTCGACTCACAGTTCGTCAGGGTCAGCGTCCGCGGATCTCCCGTCGTCGCGTCCGCGGGCGGATCGAGAGGCGGTTGCTGGAGCGAGGTCGGGGTCGGGCCGCTCGGATCGACGCAGAGGTGCCCACCGAGCGGACCGCCGTTGCACCGGTAGTTGGCGATCGGTCCCTCCGGATTCGCGAGGTTCTGCATGCCGCCGTTCAACGAGTAAATGGCCAGCGGCGAGGCCGACGCGGGCGCGGAGCAATCGTCCTCGTTGGTCAACATGACGATCGCCAGCTCCGCGTCGTCGCGCAGAAAGCCGACGTTCGCCGCGGGCGGAGGCTGGCCGTCGGCTCCCAGTGAGCGGGCCACCGAAGCCAGCTGGTGCTCGAAGCCGCAACCGCTCTGCCCGAGCAACGCGATACACTGAAAGACGGTCGCGAGACCCACGGGGTCCGACAGCGTGAAGTTCTTCCTGGCGCCCGTCGCGTCGTCCATGATGAAGGTCGCGTTCGGCGCAAGGGTGGTGGCGGTGCACGTCCCCCGGGGCGTAAAGAAGAAGTTGCCATCGTCGCCACCGTTCTGGCTGCAACCGATCCCGGGGCCCTGATCACTCGGGGCGCCCATGTCGGACGACACGACCGCGAGGTGGATATCCGGCAGCCCCGCGGGGAGGGTCTGGAGGACCTGGATGAACGTCGGAATCTGCGCCAGCATCTTCTGCTGCATCGACGTCATGGACGACGAATTGTCGACCATGAACAGGATGTCGACCTTGTTCGGGGTGGCGGTGGCCGCGCGGGTGACCGACTCGGTAGAAACGCCGGGGTCCTGAGGCGCGCACGCCGACACCCCGCCGATCGCCAGCCAGGCTGCGAACGCCGAGACGGCCGTCGAAGACGGCGCGGAGACTTTGAACGGGAAGGACATGCGGGCCTCCTCTGAAACAATTGGGTCCCGATCGCGGGTCCCCGCTATTGCTTCTCTGCCGCCAGTCTACCGGACTTCAAATTCCAATTGGCCCTCCCAGTCCGCCAGCCGCGCGATGCTAAGCTGTGAGCCCATGCCGCCGACCGAACCGCTGCCGCCGTCGGGTCGGATCGTGATCCCGGTCGCCCACGGGGGGCTCGAGGCGGTGCTGCGCGAGCCACCCCAGCCGGTCGCCGCGGCGGTGGTCTGCCACCCGCATCCTTTATATGGCGGAACCATGAACAACAACGTGGTTTACCGGGCGGCCAAGGCGCTGACCGACGGCGGCCTCGCGACGCTGCGATTCAACTTCCGGGGCGTGGGCGCCTCGACGGGTCGCTACGGCGAAGGCGTCGGCGAGGAGGACGACGCGCGCGACGCGCTGGCGTTCTTGCGCAACCGATATCCGACGCTGCCGATCTGGATGGCGGGGTTTTCGTTCGGCGCGCGGGTGGGGCTCACCGTGGGCGCGCGCGAGGCGGACGTCGTGAAGCTGCTGGGCGTCGGTCTGGCGCTCAAGATGTTCGACTACTCGTTCCTGACGACCTGCCCGAAACCGAAGGCGATCGTTCAGGCCTCCGACGACGAATTCGGGGGCCGGGCCGCGATCGAGGCGGCCGTGCGGGAGATGGCCGAACCCAAACGCCTCTGGATCGTCGACGGCGCGACGCACCTCTTCCCCGGACACCTCGACCCGTTCGAGGCCGCCGCCGCCGAAGCGGTGAGCTACCTAAAAGGAAGCTGAGGGGCGCGGGCTCAATAGCCCAGGTGCGATTGCCGCGGCTTGCCCGATTTGTCGGGCAGGAACTGCGGCGGGCGTTTGTCGCCCCCGATCCGTAAGGCGACGCCGCGCGAGCCGCCCGGGCCCACGGTCAGGTGCTCCACCGTCGGCTGCGACGCGTTCTCGTGCCACACCTCGATCTCGTATTCGCCGGGCGGCACGCCCTTGATGGTGAAGGCGCCCGTGCCGTCGGCCTGCGCGTAATACGGCGAGTCGACCACGTAGACGAACCCCAACATCGACGCGTGGATGTTGCAGAGCAGCTGGACGACGCCCGGGTGCTTGAAGGTCTGCGTATAGCTCGCCCCCTGCTTGTAGAGGCCGGTGTCGAACTCGTTGGGCTTCGTCAGCGAGAAGATGTTGTGAAAGATCGCGTCCTCGTTTCGGAACACGACCTTGCTGCCGACGGGCACCACCAGCACGCGCGGAACGAAGGCCTTGTTCCGCTGGGTGATCACCTTGCCGTGCGCCGGCGCGGGACGCGGCGTCTCGCCGCCGGTCCGTTTGAGCCAGATCACCGCGCCGCCGGGTCCTTGCGCACCGCCGCCCGAAACGGAGCCGCTCACGCCGACGATCCGAGTGGGGAGCGCGGCCGGCGCGGTCGCCGTCGCGGCCGCGGGGGCCAGCGCGCTAGACGGCGCGGCGGCCCCGGCTGCCTCGTTCGCAGAGGGGGCGGCAGCCGGCTGACCGCCGGCGCGGCCACGCGCGTCGCGGGCCATCGGCCGGATGGTCCGTTCGATCTCGGGATCCAGTTGATGCACGCGCAAGAGCGCTTCCCACTTGGTGGCGGCGGTGGCGAAATCTCCCGCGTCCCAGGCCAGCTTGCCGCCCGCGAGGAGATTGAAAATGAGGTACTGCTTCTCCGCCGCGGCCTTCACCGCTAGGTCCTGCGGGGTGCGCACGGCCAGCGGCAGCGGCAGCTCTTCGCCCAGCCATCCGCGCGTGTCCGGCGTCGCTGCGGCGGCCGGCGTGGCCAGGGCCGACAGCAGGACGAGTGGCAGTCCGAACGCGCCGAATAAGCTGCGGCCGAGCTTCATCTTCACCAGCTATACACCAAAGAGCTGGTGAAGACGTTGTTGGCGACGGTCGGTGCGCCCGACAGCTCCCGGTTGTCTAGATACTCCGCCTTCAAGATCACCAGGTCCCACAGATCGACGCGCAACCCGCCGGTCAGTCGATCGACGGTGATCGGCGTGAAGCCGTCGAACCAGGCATGCCGCCGGTCGTAGCGCGCGTACACCGTCACCTTGTGCAACGGACCGGCCGCCAGCGGCAACGCGTAGGCGAGCTGGACGTAACCCCCGCGCACGCCGAAGGCGGACGAGAGCGGGAAGTTTCCGATCGACGTGGTCTTCGGCCCGCCCTGCCCTTCGTTGACGTGGACATACTCGGCGTTGAGGTAGACGCCGAACGCGGAGACGCGCGCGTCGAGACCGAAGGCCTTCTGTCGCGCCGACTGATCGCCCTGATCGTTGCGCGGCCCCGTCATCCCCGAGGCGCCGAGCTTGGCCTGGAGGAC
Source organism: uncultured Myxococcales bacterium (assembly GCA_964440665.1). GTDB lineage: Bacteria > Myxococcota_A > Polyangia > Fen-1088 > Fen-1088 > JADGRB01. The sequence goes on along the minus strand of CAYTTF010000165.1, from coordinate 6,304 downwards.
GGGGGCGTTGAGCTCGTAGCCGAGGCGACCGCTGCCGACCGGCTCGCCGCTCAGGCTCGCGTCGGGCGGCTGCAGCGCCTCGACGAAGTTGCCGCTGTTGGTGCCCGCGACGTTGAGGCTCACCGCCGACCACAGGGGCGCGATCTGGATCCGGTAGAACAGCTTGGCGCCGACCGACTGACCGGTGGTGTAGCGCGCCACCAGCGACGGCGTCACGCCGGTGCGAATGTTGGCTTGGTTGTCCAGGTACTCGATCCCGAACACCGAATCGAACTTCCCGGCGCTGAGCGCCAGCTCTTGGCTGTCGAAGGGAACCAGCCGGCCGAAGGCCTGCTCGACGTAGACGCGCGTGTCGTCGCCGCTGCCCGTGAATCGCGGCAGAAACTGCACGCGCGAGAACACCATCAACGGCGCCGACGACGGCGCGTACTTGAGGTCGACATCCAGCGTGTTGAGCAGGAACGACGGCCGCCCGCCGATCCCCACCTGGCGGGGAAGAAACCCGTTGACGAACCGGCCGCCCGAATCGGTCGAGGCCACATCGCCGCGCGAGTTGACCGCCGGCGCGAAGGTGTCGACGCCGTAGTCGGCCGGCACGCTCTGGTCGCCCGGCGCGAAGCTGGTGCCGTTCCCCTGCGCCTTGGCGAACCCGACGTCGATGTAGCCGTTGATCGAAAACGGGGGCGCCGCGCCCTGGCCGTCGGCCGGCGGCGTGTACCCGTCGCTGTCGTTGACCGGCTCGCCCTCCGGCTCGGGCTCCGACGGCGGCACCGGTGGCGGCACCGGCGCCGGTGGCACCTGCGCCAAGGCGCGCGTGCCGAGACCAAGAAGTCCCAGCAGAAAACCGATCGACGCCCACCGGAGCGTCCTCACAGAGGCACGACCGGTGTCGCCATCGCCTCGATGACCGGGCAGGTGACGGTGATGCCCGTGGCTTGGGTGGTCGAGGCGTCCAGATTCGCTTCCAGCTGGGCCTGTACCTCGATCCAGTGGCAACCCGCCAGACTGGTGGGCGTGGCGAAGCAGTCGGGCAGTCCGGTGGCCGAATCGATCGGGTCGACGGTCACCCGCCCCAGGTACGGCGCGATGACGGTTGGATCTGCGTTGGCAATCTCGGCGGGATAACGATCAGACCGGCCGTTTGGCAGGCCGGCCAGGGCCATCGCGAGGGGGGTTCCGACGGGAGCGAAGATGGTCGCGAACGGCGGCACGGCGACCGTATAGATGCGCCAGAAAGCCGAATAGCGCGGTTGTCCCCCGGCGGGACCAATGTTCGGCGGCGGGCCTCCCCCCAATCCAGGCGGCGTCGTTCCGAGCACCTTCGGCATGTCCGAGAGCACCTGTGCCTGGCCGTCTTCGCCGACCACCGTAAAGACGAAAAGAGGGAGCTCCCGGACGACGTTCTCCGCGTCCCAGCTGAAGGTGGCCGTCCCGAAATCGAGAAACGAGATGGGGGCGCCATCCACCCATCCAGTTCCGGAATTCCCGCCGCCCGTGATCCCGTCCGGCGCGAGCGGCATGGTGCGTCCTTCGCTGGGCGTCAGGGGATAGCCGGCGTCCAGGATCTGGCGCGCCGAGGTGACGGAGCCCGGCGGCGTCCCGGCGGGAACGTCGGCATATACGATCTGCCAAAAAGGGCTGTAGAACCCGCTGTGCGGTCCGACGCTGAAGATCGGACGCAAGGTGGTCCCAGCGTCGAGTGGCTGCGGCGTCCCCCCCGGCCAGCCGGTCACCGGCACATAGGCCGGCTGCATCCAGACCCGATCGAAATTCGACCAGACCTCCGTCGTGACGTAGGTGGTCTGGTAGTCCTCGTCCCAGGCGTTGCGGCCCACCAGCGCCGATGCGCCCATCGACGGATCGAGCAGCTGCCCCAGCGGTATCCCGCCCGGCAACCCGTCGTTCGGCGCCAGGCCATGCGTCGCGGGCGCGCCGCCCCCGTACAGCGCCTGGACGTCGAACAGCGTCCAGAGCTTGGGATCCGCCGGCACCGGCCCCTGCGAACAGGCGCCCAGCGTCGCCACGGCGCCGATGGCGACCACACTCAGCGGCGACCTCACCGCGCGAGAATAAACGCTCCCCGCCCGCGCGCAAAGAAGTGCCGCCTGTAGCGGCGGGGCTTTATCCCTTGCCGAGCGTCTTCGATCCGGGCTTCCACTCGACCGGGCAGCGTTCGCCGGTCTGTAGCGCCTGGACCATCCGCAGCGTCTCCGACACCGATCGCCCGAGGAGATCGGCGTTGTAGGAGGCCTGCTGGACGACGCCGTGCGGGTCGATGATGATCGTCGCGCGCAACGCCATTCCGGTGTCGCCCATGAGCGCGTCGTAGTCGCGCGCGATAGTCTTGTTGAAGTCTGCCAAGAGCGGGTGGTTCAGCTTGCCGAGGCCGTTCTTGATCCAGGCCTTGTGCGAGTGCTTGGAGTCCGTCGAGCAGCCGAGGATCTCGCAGTTGGCGGCCTTGAACTCTTCATGGCGCCGCGAGAACTCCTGGATCTCCGTCGGACAGATGAAGGTGAAATCTGCCGGATAGAAAAAGAGGACCACGTACTTCCCCTGGTAATCGGACAGCGAAATTTTCTTGAAGTCCCCGTCGCCGACCACTGCGTCGATGGTGAATTCCGGGGCCTTCTTGGTGACGAGACTCATTGTGACTCCTTCCGCGTTTGTCGTGGAGCGTGCTGTGAGCACGAACACTAGCACATGATTTCGAGGCGTCCGGCGGGCCACAATCGATTGCCTTCGAGCGGTGTTGGGCCGAAGATCCCAGGATGAATCCCAGGATGAATTCTCGCTTAGTATGGCTCGGCGGTCTGCTCGGAATCCTGGCCACCTCTTGCGGCGGCGGAAGCTCGGGATACGCCACCATGGGAATGCTCGGCAGCCCCTCGTCGGCGGTGGTCGGTACCAATCTGGTGTTCGCCAACGCGGCGCTGAACGGCACCCCCGAGCTCCAGGCGGGCTTGGCCTTCGGGATGCTCATCGACACCGGCTCCCCGGTGGTCCTGATCGACCCAAGCTTCTTCAACATGCCCGGGCCGGCCACAAACGCCGACATCACGGGGAATATCAACCTCGGCCTGGTCGACAAGAGCGGCGCCATCGTCCTCACGCTGGACAACATTCCGGCGCTCAAGCTGTCGGATGCCATGATGACCTCGCTCGGCTTCGGCGGCATCCTGGGCGGCAACGTGATGAGCCAGTTCTCGGTCCAGCTCAACTACGCCGATCCCATGGACGCCTTCCGCCTCGGCGATAGCGGCATGGAGCCCGACGGCGTCGAGACCCCCGGGGCGGCCATTCCGTTCACGCTCAAGAGCGGCGGCACCGCCACCATCGCGCTCAGCGACAAGGTGATGTCGCCCGCGGTCACGATCCCGCCGACGCGTATTCCGTTGACCCTGAACATCGACGGGACCGACGCCGCCCACCAGTTCCACTTCCTGCTCGACACCGGCGCCAGCGAGGTCTCGGTGCGAGGCTCGGTCTACGACATGCTCATCGCCGACGGCCGCCCCCAGCTTCCGGGGTTCCAGATCACGACCGTGTTGGGCGGATCGAACGCCGCGGTCACCCGCGCCAGGACCATCACGATCGGCGGCGAGACGGTGACCAACGTGCCGGTGATGACCATCATGAACGCGGCCGGGGACCCACCGGACGCGCTCCTCGACGAAATCGGCGGCGAGCTCGGGTATCAGCTCGACGGTCTGCTGGGGGGAAGCTTCTTGCGCAACTTCTTGGTGACCATCGACTACCCGCACGGGCAGCTCCATCTGCAGCGCTACGCGACCGAGACCTGGGTCGACGAGTTTCAGCGCGTCGGCATCGGGCTCGGCGGCACGCCCCTGACCAGCCAGCACTATTACAACGCGGGGGTGGTCTACCCGGGGACCGACGCCGCGAACCAGGGAATCGTGGCGGGCGACGAGATCGTCTCCATCGACGGCACGCAGCTGGACCAGCCGCTCGACCCCATCACCGCGGACAACCTGCTCAACGGAACGGTCGGCACCACCAAGGCGATCGGCCTCGGCATGACACACGCGGCTGCGCTCACGAATACGATCGTCAACGTGCTGGTCGATGATCTGATCCCCAACCCGCCGTGAGATCTCGGCGCCGGCGCGCGGACGGGCCTGTGCTCGAGGTTTGCGCTAGAATCCGCGCGCCATGAAAACAGCCTTCAAGACCTCCAATCCCGCCCTCTCCTCCAAGTCGTTCGGCGGCTTCGTCGGCGCGCGTGCCGCGGGCGCCAATGTGAATGACGCCGCGGGCGCCAGGCCGGACGCCGCCGCGATGACCATCCAGGGCGCTGTCGACAAGACAGCCATCCTGCTGGCCGTCCTGATCTTCACGGCGATCTGGCCCTGGAAGCTCTTCTTCGACTCGCGGAATCCCGAGCTGCTGCTCCCCTGGCTGGGGGTAGGCGGCATCGGCGGATTCGTGATCGGGATGGTGACGATCTTCAAGAAGACTTGGGCGCCTGTGACGGCGCCGATCTACGCCGCCTGTGAGGGGTTGGTGCTGGGGAGCATCTCGGCGCTCTTCGAGCTCCGCTATCCGGGCATCGCCATCAAGTCGGTGGCGCTGACCTTCGGGGTTCTTCTCACGCTGCTTGTTGCCTACCGGACCGGCGCCCTCCGGGCGACCGCGGGCTTCAAGCGTGGCGTCATCGCCGCGACCGGCGCGATCGTGATCGTCTACCTCGGTTCCTTCGTGCTGGGTTTCTTCGGCGTCAACGTCTCCTTCATGAATTCATCGAGCCCGCTCAGTATCGGGATCAGCTTGGTCATTGTGGGCGTCGCGGCGCTGAACTTGGTGCTCGACTTCGACCTCATCGAGCAGGGCGCCAAGCTGGGCGCGCCCAAGTACATGGAGTGGTACGGCGCCTTTGCGCTCCTGATGACGCTGGTCTGGCTCTACCTCGAGATCCTGCGCCTGCTCGCCAAGCTGAACGATCGCCGCTGAAGCAGTCGGCGCACCCGACGTGGCCCGCACCCTGGTCGTTTCGGCCTTCGAGCCGGAAATCGCCCCGCTTCGCGCTCTCGCCGCGGCCGCCCGCGGCGTCGAGATGGCGACGGTCGGCGTTGGCGCGATCGACGCGGGCATCGGCGCCACGCGCACCATCGCCGGCGCCCGGGCCGGCCGGGTCATATTCGTCGGGACAGCGGGGGTCTACCCACGCGGACGGCTGACCGCCGCGATCGGAACCGTCGCCCTTGCCGGCGAGCTTCACGGCGTCTCGACCGCGGCGCTGCGCGGCGAGGGCTATCTGCCTGAGCCGGTGGTGGTCGTCGCCCAGACGTCGGACCGCCTTCGCGCGGCGCTCGCCGCCTGTGCGCGCGGACCCAGCCGCCCGGCGGACCCGGTCGCCTGTCCGATGGCGATCACCCGATCGGCGAAGCTCGGCCGCCAGATCGTCGCCGCGACCGGCGCGACGATGGAGAACCTGGAGGCTTTCGCCGTCGCACGCGCGGCGGCCGCCGCCGGCATCGAGTTCGCCGCCGTTCTTGGCGTGGCGAATCGGGTCGGACCTGCCGGGCACCGCGAGTGGCGGGAACACCACCGAGCCGCCTCGCTTGCCGCCTGCCGCCTCGTCGCCCGCTTCCTGGCGACGCCCCGCGACTCAAAGTGAGACTTTCACCAGAAATGTGCACAATCGACATACCTCCTTGACCATTTCCGGTTTATGTTGAGGTCGCAAGAGGAGGGTACGAAGAGTGTTTCAGGCATCTGAAGGTGGACCGGTGTCGGTGGGGCGGCGGAAGTTCCAGTCGAAAAGCGGCGCCACGCCGACGCCGCAAAATAAATTTGAAGCTGTACCGGTCGGGGTCCCGGTGTACCGGACCGACCGGATCTCGCGGATGGGCGGAATGACGCCAGTCTCATCGCCCGCGCCGGCGTCGATCACGGAGGTCGTCCTCTCGCGGACCAGCCTGGCGGGCATCTGCCTGATCGCCTTCGCGTGCGGCATCGTCACGACTGTCATGGTGGATAGCGCTCGGCCGCGCGCGAGCGAGCACGATGTCGCAGCTCGGGAACCCGAGCCGGCCGCGCCGCCGGCCGCACCGGCCTCGGAGCCAGTCGCGCCGGCCCGGGTCGTCGCGACGCCGATCCCGCCCACTCCGGTTGTGCATGTTCAAGCTGCGCCGGCGCCGAACGCGACGACCGCCGGAGAGCCCGTCGTCGTCCAGATGCCGAACCTGGCTGAGACGAGCGGCGCGCGGACAACCGTTGCGCTGCGCAGCTGGCCGCCCGCCTCCAGTCGCGCGCCGGCCCGTCTGCGTCCGGCGAGTGGGTCGAC
>CAYTTF010000164.1:0-10119 GCA_964440665.1 uncultured Myxococcales bacterium | reverse complement strand
TCGCCGCGCGCGCTGGACGTCCGACGCCAGATGCTCGAGTTCACGCTGGTCAACCACCCGATCGACTGCCCAATCTGCGACAAGGCCGGCGAGTGCCTGCTGCAGAAGCACTACTTCGACTGGGACGCCAAGCTGGCGCGCAACGACGGCATCAAGGTCAAGAAGGCCAAGGTGGTCGACATCGGCCCGCGCATCGTGCTCGACGAAGAGCGCTGCATCCTCTGCACCCGCTGCATCCGGGTCTGCGACGAGGTGGCCAAGACCCACCAGCTCGAGATGGCCGACCGCGGTGACCGCGAGGTCCTGACCACCGCGCCCGGGCACAAGCTCGACAACCCCTATTCGCTCAACACGGTCGACGTCTGCCCGGTCGGCGCGCTCACCTCGAAGGACTTCCGCTTCGCGATGCGCGCCTGGGAGCTCTACACGACGCCGTCGATCTGCCCCGGTTGCGCCACCGGCTGCAACGTCGAGGTGCACCATTCGCGCGGCAAGATCCAGCGCCTCATCCCGCGCCAAAACGACCAGGTCAACGAGCACTGGATGTGCGACGAGGGACGCCTCACTTACAAGCGCGTCCACGCCCAGCGCCTGGCGGCGCCGATGTCGGGCGGCGTGCCGGTGGACTGGGACAAGGCGCTCGACGACGCGGGCCGCGTGCTGCGCGCCGCGCTCGACGCCGGCGCGGCCGGGGTCGGCGTGGTGATGAACGCGCAGTCGACCAACGAAGATCTCTACGCCCTCACCCGCCTCACCTTCGATCACCTGGGTCTCGGCAAGGCCTACCTGGCCGGTCTCGATCAGGGGTGGAGCGACGACATCCTGGTGAGCGCCGACAAGAACCCGAACACCGCGGGGGCGATGGCGATCGGCGCGGGACGGCTGCGGACGCTGCTGGACCTCGCCAACGATCTCAAGTCGGGCGCCCTGCACACCTTGCTGGTGGTGGGCACCCACGGCGTGATCGGCAAGGACGGGGCGGCCGGCGCGCTGCCGCTCGATCGCCTGACCACCCTGGTCGTGATCGGCACCCACCGCGACGAGGTGACCGCTGCCGCGAAGGTCGCGCTGCCGCTCGCCGAATGGGCCGAGAGCGACGGCACCTTCACCAACCGCCTCGGCATGGTCCAGCGCGTGCGCGCCGCCGTGCCGCCCGCGGGCGACTCGCTGCCCGGCTGGGAGATCCTCTCGCACCTGGCGCGCAAGCTGGGCGCGACCATGGAGATCACAGATGCCAAGGCGGTTTTCGCCGAGGCCAAGCAGAAGCTGCCGTTCATGAAGGACGCCGAGTGGGGTCGACCGCTGCTGCCGGTCCAGCTCCGCTTCGCGGGCTCGCGGGGCTGACGGCATGGAATACGGATCCCTAGGCTTCCAGGCCCTCGCGGCGACGATCAAGATCGTCTTCATGATCTTGGGCTTCCTGATGCCGCTGGCCTCCATCCTCACCTGGATGGAGCGGCGCGAGTCGGCGATGATGCAGGATCGCCTCGGCCCCAACCGCGCCAACATCGGCCCGTTCAAACTTTGGGGGATCACCCACTTCATGGCCGACGCCGTGAAGTTCCTCTTCAAAGAAGACTTCATTCCGCCGAAGGCCCACAAGTTCCTGTTCATGTGGGCGCCTATCATGGCGATGGCACCGGCGCTGATCGTCGCCGCGATCATCCCCTTCGGCGCGCCGCTGTGCTGGGGTGAGATGACCCAGAAGGTGGGCCTGGGCGGCGCCTGTGCCAATCCAGTCAACCTGCAGATCGCGCAGCTCGACGTGGGCCTCCTGTTTTATTTCGCGATCTCCTCGCTGGCGGTCTACGGCGCGACGCTGGCCGGGTGGGCCTCGCACAACAAGTGGGCGATGATGGGCGGGCTTCGCGCCACCTCGCAGATGATGTCGTACGAAGTGACGATGGGGATGGCGGTGCTCGGATCGTTCCTGGTGTACGGCACGCTGGAGCCCGGCGCGATCGCCGACCAGCAGACCCACATCATCAACTTCGGCCACTACCATTCGAGCTGGGGAATCTTCCTGCAGCCGGCGGGATTCATCCTGTTTCTGACCGCCGCCATCGCCGAGACCAAGCGAACGCCCTTCGACATCCCCGAGGGTGAACCGGAGATCATCGGCTATTTCGTCGAATACTCCGGCCTCCGTTTCGGCATGTTCTTTCTGGGCGAGTTCCTGGAGATCGTCGTCTCGAGCGCCATCATGATCACCATCTTCTTCGGAGGCTGGCACATGGGCGGCACGGTCGACGGCTTCCTGGCGCACGTGCCCAACATCTGGATCTTCCCCAAGAGCCTGCTCTTCTCGCTGCTGACGCTGGTCATCTGGAGCATCAAGGTGTTCGTGTTCTGCGGGTTCCAGCTCATGATCCGCTGGTCGCTGCCCCGCTTCCGCTCCGATCAGCTCATGCGGCTCGGGTGGCAGCGTCTGCTGCCGATCTCGATCGCCAACGTCATCGCGACCGCGCTGGTGGTTCTGTGGGCGCAGCAGTAGGTTAGGAGAAGCGATGGCCGTCGGAGTCAAAGTCGTCAACCGCCCGGGCAGCCTGGCCCAGCAGACCTACCTGCCGGCGATCGCCGAGGGGTTGGGCGTGACCTTCCGCCACTTCGTGAAGAACTTCTTCGGCAACGTGACCGGCCAGCGCAAGAAGACCGACATCGCGACCATCGAGTATCCGGAGGAGAAGAAGGCGTACCCGGAGCGGAACCGCGGCCTGCACCGCCTCATGCTCCGCGACGATGGCCAGGTCCGCTGCGTCGCCTGCATGATGTGCCCGACGGTCTGCCCCGCCCACTGCATCACCATCGTCCCCGAAGAGGCGCCCGACGGCCGCATCGAAAAGCGCCCCATGATCTTCGAGATCGACGAGCTCCGCTGCGTCGTCTGCGGCCTGTGCGTCGAGGCTTGCCCGTGCGATGCCATTCGCATGGACACGCTCGACCACGCCAAGCCCACCTACCGGCGCGGCGACGCGATCCTCGACAAGGAAGAGCTGATGTCGCGCGGGGTCCAGTCGACCGCGGTGCAAGGCGGCGTGGGCGCGTTCTGGCGCGAGCAGGTCGCCGGCAAGCCGCAGACGCCCCCGGCAGGCGACGTCGTCCCCGCGGGCGCGCCGCACGGGCCGACGCCGCTCGCCGATCACGGCCACAAGTAGCACTTCGGGCAGGTCATCCGCCCGGAGAATTGGACGGGCGCAATACGTCGTAGAACGAGGCACCGAGAGGAAGAGGGGGTTCACATGATCCGGAGGACACAGATGACCAAGACCACGACACTTCTGACGACCGCTCTGATGGCGGTTTCATCGATCGCACTCGCTCAGACGGCGAAGCCCGCACCCGCGGCACCGGCTGCGCCTGAGGCGGCTGCGCCGACGGGACCGCCGAAGCCGGCGCCCGAGAACGATATGTACAAGAAGTGGACCGGCACCTGGAGCTGCGAAGGCACCGGCAAGGGCCCCGACGGTAAGGAGATGAAACACAAGTCAACCTGGGCCTGGAAGAGCGTGCTCGGCGGACACTGGTACACCGTCGTCTACAAGCGCGCGAAGTCCGGCCCGATGCCCCCCTTCGAGGGTAACGCGACCATGGGCTACGACGGCATCGACAAGAAGTACTCTTTTGTCGGGGTCGACAACATGGGTGGCTGGATCAATCTGAGCGGCACCGACGGCATGTCCTACGCCGGCGACGGCGTCCCCATGGGCAAGAAGGGAACCATCAAGATCAGCTTTGCCAAGGGCAAGGACAAGAAGGGCGCCGAGAGTGACAAGCTAATGGACGCCACCCTCGACCTCGGGGGAGTGATCGTCAACGAGACCTGTAAGAAGTAACGCCCCAACATCGGCTCCGGCTCCGGCCGTCCGCGCGGGTCGATACGGCATGGAGCGGCCATTGCGGCCGCTCCATTTCCGTTTTCCCCGGCCCGCCAAGACCGGCCGAACTGGCGCGGCCCGTCACCGGGCCGAAACCTGCCCGTCGCCGCGCGGCGATTCTTACGCTACGCAATTCTCGCGTCCTCGAAACGAGGTCTTGACCGTTCCTCTGGCAAGCTGAGCTGGAGGAGGCGTGTGGAACCGACCATCGCAGAGTTAACCAAGGAGCTCGCAGAGACGCGACAGCTGGTGCTTTCCGGCCAGACGGCGCTGAACATCGTCTGGACGCTGGTCACCGGTTTTCTGGTCATGTTCATGCAGGCGGGATTCGCGCTGGTGGAGACGGGCCTCACCCGCGCCAAGAACGTCGCCCACACCATGGGGATGAACTTCCTGGTCTACGCGATCGGGGTGATCGGCTTCTGGATCATGGGCTTCGCGCTGCAAATGGGCGGGGTGGGCGCGCTCGCGACCTTCGGCAACGACCCGACCCTGTCGAGCGAGTTCATCGTTCACATCGGCGGCAAGGAATTCGGCCTCTTCGGCCTGCATGGATTCTTCCTGTCGCCCGCGGTCTACACCGCGCCCGTGGCCGCGCTGTTTCTGTTCCAGATGGTGTTCATGGACACCGCCGCGACGATCCCCACGGGCGCCATGGCCGAGCGCTGGAAGTTCACCTCGTTCGTGCTCTTCAGCTTCGTCCTGTCGACCATCATGTATCCCATCTACGCGAACTGGGTCTGGGGCGGCGGCTGGCTGTCGCAGCTCGGACACAACTACGGCCTCGGCCACGGGCACGTGGACTTCGCGGGCAGCTCGGTGGTCCACATGGTGGGCGGGATGGCTGCGCTGGTCGGTGCCAAGGTGATGGGACCCCGGATCGGGAAATACGACCGGACCGGAAAGGCGGTGCCGATCCCGGGCCACAACATCCCGATGGCGGTGCTCGGAACCTTCATCCTGGCGTTCGGGTGGTTCGGCTTCAATCCGGGATCTACGCTGTCGGGCACCGACACCCACATCGCCGTCATCGCGGTGAACACCATGCTGGCTTCGGCGTCGGGCGCGTTCGGGGCGTACCTTTACCTGAAGTACCGCTTCGGCGCCCCGGACGTCAGCATGCTCTGCAACGGGATGCTGGCGGGTCTGGTCGCCATCACCGCACCGTGTGCCTTCGTGACCGCCCCCGCCTCGATCTTCATCGGGCTGGTGGCCGGCATGCTGGTCGTCGTGTCGGCCATGTTCATCGAGAACGTGCTCAAGATCGACGATCCGGTGGGCGCTTCGTCGGTGCACGGGACCTGCGGGGCATGGGGAATCATCTCGCTGGGACTGTTCGCCGATGGCCGCTACGGCGACGGCTGGAATGGCGTCCCCGGGACCGTCCGCGGCCTCTTCTACGGCGACCCCGCGCAGTTCACGGCCGAATGCATCGGTCTCATCGCGAACGTGCTGTGGGTCGGCGCGGTGACCTTCGTGACGATGAAGATCGTCGGGGCGCTGGTCGGAAATCGGGTCTCAGCGAGCACCGAGCTCAACGGCCTCGACGTTCCCGAGATGGGAATGGAAGGCTACAGCACCGAGCCCCTTCCGGAATGAAAAGGAGCAAACCGTGAGCGTGTACGCGCGTGGAAGCAACAAGGGACGGCCGGGAAACAACGCAGCCGCGCCCCCAGGCGCCTCGCCCGGCGTGGTCGCGCCCAGGGGGTTCTCGGCGCAGCTGCGGGGGGCCAGCCTGTGGGACCTGGTGCAGATGGAGTGCCTGGCCCGGTCGCACCTCTCGGTCCAGGTCGTCGGCGAAGGCGGCGTCGGCTACCTCTACTTCGATCGCGGCCACATCGTGCACGCGACCACCCCGCAACTGTCGGGGGAGGCGGCGGCGCTCGAGATTCTCGCCTGGACCAACGGCTCGTTCCAGACCTGCGATCGCCCGTGGCCTGAGCAGGTGACGATCGGCACCTCGCACGAGGGCCTGATCATGCAGGCCGCCCAGATTCGGGACGAGAGCGGGGCGTCGAACCTGGTGGCCTTTCCGGCGCGCGGAGGACCGACCGCCGGCGACGAGGGATTCGAGGAGTTGGAGCTGACCGAGATCGAAGAGGAAGGAGAAGGGGATATGAGAGGTACGAAAATGGACGAGTTGGCCCCGCCGCCCAGCGCCGGAACCAACGGCGGCCGGGGCGATACGGGCGGTGACTTCGCGGTGGTCATGCGCCTCGGCCCGAGCGGCGCGATCACCACCAACCGGGGCGGAACCGAGGCGCTGGCTGAAACCGTGGCCTACGCGCAGCGGCTCCTCCAGCTGGCCGGCGAGCTGCTGGGATTCGAGGAGTTCTCCGCGGTGGAGTGCGGGTTCGTCGCGGGGCGCTGCATCATCTTCTCGGAGGGCGAAGGGGAGATGGTCGCGCTGCGCCCGCGCCCGGAAGCCAATCTGCAGGCGCTGCGCGAAAGGCTGGGCCTTTGATCCCGGCGGAGGCGACCGCGCTGGCGGAGGGCGTCCGCGCCAGCCTGGCCACGCTCAAGGACGTAAACGGGATCGCCGGAAGCTTCGTCTGCACGCAGAGCGGCCGCCTGGTCGCGCGCGAAATTCCGGCCCTCTTCGAGGACGCCGTGCTCGCGGAGGCGGGAAGCCGCCTGCTGCGGGTCGGCGAGACTTTCGCCGCCGGCGGCGACGAGCTGGAGGTGGCCGTGGTCCGCTATGGCGAGCACCGCATCTATCTCAAGTCCATCGCCGGGGGCATGCTCTGCATCGTGGTCACCGGCCCGGTCAACATGCCCGCGCTCCGGATGGCCGCCAACCTGGTCGGGCGGCGGATCGCCGCGGCGGTCGCCCGCGCCCAGGCGGAGCTGCCGCCCGCTCCGGCCGAGCCAGCTCCGCGCGCCAGCGCGGGACACCCGACGGCCACCGCGCCCGCGCCCGGCCACGCGGCCCCACCGGGCATGCGCAGATTCCGTGGCCGCACCGTCGAATAGCGCGAGCAGATCGCTCAAAGCCCGGCGGCCGTCGTTGTAGTCTCCCGGGCCGCAATGGCCGACGCGCGGCGACCCCCGTCTGAACCTGCTCGATTGCGCCGGGGCATCCGCGTCTGGATCCGATCCGGAGCGCTGGTCGTTGGTCTCACGCTCGCGACCAGCCGGGCGCGGGCCGACGAGCCGCCGACCCCAACCTCGGATCGCGCTGCACCGCTTTCCCCTCCCCCAGCGCCACCGGTCCCGGTCCCCGCCCTCCACGCTCCAGCGCCGAGCGCCACGGTTGCGGCGCCCGTCAGCACCCCGCCGGCCAAGCCACGCTACTTCTATTTCGGCCGCGACTACGGCAGCGAGGCGCTCTACGGACCGCTCTGGGTGTTCGTGAACCGCGGCTACGACGTCCTGCAGGACCACGTCGCGAGCCGGAACATCTTCGACTTCGACTACCGGACGAACATGGCCAACGTGGCCCGGAACATCCTCCATCCGATCCCCGCGATCTCGAACGACGGCTGGAAGACGTTCTTTACCGAAGAGATCTTTCCCCTCAGCTTCACGCAGAGCACCGCCCGCTGGACGCCCAACTACAGCCTGCACCTCATCGGGGGCGGCATGACGTACACCGCTCTGCGCGAATGGTTCGAGGACTATCACGTGCCGGCGCCGCGCGTCTTTTCGGCGTTCACGCTGATGGCGGCGGCCTTCGTCAACGAGTCGCTCGAAAACAAGGGCGTCGTCGGGTTCAACACCGACTGCATCGCCGACATCTACTTCTTCGACATCGGCGGCATCATCCTGTTCAGCTTCGACTGGCCGAATCGATTCTTCAGCCAGCAGGTCGTCGTCTCGGATTGGTCGCTTCAGCCTTCTTTTACGCTGCCGAACGGCGAGCTCCACAACGCCGGCAACTATTTTGCGGCCAAGTGGGCGCTCCCGTTCTATCGCCGCCTCGCCCTCTTCACTTGGTTCGGCGAGGCGACCACCGCCGGGCTCTCCTTCTCGCTCGACGACGAGTATTCGGTCTCGGCGGCGGCCGGCGGCGCCGCCCTCCACCTCGTCAACCAGGCCACCCAGCGGGTTCAGAACGTGGTCGATTTCGTCCCGACCGCCGCGCTGTTTCTCGACCGGCGCAATTCGTTGCTCGCGTCCTTGCAAGTGAGCGACGTGGACGACTACTTCATCCATTTCAACCTCTACCCCCACGCGATCACCGCCCGTGGGCCCGCGATCGGGCTGTGGGGCGTGGTCGACAAGCGCGCCCGCGTCGCCGCCGGATTCGCGATCGGGCGGCCGTTCGGAATCGGCGGAGGTTGGAGCGGCCTGTGACGAACGTCTCGCTCGGCCGGACTCTAACCCAAAACCCGCCTGGGGCCCAGGCGCCCGGAACAGGGCGTGATTCCAAGAGTGTTGTAATTGGGTACGCGCTTCTTCACAATAATTCCCTCGCAACCCGCAAGTTGGGCGATGAGGCTGAGGCCTCTGGCTCGCCCGGGAGGATTCGTTTGACCAACCGTCCAGTCTTCGCGATCGTCGCCGTCATCGTCTCGGTCTCGCCCCTCGCGGGTTGCGGGGGCTCGTCGGCGGCCCCCGACGGTGCAGCTACCGGGACCGGTGGAAAAAAGGACGGGGGCGCCACGGACGTCGCCGGGACGACCGGGGGTACTGCTGGAGCGGGGGGAACGACGGGCAGCGGTGGCGGGGCCGGCGGCGCGACCAGCTTTCCCGATATCGGCAAGCCTTGTGCAGCGGACGCCGACTGCGCCGGCGGGCTCACCTGCATAACCGCCGCCAGCAAAACCATCTTCGAGACGGAAGCACCGGCGCATGGTTATTGCTCCAAGATGTGTGCGGGCGACGCCGACTGCGGCGACGCGGGGCTCTGCGTAGGGGTCTCCAGCGTGACGGCGACCACCCAGGTGGCCTATTGCTTCCAGAGCTGCACCTTCGGAGACATGGCCGCCAAGTGCCACCAGCGTACGGACGTCGGGTGTTTGACCATCGACAAAACGACGATCCCGACCACCGACGTCTGCTACCCGATCTGCTCGCAGGACAGCGACTGCCCCGTGGGGCGCAAGTGCGACGTCGCGACCAGCCTCTGCGCCGATACCGCGGCGGTCGGCGATCCGCTGGGGACGCACTGCGTTTCGAATCCCGACGCGGGCACCTCGAGCTGCGCGGGCGCCTGCCTGCCCGTCGGCAATGGCGGCACCACGGTCATCGCGAGCTTCTGCACGATGCTGTGCGTGGTCGGGAGTCTCAACTCTTGCAACTGGGTGGCAGCGGGTACGGCCCTGACCTCGGGCGGGGCCCACGGCGTCTGCGCCTTCTCGAGCGCCGCCGCCCAGGTCGGCGACATCGGCTTTTGCGCCCAGGAGTGTGATACCGCCGCCAGTTGCAGCGATCAGACAGATACCGGGTTGAGCTGCGATACCGCGGAAATGTCGACGATCGGTCATGGTCTCTGCACCTGGGGTTAGCGGGTCTGGCCGCCGGGCCGACCGACGCGCCTCTGTCCTCGGCCTCGCGGTCGCCGTCGTCGGTCTGGCGGGCACGGTGGGCTGCGCGAAGGAGCGTGCCGCCATCAACCGCGTGCAGGCCGACGCGCTCGACAAGTCGTTCTTCGTCGGGCCCGACCTGCAGAGCACCGCGGACGATCCCGAGTTTTACAAGCGGGGCACCGTGGTCGACGTCGCGTACGGCGCGGCCCAGGACGGCCTCTTTACCTCGAGCTACGGCGAGCCGATGTCCCGCATCCGCTGGGAGATCACGGAGAACACGCTCAATGCGCGCCTGTCGTACGAGCGCATCACGGGCACGGACGACAAGGGCAACCAGTATAACGGGGTCCAGCTCAAGGCTTCGAACGACGGGCAGATCGTCGCCAGCTACAAGATCACGAGCCACTTCGACATCAAGAACGACTACAACCCGCAGACCGGCGAGAACCTCAACATCGTCGTCGAGAACACCACCGACCGGGTGTGGTACGAGCGCCAGTACTTCCGCGTCGACTGGTCGCAGAACCTGATCACCGACGCCTACGACTACGACACCCTGTCCCAGATCGGTGTCTTTGGTGCGGTCCAGTACGAACCGTTCGCGTACACGGTGCTGGATCCGTCGGACCCGGATCCGCAGCTTCGGCGCTTGCGGGCCATGGGCTTCACCGTTCCCAGCGTCCAACCCCGGATTCATTCGCCCTATCCCAATTCGCTCAGGGCGCTCCCGAAGTCGCCGGCTGAAAGAATGGGCCGGCTGAGGGGGAGCATCC
>CAYTTF010000163.1:6920-10131 GCA_964440665.1 uncultured Myxococcales bacterium | reverse complement strand
GCGCTACGCCAATACGCGAAAGACCTGCGCCGCCGACGCCAATCCACGCAACATCAGCGCGTCGCCGCGACATTGGGTGGTCGTCTCGTGACAGAGAATCATTTCCACCGTCGGCTGGCACGCCGCCTGCACGGGTCATCGGAAAGGAGCGTGCGATCATGCTGTGGACACTGGCTGTGGTTCTTCTTGTTCTTTGGGGAGTGGGATTGGCGACGTCGTACACGTTGGGCGGATTCATCCACATCCTCGTCGTGCTCGCCGTCGTCGCCGTGGTGATCCGGTTGATTCAAGGCCGTCGGATCACCTGATCGACCCACTGAAGTGGATTGGAGCCGGAGCCGAAACCCGATGCGGAGGCCTGAGCTGGAGGCATGGCTCCGGCCGCCTCCGATGGAGTGATCCTGCGTTACTACTTGCTCATCCGCGCTCTGGCCGCCGGGATTGGCGTGCTCTTGATCCTATCCGGCATCGTTGGCCTGGTGGGGCTGGTGCGCTGCTTGTGGCGACGCTGACCCGCTCCATATCGCAGAAGGCGCGACCGCAGTCCCCTATCAAACAGACGGCGCACGACGGTGCCGACGACCGAGACGGCGTGCCAGCTTGGCGACTTCCAGAAGGGTGATCGGCGCGAACCCACACAGCGCGGCGATTCCCAGAGACCCCAGAGACAGATCGGCTATCTGGAACAACCGCCGGCCGACCGAGGTCAGCAAGATGCCGAGTTGGGCGACGGTCGAGAGCGCCACCACGGCCACGAGCCGGAAATTGGTGAGAGGGCCGATCTCCAACAAGGTTCGGTCCCTGCTGCGGAAGGCGAGCGACATAACGACGTGCCCGAAGACCAGCGTCGCGAAGGTGAGCGTCCGCGCCTCCTGAACGCCACGATGCGCCAGCGTCCAGGCGAACACGCCGAAGGTCGTCGCCGCGAGCGCGACGCCCGTTTGTACGATCAGCGCCCACTCCGATCGTCCCAGCATCGGCTCGTCCGGTCGACGGGGAGGCCGGCCGAGCGTGTCGCTGTCCGGCGGATCCATCACCAGAGCCAGCGCGGGAAAGCCGTCCGTGACCAGGTTGATCCAGAGAATCTGAAGCGGGAGAAGCGGCGCGGGCAGGCCGACAATCGCGGCGCCCAGCATGAGGGCGAGCTCGCCCGCGTTGCCGCCCAAGAGGTAGAGGAGGCTCTTGCGGATGTTGTCGAAGATTCCACGGCCCTCACGAATTCCGGCGACGATGCTGGCGAAGTTGTCATCGGCCAGCACGATATCGGCGGCCTCTCGGGTGACGGCCGTTCCGCTGCGTCCCATGGCGATCCCGACGTGCGCCTCGCGTAACGCGGGCGCATCGTTGACGCCGTCGCCAGTCATGGCGACGACCTCGCCGCGCGACTTCCAGGCGCGCACGACCTTCAATTTGTCTTCCGGCGTGGCGCGGGCGTGAACGACCTCGAAGTCGTCGGCTTCGTCTTTCTCGAGGATTCCCATCTCTCGGGCGATCGCCGAGGCCGTCGCCGGGTGATCGCCGGTGATCATCACCGTGCGGATCCCCGCCTCCCGTGCCGCCGCGATCGCCTCGACGGCCTCGGGACGCGGTGGGTCGGCGATGCCGATCAGCCCCAACGTGTGCAGGCGCTCTTCGGCCGGACCGTCTCCCAACGCGACGGCCAGGACCCGGAGCCCGCGCGCGGCCATCTGGTGAGCGGCCTCTGTCGCGCCGGCGGTGCCGTCCACCGAGAGGGCGACGATGATCTCGAGCGCTCCTTTCACGTACAAGGCGCCGTCGCGGCGCTGGATCGACATTCTCTTTCTCTCGGAATCAAAGGGCGTGACGGCGACGCGTGGATTCGACGCCTCGATCTGCTGGCGCAGGATTCCACGCTCAGCCGCGGCGCGGAGGATGGCGAGCTCGGTGGGGTCCCCGCTGCCGCCCTGTCCGTCGGGGCCGAGCTGGGCGTCGCAGCAAGCGGCCGCCGCGGCGATCAGCGCCTCCCGGTCGGGACCCCACAGCTCGCGTACGGCCATGCGACCGCTGGTGAGCGTGCCGGTCTTGTCGGTGCAGATGACCGTCACGCAGCCAAGCGTCTCGACGGCCGGGAGCCTGCGTACGAGGACGTTCCGGGCCGCCATGCGCTGGACGCCAATGGCGAGGGCGATCGTGACGATGGCCGGCAGTCCCTCCGGAACCGCTGCGACCGCCAGCGACACGGCAGACACGAAGACGTCCAGCGGGGGTGTCCCGCGGATGACACCGAGCAGGGCCACCAGGCCAACAATCCCCACACAGAGGAAGAGTAGATGGCGGCCCAGCCGGCGGAGGCGACCTTGCAGAGGCGTCTCGGTCTCAGGGGTCTCGGCCAGGAGATGCGCGACGCGCCCCAGCTCGGTGGCCATCCCGGTGGCGAAGACGCGCGCGCGGGCTGTGCCGGTCGAGACCGAGGTCCCCATGAAGACCGCGTCGTGCCGATCGGCCAGGCGTGCGCTGGCAGGGACGGGGATGGTGCTCTTCGCGACGGGAACGCTTTCGCCGGTGAGCGGCGCCTCATTGATCGAGAGCGCATGCGCCTCGACCAGCCGGGCATCGGCGGCGACGACATCGCCGGCTTCCAGCAAGAGAACGTCGTCCGGGACCACGTCGACCGCCGGCACCAGCAGCGCCCGACCGTCGCGCTCCACGCGGGCGTGCGGAGCCGTCATCGATCGGAGCGCCGCGATCGCTTTGCCGGCCCGGAACTCTTGAAAGAATCCGACCAGCGCGTTGATCACTAGAATGACCGCGATGGCGATCGCGTCGATGAGGTCACCCATGAACCCCGAAATGACGGAGGCGGCGAGCAAGAGCCAGACCAGCGGGCTGGCGAATTGGGCAGCCAACAGGGCCCAGCGGGACGTCTCCTTCTCGCGGACGATCTCGTTCGGGCCGACCTCGAGGAGGCGCCGCTCGGCGACGGCCGTCGTCAGCCCTTCTGGGTTCGAGGGGCTCAGGTCCATTGTGCTCATGTCTTCGGCTCCGCTTCTATCGCTACAAGAAGCAGATCCCGAGCCATTTGGGCGAGGTGACCGCCTTGGATCGCCATCGGGGCGTACCTTGCCATCTGTGCGATCGCCGTGCTCGGGCTCCGCGGGCGGACTCACCTCCGCATCGGGACTGCCGAGGTCTCGACGATCGAGGTGAGCGTCGGGGGTCACCCTCCTGAGCGAGCTCGCCCGCGCTCCTC
>CAYTTF010000163.1:0-6820 GCA_964440665.1 uncultured Myxococcales bacterium | reverse complement strand
TCCCCGCCCGAGTGGCGCGATCGCCAACAGGAAGACGATGGCGCCGGCCAGGCCCAGAGTGACGGCGCGGCCCCGGAGGGCCGTGAAAACGCCGATGCCCAACTGTCCCACGGCGATTGCGGCGACGTAGAGGCTGGTATGGCGCGCGAACGGGCCCCGGATGAAGTCGGCGTAGGGGTAGATCGCCCAGCGGGCATACTCGAGATAGGCGGCCGGGTTCCAGATCGCCAGGCGCATATTCACCTGCGCGGCCCACAAAAAGAGGACGACGAAAAGGCCGCGCCCGACGTTGCGCCATCGCCAGCTCACCACGAGCATGAGCAGGGCGACCGCCACGCGCTCTGCTCGGCGAGCGGCTCGTCGGGGTGAGCCTCATCGCGGGTCATCTTGACCGATTGGGCGCGTCGCTCGATGACCACGATCAGGGAGACGCACAGGAGCAGGATGGCCACCGCGGTTCCCATCAAGATGTGCGGGCCAAACGGCACCAGAGCTCGGGCGAAGAGCCCGCCGACCACCGCGCCGATCGAGCTGCCGGCTCCGATGATGGGGAACAGCCGCTTTCCCTGCTCTTCGGTGTAGATGTCGGCGGCGAGGCCCCAGAACTGCGCCACCACGGTGTAGCTGAAGACCCCGACCCACAAGAAGAACGGCAATCCGATCGGCAGATCGAGCTTCGCCAGGACGGTGAACACGGCGAGGTTCGCGATGAAGCACAGAAATACGATCGAGAGCAGCTTCATCCGCCCGACCCGGCGCGCCAGCTCGCCGTAGAGGTGAACCACGCCGACCATCAGCACGGCCTGCCCCGCGCGCGCATAGAGCTTCACCTCCGCGCCGCCCTGCAGGAGGATCAGCGGCTCGCGGACGGTCTTGAGCAGGTAGTAGGCGGAGAGGAGCAGGAATGCCGCAAACGCCATCAAACCCGCGGTCACCGCCTCATCCGGGTGCACCTTGCTGAAGGGCCGAAACACCGCCGCGAGGGCCTGCCGCAATTGGATCTTGATGCTCACGGGATTGGGCGCGCACGCTCCCAGATCGGCGTCTCAGGGTGCGGCGGCAGCTGCGCACCCACCGCAGCGATCGGTCTCCGGGACGGCGCGCAGTCGCTCTTCGTCGATTGTGGAGCGGCACAGCGCGCAATAGCCGTAGGTCCCGCGCTCGATCCGGTCGAGCGCCGCCTGAATCCGGCCCAGCGCGACCCGCTCGGTCTCACTGAGGCTCTCCAGTACCGTCGCTGCGGACTCGGCGGCGGCGACGTCCTCCCAATCCGGCTCGTGCTCGGCGAGCAGCTCCTGCTCGTCGGCGAGCGCCCTTTGTCGGCGCTGGAGCAGGGAGAATCGGCGGCCCAGCAGTCGACGGCGAAAGGTTTCGAGCGTGTCGGAGCGCATGTCTTCGGGCAAAGCACGATCGATGCCATGCGCGGCAAGGCCCCGATGCCGGACGGACGGACGCAGATGCTGCCCGGTGGGACGCGAACGCGCGCAGTTTCTGCGAGTTTCCCGCGGATGCAAAGGCCGGCGTCTACGAACGACGATCTAGCGGCGGAGGCAGACGATGTCGAAGGTGAGGGTCACTTCGTCCTGCGCGGTGACGGTTCCGTCGACCAACGAGGCCGGCGTGATTCCGAAGTCGGTCTGCCGGAGCCGGAGGCTTCCTTTCGCGCGCACCATATCTGCCCGAAGGAAGACCTGGGCTGGCACCGTCACCGGCTTGCGACGACCGTGCAGGAGAAGCTCTCCGGAGATCTGGACCTCGAAAAGTCTGTCTCCGAGCGGTTCGGCGCTGATGCGCGTACTGCGAAACAGAATCTCACCGTACCTGTCGGTGCCCAGCGCTCTCCGAATCCACGCCTCGATCTTTCGTTGGTTCTTGTCGGCGACGCCGGCATCGGTTAGACGGAGGGAATCGGCGCGGACCTTCACTTCGAGCGCGGCGGTGTCGGGAAAGTTGGGGGTGAAGGTCATCGAACCGGTGATCCCCCGCGCCTCGATCCGATGGTCGTGTGCGAAAATCGAGGTGACGCCGTCGGTCCTGGTTTCAACGACGAGGCGGCTCTGGCGGGCGTCGATTCCGTATTGCACCCGCGTCGAAGGGGGAACCTCCGTCACGGCGAGGCACGCCAGCGCGCCGATGACAAACGGATGGCCAGAGATCATGTGCGGCACGCGTGGGGGATAGGGCCAAGCGGACGCCCGGAGGATCGTGGGTTCACCAATCGCTTGCCTGCGACGTTCATGCCAGAGCGGGCGAGGCACGGTGTGGGGTTGGCCATCGGAGGCCGACGTATCGAGGTTGGCCTGCAATCTGTAGTGTCACCCGGCATGGTGATCCGCCTCATCCGCCGCTTCGCCCGGAACGAGGGCGTCCCGTCGGGCGCGGGCTGATGCTCTTCCGCCGACTGGTTCTGCGCGCGCAACCATCTGCACCCAATGACCCCGGCCGAGGTTGCCGGACGGGCGCCTGCGCGGGGTGGCGGTATCTTGGATGCCGGGCCAGCTTCTGGGAGGCTTCGACCTCATCGGTCGACGACCCGACGATCCGAGTCCTCTCCGGCCACGCCCCATCGACACTGGCACGCGTCTCGCAGTCGGAGTTGGTGGGCTAGAGATGAACCGTCTTCCAAATGCGAAACAGGGCCGCAGGTCGTCGTGTCCAAGTCGGCTCGCCGCCAAGTGGATGGTCTGCGTGGCCGCGAGCCTCGCCTTGTTCGGTTCGGCTCGCGACGCCGTGCCGAAGGAATCGGCCGCGCCCGACACCTCGCGCCTTCACTATCGCATCGACGCCGGAAAGAGCAGATTCAGCATCGAGACCGAGACCAGCGGGCTCTCCACGATGTTCGGGCACGACCACAAGATCGCGGTGCGCGATTTCGGAGGGGTGGTGAGCTTCAATCCGGGCGCTCCCGAAACGGCCGCGCTCGAGCTGACGGTCAGGACGGACTCGCTGCGCCTTCTCGACGAGGACGTGAAGACCGGGGATCGCCGGGACATCGAGGCGACGATTCTGAATGTCTTGAAGGCCGCGGCGTACAACAAGATCGTCTTCGCGAGCACGGCCGTGACTGCCGAGACGATCGGCGACGGGATCTTCGACGTGCGAATTGCCGGGCAGCTGACAATGCGCGGCGTCCGTCGGGAGGTGACGATTCCCACCCAGGTGATCGTCCGACCGGATCTCTTGCGCGCCACGGGCAGCGTGAAGCTCCGCCAGACGGATTACAAGATCGAGCCGCTCTCCTTCGCGGGTGGGACCGTCAAGGTGAAGGATGCCGTGACGCTGAGCTTCGACCTCATCGCCACCCGATTCCGAAACTGACGACGGCTGTCGATCGCCGTCACAGCCTGAAGGGGTACGTATCGGGGAGATCCGTCGAGGCTGGGCTACTCGTCGGCAGCGGTTCGACCGCCTGCGTTTCGTCGAAGTAGATCAGCTCGTCGAACTGGTAGGGAAGGCTCGCGTAGAAATAGTGGCTGGCGAGCTCGGTGTCCGGTCGGACCGGGAATCCCTGGGCAGCTTTCGCAGTCTCAATCATCGAACCGTGCGGGCGAGCGCCCGAGCGTCGCAGAACATGCGGCAAGGGACGGGTCGGCGATGATCGTCTGGCCGGCGGCGATCCCGGGACCTTCGACCTCGACGAGTGAATCGTCCGTCGAACCCACGTCGATCGCGACTGGCCTGACCGAGTGGTTGGTCTCCGCAAACCAGACCGTCCCCGCTCCGGATCGGGGTCGGGCTGCCGGATCCGCAAATCTGATCGCGCTCATTGGAACGCGCATGGCCTGGGGGGAACTGGTCACGGAAAGGTCGATGTTCACGGCCATTCCCGGCGCGGGCGGGCAAGACGCCCTCGATCGCCCCGAGGGTCACGAACGAGGTCGGGCACTGGATCAATTCGGGGCTCGTCTTCCTTGCGGTCCTCCAGGTGATTGCTCCGCGGAGGGCGGCTACCAGACCAAGGACCAAGAGCAAAGCCAGCAGGCGCTTTCGTCTTGGCGTTCGCCTTGGGTGGACGTTGGGCGGTGGCGCACGGAATGGCGGCAGGGCGGCCAGAGAGGTCTTTCGTTCCTCTCGCGACACGAAGGTCTTTCTGGACGCCCGATCGATCGAAGCACTCATTTGAATGCCTCCCGTCGCCTACGACCGCATCGCGACGATGTCGAAGGAGAGGGTCACCATGTCCTTGATGGTGACGGTGCCGTTGGTGAACGAAAATGGCGTGATCTTGAAGTCGGTCTGGCGAATCTCGAAGATTCCGATCGCGTGAAGCGTACCGTCCTTCACCGAGACCCGCGCGGGGACGGTCATCTGGCGGCGTACACCGTGGAGCCGCAACTCGCCGGCCAGCCGAACATCGTACGTGCCGTCGCCCCGCCGCTCCGACGTGACGCTCCGGGTCTTGAAGGTGATCTCGGGATACTTGGCCGTCTCGAGCACCTCCTCGCGCAGCGCCGACTCGATCGCCTGTCGCGCACCCAGGTTCTGCTCTTCCAGGAGATAGAGAGAATTGGCCTTGATGGTGAGGTCCAGGGAGGCGCTCTTGCCCGACCCGCTCTCGAAGGTCGCCGTCCCCGAGAAATCGCGAATCTCGATCTTGTGGTCATGGGCGAACATCGAGGCAAGCCCGCCCGTCTCCGTTTCCACGATGAAGCGGCTCTTCTTGGCGTCGATCTGGTAAGGCGCGCGGGCGGATGGCGAAGGTGACTTGCTGTCCCCGGTTTGACCATGGCCGGTGGCTCCGATGCTCCCGACGACGCAGGTGAGGGCGACCATGAAGCGCCGACGGTTGTCGTTCATGAACCTTTTCGTCATACGTGCTCGACACTGCAGCTCCGGTGCCAAGCGATTCCATCGATAGGTCGCGGGTAATCCGCGCAGTTCCTGCACTCGAGATGGAACCCCGCGCAAATCTTGCTAGGGGTTCGCTCGCCGTAGTTGGCGATGGCCGTCGGCACGGCCCTTGCCTCAGCGTGCACTGTTCCTCATGACGATCTCGGCCGATTCACAGCCCCCGGGCGCCCAGTTGGTGATTCCGATCGGCCTCACAGCCGGTCCTCAGCGCCGCCGGCAGCTTCTGAAAGCCGGGCTAGTCGTCGCCATCGTGGCCGCGTGCGTGATCGCATGGGCGCTGTTCGCGCGCCCAACGGCGATCGTCTATCGCACCGAACCGGTTTCCCGGCGCACCATCCTTCACTCCGTGGAAGCGATGGGACACCTCGATGTTCCGGAGCGCTTCGAGGTGCCGGCATCCGGACCAGGGTGGCTGGCCCGTATCCTCGTCGTGCCGGGCCAGCGCGTCCATCGCGGCCAGCTCCTGGCGCAGCTCGACCCGACATCGGCGTTGCTGGCGGTGGCATCCGCTCGCGACTCGGCCAGAGTCGGCGACAGCCGGACTGCGGAGGCGCGGGTCGCGCTCGATTCCACTCGCGACGTCCGTGTGCGCACCGAGCGGCTCGCCGCGCGCGGGTTGGCCAGTCAGGCGGATCTGCAAGCCGCAAGAGCCGCCGAGGATCGGGCCAAAGCCGCGTTGGCCTCGGCGCAAGCCGAACGCGCCATCGCGGTGCGGGCGGTCAGCTCGGCGAGCGCCCAGCGGCGGATGACCGCCGTGCTGGCGCCCGCCGATGGGATCGTCCTCGTGGCACCCGACCGCGTCGGTGCCACGGTGTCACCCGAAGGCGGAAGGCTGTTCGTGCTCGGCAGCACCACCGACACCATGCACCTCGTGGTCTCGGTCGCCGAAGCCGATCTCGCCGATGTCCAGGCGGGACAACCGGCGCACTTCACGGTCCCCGCCTTCCCGGGCCGGATCTTCGAGGCGCGCGTCCTGCGAGTCGATCCGGAAGCACAGCGGGAGCGAAATTCGGTGACATATGCCGTGACGCTGATCGTGGACAATCATTCCCATCTTCTGTTCCCCGGGATGACGGCCAGCGCGGGTATTGATGTGGCGGTCGTGCAGCAAGCGCTGGCGGTGCGAGAGGCGGCCTTCCGTTTCGTTCCACCGAGCGTGCCGGCGGCGGGTGGCGACCGTCGGTCGGGCGTCTGGCGACTGGGGACACACGGGCGGCTCGAGTCCGTCGCGGTCGAGCCGGGCCTCTCGGACGGCGCCTACGCGGAGGTGCGCGGCCCAGGCGCCGACCGTTTGAAGGTCGGCGAGCCGATCGTCATCGGCCTGGTCTCGCCCGACCAGCGAAAGACGCCAGGTCCCGGCGTCGCGCTGGGGAGGCGCTAGATGTTGCCGCCGATCGTCGACCTACGGGGCGTTCGCAAGGAGTACCGGCTCGACGGCAATCCGGTGGCGGTGCTCAGCGACGTCGACTTGCAAGTTCAGGCCGGTGAGGTGATCGCGCTCCGAGGACCGTCTGGGTCTGGGAAATCCACGCTGCTGAACATCCTCGGCTGCCTCGATCGGCCGACGGCGGGAAAGTACGAGCTCGGCGGCCGCGATGTGTCGGCGCTCTCGCGTGTCGCACAAGCCTGGGTGCGGCTTCATTTCATCGGGTTCGTTTTTCAGTCGTTCAATCTGATCGCGCGCTCCAGTGCCGTCGAGAACGTCGCATTGCCCCTCTACTACGCCGGCGTGCCCCGGCAGGAGCGCGAGGAGCTGGCGCGCCATCTGCTCGATCGCGTGGGGCTGGGCGACCGGGCCAAGCACCTGCCCTCGCAATTGTCGGGTGGGCAGTGTCAGCGGGTGGCGATCGCGCGGGCGCTCGCCTGCGGCCCGAAGCTCCTGCTCGCCGATGAACCCACCGGTGCCCTCGATTCCCGGAGCGGCTCGGAGGTGCTCGAGGTGCTGCTCAGTCTCCAGCGGCAACAAGAA
>CAYTTF010000162.1:0-10170 GCA_964440665.1 uncultured Myxococcales bacterium | reverse complement strand
CCGACGCGCTCTGCCGCCACCTGGGCGCGCGCGGCGCCGGCTGCGTGATCGAGGCCGAGCAGCTCTGCCTGGCGCTTCCCGACGAGAAGCACGATCAGTCTGGGGTTGTCACGAGCGCGTTCGTGGGCGAGATGCGCGAGCGTCCCGACATCAAAGCCCGCTTGCTCGAGGCCGCCAAGCTGGGGGGCCGGGCGCGATGAGCCAAGCGGCGACCGCGGCCGACATCGGCGCGCAGACCGAGCGGCAGGTTCTCAAAGGTCAGATCGCGGTGGTGACCGGCGCCTCGCGGGGGATCGGCCGCGCCATCGCCGCGCTGCTGACCGGCGCCGGCGCCCGCGTCGCCGGCTGCGCCCGCCACGCCAGCGCCGGGATCCTCGCCTGCGACGTCGGCCACTCGGACGACGTCGCCCGCTTCGCCGACCAGGTCCTGCGCGAATTTGGACCGCCCGACCTGGTCGTCAACAACGCCGGCGTCACCGCGCGCGCGCGCCTCGAGGAGACGTCGGTCGAGAGCTGGGACGCGGTCCTGGACGCGAATCTCAAGGGCACCTTTCTGGTCACCCGCGCGTTTCTCCCCGCGATGCGCGCGCGGCGCCGCGGCCGGATCGTCAACGTCGCATCGATCTCGGGGCGGCAGGGGACGGCCGGGCTCACCGCCTACTGCGCCGCCAAGCACGGCGTGGTGGGCCTGACCCGGGCGCTCGCCGAAGAGGTGCGCGAAGACGGCATCGCGGTGAACGCCGTCTGCCCGGGATCGGTCGATACCGAGATGCTGCGGGCCGGAATGCCGGGCGTGGCGGCGGACATGTCGCCCGAGGACGTGGCCAACGTGGTGATCTACCTTGCCGCCTACGCGCCACCCGCGCTCACCGGCTCCTGCGTGGACGTCTTTGGCTGAGCATCGCACGCCGCCGACCGCGGAGGACGCGGCGACACTCGACCGGGCGCTGCAGCGGCTGCCGCTGTTTCCGCTCCCCGACGTGGTCCTCCTGCCGCACGCCCTGCTGGGACTCCACGTCTTCGAAGAGCGCTACCGCGCCCTGGTGCGCGACATCCTGACCGGCGCGCGGCTGCTGGCTGTGGGCCTCTTCGCCTCGGAGGCCCGGCAGACCGATGCCCGCCCGCCGGTACGATCGATCGTTGGCGTCGGTGAGGTGGTGATGGCCCACGAGCTCCCCGACGGGCGCTTCAACCTGGTGCTGCGCGGGCGCGCGCGCGTTCACATCGACGAGGAGCTGGACTCGGATCGCCCCTACCGGCTCGTGGCGGCGACGGCGCTCCCCGATTTCGAGATCGCCGATCCCGGCGAGATCGCCGACGCCGACCAGGTGCTGCGGGCGCTGATCGGGCGGCTGGCCGACTCGATTCCGGATGGGGGGGAGCTTCTGCAGGTGGTCGCGGCGCAGGAGACGCCCGCCGAGCTGGTCGATGGCGTGGCCGCCGCCCTGATCGCCGATGCGGGCCTGCGCCAGCGCCTGCTCGAAACGCGCGATCTCGGCCAACGGCTCGAACGCGTGTCCGCCGAGGTCGTCGCCATGACCGCCCGCCTCGGGACCCCGCGGGGCGCGAACTAGCTATTTGCGTTGCCGGCGCTCCTGGACGACTGGCAACGCGCCTATATACTCCGGCGCATGTCGCATCGATTCTCTTCGAGGTTCCGGATCTTCGTCGCACTGGTCGCGCTCGGCGCGGCGTCGTTTGGTTCTTCGTTCCTGGCCCAGGCCAAGCACGCGCGCGGCAAGGCGCCGGCCTCGACCGACGACTGCAAGACCGACAAGGACTGCGTTCTCGTTCCCGACGACTGTTGTCCTTGCGCCGAAGGCGGCAAGCAGCACGCGATCCCCAAGAAGGGGAAGGACGCCTACGAAAAAGAGCGCAAGAAGCGCTGCACGGACACCGCCTGCACCGAGATGGCCTCGACCGATCCGAGCTGCTCGCAGCGCCCGTTCTGTGGCGCCGGCATCTGCGAGCTCGGCGACGCCCCGGCCGACGCCCCCAGCGCGCCCTGACCGCGTCGCGCCGGCGTCAGTTCGTGGTGGCGAGGTCGCTCTGACAGGTCCCGCCTGGGCCTCCGCTGGTCGACACGCAGACCCCGGTTCCTTGGGCGATGCAGGCGATCGCAGGGCAGACGCTTACTTTGCAGCCCTGGTCCTTCCACTCGCCGGCAATGGTGTCCAAGGTGGTGGCGTCGTTCACGTAGCCCTTGCATCCCGAGCATGAGATCGACAGACCGACGAGCTGTTGGCATTGGTTCGCGGCGCCGGGCGTGCATTTTCGTGCGGCCATAAGAGCGTCGCTGTAGTCGGTCTCGAGCTCGGCGCAGGTCTCGCCGCCATCCTTTCCTGTGCCGCGTCCCCCTTGGCCGCCACCGTTGTGGCCAGCGATGCTTCCACCCGCGCCGGTCGCACCGCCGCCTGCCCCAGCCGTCCCGCCGCCCGACCCAGCCGTCCCGCCGCCCGACCCGGTGGTCGCTCCGCCCGATCCGCCGCTGGCGCGATCGCCGCCGGCGCCGCCGCTTCCGGTGGTCGCTCCGCCCGACCCGCCGCCGGCGCCGCCGTTTCCTGTGGTCGCTCCGCCCGACCCGCCGCCGGCGTGATCGCCGCCGGCGCCGCCGTTTCCTGTGGTCGCTCCGCCCTGACCGCCGCCGCCGTTCGTTCCGCCCCCGCCCGACGGCGAGCCGTCGACCTTCAGCACCGGATTGATGGAACAGGAGACGACCAGCAGCAGTCCGAAGAGCCAGGCGAGGTGTCGCATTTTTGCCAAACACAGCAATAGCCGTGCCTCCCGAAAGAGTAACACCGCCCTGGAACCCTGCGGAACTCTTGAAGCGACGATAGCGCGCTGCGGGATCGCCCTCGAATTTCCGAGACTAGGGTGATCGGCGTGGCGGATCGAGCGTCGCTTCGATGCCGGTCGCGTCGGTGAAGGCCAGCGCCAGCGCCAGGCCTTCTTCGAGCAATGGCTCGGCTTGGATGAAGCGGCGCGCAACGGTGCCGGTTGCCTCGAGGCGCGGGTAGAGCGTGAGCGCCGCCAGCGTCGGCGCCACGCCCGGCAGGGGATAGATGTCCCAGCCGAGGCGCGCGCCGCGGGTCGCGCCGGCGGCGACGGTCCAGCGCGGCGCCAGTCCGGGATCTGCGATCCAGGTCGCGTCCAGGTCGACGAGCGGCAGATTGTCTTGCACCTCGGCGCCCGCGCCGTTCGGACCCGGACGAATTCGGACCGTGCGCCAGCCCGGGAACGCGCGCCAGCTGGCTGGATCGCGCAGCATCGGCTCTATTCGCTGGGCCGGCGCGTGCAGGCCGATCCCCACCGCGACACCGCCCAGACGTTCGGTCCTCTCGCGCGTGACGAGAGCCAGCGTGCCACGGGCGCGCAAGGGCGCGAGCGCTTCGGCGGCGAGCGCGCCCGGATCGGGAAGGCGCGAGGTGCCCGGCGGTGCGGTCGGGCGCCAGGCCGAAGCGTCGTTCGGATGCTCGGCGCGCAGCGCGGTCGCCCGTAGGGCCACGTAAGCGGCGGTGGCCAGGACCGCCGCTTCACCGACGGGGCTGCGGGCCATGATGCGCCGGAGCAGCCAGCTCGATCTCTTGACGTTCAGCTGGGCGTCGACGATCAGCGTCGATCCGCCGAGCGCGTTCGGGCGGATCGAGAAGACGATCCGTCCAGGAGCGAGATCGCCGTCGACGAGCTCGAATGTGACGCCGTCTGGACGACCGCGGAGCGCGAGCCGACCCGACAGGTTGAAGAGCGGGATCTCGAGCTCCCAGTCGACGAGGGGCGCGGGGGCGCCCGGATTGACCACGCTGGCGCCCAGCAACGCGGGGATGAGCGCGCGGTAGCGCCCCGGATCGAGCAGCACGGCTCTGATCGCGGCGGGGGTCGCCGAAGAACGCGTCGCGCCCAGGACGTGCGGTGGGCCGGGCGGGGGCGGCCGCTGGATGAGAAACAGATCGGAGCTTCCATCGGCGGGCAGGGCGGCGGCGAGCGCGCCGGCCATCTCCGCGTCGTCGGCCGCTCGCGCGTTCTGCGCCGCGATCGCCAGGGCGGCGGCGCATACCCACGCGCCCCGGTGCATGGCTTCAGCTTTTTTTCTTGATGAGGACGCCGGGGGGAATGCTCTTGGTCCGCGACGTCGTCTGCGGCGTCCCGCCCGCGGCAAGCTGGTCGAGATAGCCCTGGATCTGCTGGTGGGTGCTGGGGGGAAGCTCGTCGAAGCGGACGCCAACGTCGCCGCTTCCGCCCGGTCCGAGGTGAGCCACCTTGCCCTGCAGGCGCAGCCGCTCGCCGTTCGGCAAGGTCAAGATGA
Organism: uncultured Myxococcales bacterium; assembly: GCA_964440665.1. Taxonomy (GTDB): domain Bacteria; phylum Myxococcota_A; class Polyangia; order Fen-1088; family Fen-1088; genus JADGRB01. The sequence goes on along the minus strand of CAYTTF010000162.1, from coordinate 5,867 downwards.
TGTCGACGGGCGCGCCCATCGCGGCGCGCGCCCCCAGCGACAGGCGCATGCCGCCGATCGAAAGATTGACCGTGTAGACGGTGCGCAGCGCGCTCCAGTCCGGGATGCGCACCTCGACCAACGACCGCGTCGGGATGCGCGCCGTGATCCGCCGTTCGGAACCGGGTGGGGTAATGTCTTCTTCCATGGATTTTTATGCTCGCTGTGATTATCTCACAGCCAACGACTTTCCAAAGGAGACGCGATGAAAACGATTCTGTCCGCCGCCGCGGTGCTTCTCGCTCTAGGGAGCTCCGCCCATGCCGCCAAGCCCATCAAGGTCACGATGAACGCCGTCTCCACTGACGGTGTCGGGAAGTCCATCGGGACAATCACCATCAAGGAAACCAAGGAGGGCGTGACGCTGGAGCCCAAGCTCAAAGGCCTCCCGGCGGGTGAGCACGGCTTTCACCTTCACGAAAAGGCGAGCTGCGATCCGGCCGACAAGGACGGCAAGAAGACGGCCGCGCAGGCCGCGGGTGGGCATTTCGATCCCGACGCGACCAAGGCGCACAAGGGTCCCGGTGGCGGCGGGCACAAAGGTGATCTGCCGAAGCTGATCGTTTCGGACAAGGGCGAGGCGAAAGACAAGCTGGAGGTCAAAGGGCTCACGCTCGCCGATTTCCAGGGTCACTCGCTCATGATCCACGAGGGCGGTGACAACTACAGCGACACCCACAAACCGCTCGGCGGTGGCGGCGCGCGCGTGGCCTGCGGGGTGGTGCCCTGAGCGCCCGCTCGTCTTGAACCCAGACTCGCCTCGTTACGCGCGAGGCGGGGCTCGCCCTCTGCTTGCAGCTTTCTTTCGCGCGTGGGCGGACAGGCGGCGCGGAGCCTGCAAACCAATCGACAGAGCAGGCTCCGCGCCGCCTGTCCGCAACCAAGCGTCGGCTGCGGTGGTGCGGGCCACGGCGTTCGACCGCGCGGAGCGAGCTCGGGACGGCGTGATCGGGACGGCGTGATTGGGACGAGGCGTGATCGGATGGGCGGGACGATCATAGACTGCCTGCAATGCGCCGCATCCGAGCGTTCATCAAGCTGGGGCGTCCCAAGTTTCTCGTCGGGGGGGTCGTTCTGTACGGGTTGGGGGCGGCGCTTGCGGTGCGGGGAGGGGCGGCGTTCGATCTGGGGCGGTTCTGGTGGGGGCAGCTGATCGTCACGGTGGCCCAGCTCATGACCCACTACGCCAACGACTACTTCGACCTCGCGGCGGATAACGCCAATCGGACGCCGACGCGCTTTTCGGGGGGGAGCCGGGTTCTGGTTGGGCGGACGCTTCCGCCGGCGGTGGCGATTGTCGCGGCCTACGTGCTGTTGCTCATCGCGGTGTGCGCGGCCGTGATGCTCGGGCGGCGCACGGGTCCGCAAGCGCTCTTGATCGCGCTCGTGATGATCGGGCTCGCCTGGGGATACAGCGCGCCGCCGCTGCGCTTGTGCGCGCGCGGTCTTGGCGAGCTGACGACGGCATTGGTCGTGACGATGCTGGTGCCCGCCTGCGGCTACGTCCTGCAGGCCCATAGGCTGGCGGCGCCGATCCTTCTCGCGGCGGCGCTGCCGTCCGCGCTGCAGTTCGCGATGCTGCTGGCGATCGAGTTTCCGGATGCGGCCGGCGACGCGGCGGCGGGAAAACGGACGCTGGTCGTCCGCATGGGCGCCCCCGCAGCGGCGCGGCTCTACGCCGTGGTCACGATCGGGGCGTTCGGGGCGCTGCCGTTCTTCGCGTGCGCCGGGCTTCCGGTGCTGGTCGCGGCGGCGCCAGCTCTGCTGGTGCCGGTAGCCGTCTGGCAGGCCTTGCGCGTCGCGGGCGGCGCCTACGGCGATCCGGCGCGCTGGGAGAGCGTGGCGTTCTGGTCGGTCGCGCTGCTGATCGCCAGCGCGGGCGCCGAGCTGCTGGCGACGATCGTGGGCGGCTGAATTGCGACGCCGGCCGCGATGGCCACCAGCCGGCGCATGACGAAGGGCGCTGCCCGCATCCCGAGCAGAGTCGCATGCGCGAGGGTGGGGTGGCGAACGACGAACACCAGCGCTCGCGTCAACCGGTCGTGCGCGCGCAGCAGGCGCCGGCGCGCGCGATCGAACTCGGCCAGATGCGCGTCTCCGCCGGCGAGATAGCCTGGAACAGCGGCGGCTAGGTGCTCGGCGGTGACGAGGGCGTGCGCGATCCCGCCCGCGGTCAACGGATCCGTCGCGCTGGCGGCGTCGCCGAGCAGGACCGCCCCGGGCGCAAAGCCGGCCCGCGCGCGGCGGGTCACGGACGCGCGTCCGGTCGGCGCGGTGAGCGGCGTCGCGCCATCGAGCGCCTCGCGCAACACCGGCTCGGCGGCGATCCAGCGATCGAGCGTGGCCCGCGCGCCGCCCGCGAGGGCGCCGTGGTCTCCCAGGGCCGCCAGCAAGAGCTCGCCGCCGGGCAACGGTGCCGCGTAGAGCTCGTAGCCGCGGCCTATGAAGATCTCCAGACGATCGCCGCGTCCGATGCTCCGTCCGGTCGCCAGGCGGAAGTGCATGCGCACACCGACCCGCCCCGGGCCGCGCGTCCGACCGTCGAGCCCCAGCGATCGCCGCACGGGGGAGTCGAGGCCGTCGGCGCCCACGACAAGCGCGCCGCGCCGGACCTCACCACCCACGCGCAAGCCGACGGCCCGTCCGTGGGCGATCGCCGCCCCTTCGACCTGGGCCTCTTCGAACACCCGCACGCCCGGCGTGTTGCGCGCGGCGTGCAGGAGCGTGTCGTCCAGGCGCAGACGCCGCTGGGCCAGCGCCTGGGCGCGGCCGCCGGGTGAGAAAGGGCTCTCGGCGGTGAGGCCGAAGCCGTGGTAGCGCACGGCCGCGAGCGGGCGGCCGCCGACGGTGTCGCGCAAGCCGAGGCGTTCGAGCACCGCCACGCCCGCCGGCATGATCCCTTCGCCGCAGGGTTTCTCGCGGGGGAAGCGTCGCGCTTCGAAAACGTCGACGCGCAACCCGGCGCGCCCGAGCAGGATCGCCAGCGTCGCGCCCGCCGGTCCCCCGCCCGCGATGACGACGTCTACGGCATCGGCCATGGGACGAAGCGCGGCTTGGCGGCGAACGCGAGGCGATACGCGTCGTCGGTCATGAGCACCGATTCTTCCAGCGCCACCCGCCGGCGCAGGACGATCGCGTGAAGGGCGGCGCCCGCGATGGCCGTCACGACGGCGCCGTGGACCAGCGGCAGCGCAAAGAGCTCGACGAAGACCGCCAGGTAGTTCGGGTGGCGGACGAATCGGTACGGACCGTTCGTCACCACGCCGAGCGGCATGGAGCGCACGACGCGCACGTTCCAGTGCACCCCCAGCGTCGCGATCACCCAGAAGCGCAGCAGATTCGCTAGCCCGAACAGCACCAGCGCCGGCACCGCGATCGCCGCGACGAACGAACGGTGCAGCGCCAGCACCTCGACGCCGGCGCCGACCAGGATGGCGGCGTGCAGCGCCACCATCGCGCCGAAGATCGGCTCGGGCAGCGGCGCCGCGCCGGTCGCGGCCAGCGCGCGCTGGTGCCGGCGCGACAGCGACAGCTCCACCAGACGACAGGCGCCGACGGCGGCTACCAGCGCACAGAAGAGACGCGTCGAGGTCAGGGCGTCAGCTCCATTGCAGCAGCAACAGCTCGGTCGAGAGGCCGGGCCCGAAGGCGGCCAGAATTCCGTGCGCGTCGGCCGCCGGTCGGCGCCTGGTCAGCCACCCGTGGAGCACGAAGAGGACCGACGCGCTCGATTGGTTGCCGAAGTCGCGCAGCACGTCCCAGGACGGCTGCGTGTCGTCGCGCTGCAGGCCCAATTCCTCTTCGATAAAAGCCAGGATCTTGCGGCCCCCCGGGTGCAGCACGAAGCAGCTCAGTTGCTCACGGGTGAGACCGCGCCTGGCCGCGAGCTCCCGCACCAGGCGCGCGATCTCGGTCTTGATCAGCCCCGGCACGTCCTTGGACAGGACCGAATGGAAGCCGTCGTCCTTCAGATCGAACCCCAGCGCGTAGGTGGTCTGCGGGAAGAGGTGGCAGAGGGTTTCCAGGATTCGAACCCCCCGGATGCCGCCCGCCGTACGCGCGCCGCCGCCTTCGAGCAGCGCCGCGGCCGCGCCGTCGCCGAAGAGCGCCGTCGAAACCAGGTTCGCGAGCGACAGATCGGCGCGCTGGATGCTGAGGCTCGGGAGCTCGACAGCGACCACGAGCGCCCGGGCCTCGGGAAACCCGACCAGGAAGTCGTGGGCGCGGGCGAGCGCCGCGGCCCCCCCCGAGCAGCCGAGCGCCGTGATCGGCAGCCGCCTGACGTCGGAGCGAAAACCGAGATCGTTGCAGAGGTGCGCGTCGAGCGACGGGATCATGATGCCGGTGCACGACACGGTGACCAGAAGATCGATCTGCGACGCCTCCACACCGGCCCGCGCGAGCGCTTCCGTCGCCACCTTTCGCCCGAGCAAGATCGCGTTTTCGCTGTAACGCGCCTGCACCTCGCCGAGGCCGCGTGGCTGGCCGAGACGCTCGACCGGCTCGACGCTGAAGCGCCGTTCGACGGCGGCGTGATCGAAGAGCTCCATGATGGCCTCGAGCCGACGCGGCGACAGCGGGAGCACCGCGCGCAGCCGCTCCTTCACCTCGCCTTGCGTGGCGGAGTGCGCTGGCACGGCTGTGGCCGTGCTCATGATGGTGGGCGCGCTTTTCATGGCCCGAAGCTAAGCTTGGGCAACCATGTCACAAGGCTCATCCTTTGACACGGACGACAAATCACCGGCCGCCCCGGCAGCGCTTTGCTCGCGCGCGGCCCGCGGGACAGGGGTAAAGTCACGCGATGTCGCAGCAAGACGATCTCGTCGAGATGGGCCGCCGGCTGCTCATCAACAACTACCGTCAGCCGCCGGTGGTGATGGCGCGCGGCGAGGGCTGCGCGCTCTTCGATGTCGACGGTCGCCGCTACCTGGACATGACCGCCGGCGTCGCGGTGTCGATTCTCGGGCACGGGCACCCGGGACTGGCCAACGCGATCGCGGCGCAGGCTCGGCGTCTGGTGCACGTCTCGAACCTCTACTACATCCAGGCGCAGCTCGAATTTGCCGAGGCGCTCTCGCGGCGCGCCTTCCACGGCCGCGCGTTTTTCTGCAACTCCGGGACGGAGGCGAATGAGGCCGCTCTCAAGCTGGCGCGCCGCTACCAGGCGGTCGCCAAGAAACAGCCGGAGCGGATCGAGTTCGTGGCCTTCGAAAACGGATTCCACGGCCGGACGTTTGGCGCGCTCAGCGTGACCGGTCAGGCCAAGTATCGCGAGGGCTTCGGGCCGCTGGTCGGGCCGGTGCGTTTCCTGCCGTTCGGCGACGTCGCCGCCGCCCGCGCGGCGATCGGCCCGCAGACCTGCGCCGTGATCGTCGAGCCGATCCAGGCCGAAGGCGGGATCAACCTGCCGCCGCCGGGCTACTTGCAGGAGCTCCGGCGCCTCTGCACCGACAGCGGCACGGTGCTGATCTTCGACGAGATCCAGACCGGCAGCGGACGCACCGGGACGTTCTACGCATTCGAAGGGGAAGGGGTGGTCCCCGACGTGCTGACGCTGGCAAAGGGTTTGGCGGGCGGCATCCCGATCGGCGCCATGCTGGCGAACGAAGAGGTGGCCCGCGGATTCGAGCCAGGGACCCATGCCTCGACCTTCGGCGGGAACCCGTTTGCGACCGCCGCCGCGCTCTATGTCCAGCGGGCGATCGACGAGCTGGGGCTGCTCGAGCACTGCCGTGAGGTGGGGTCGTATCTCGGCTCGGCGCTGCTGCGCCTCGGCGAGCGGCGCCGCCCCAAGACCCGTGGCGCACGCGGGCGCGGGCTTCTGCAGG
>CAYTTF010000161.1:0-10196 GCA_964440665.1 uncultured Myxococcales bacterium | reverse complement strand
CGGTCCAACCCATGCCAGGACGAGCGCGGAGCAAACGATGGTGGGTGCCCGCATCATAAATTCGCCTGAAAGCCTACCGAGAAACGCTGTCGCGGATAACTGAAGGTACCTCCCTCGTCTGGGCGGTCGATACCACGGGCCACGCGGGCTCGACAGTAGTCGTCACGAATCCGTGCCGACAGCAGTCCGCCCGTCACGATTCCGTAACGTTCGCGATGGTCCTTCACGCTGTTCCGAGGGTTGCCCGGAAAGATTGCAAGTCCTTCGCCAGCGCCGCCGAGTCGGCACTAGGTTACGTCTCGATGGCCAACGCGAAGACGAAGTCGGTGGCGGTGGTGGCCCACAGCGGCAAGAAGCTTGGCGATGGCTTGGGCGAGCTACGCAGGGTGCTCGCCGACGCCGGTTACCGAGACCCGATCTGGTACGAGGTCTCGAACACCCGCAAGGCACCCAAGGCGGTGCACCGAGCCGTGAAGAAGGGTGCCAAGTTGATCTTCGTCTGGGGTGGTGACGGAATGGTTCAGCGCTGCATCGACGCGCTGGCCAGTTCCAAGAAGGTGGAGTTGGCGATTCTTCCGGCCGGTACCGCCAATCTTCTCGCCACCGATCTCCGCATCCCAAGGGACATCGCCAAGGCCGTCCGCATCGGCCTGCAAGGAACCCGGCGAAAGCTCGACGTGGGCGTCATCAACGGCGAGCGGTTCGCGGTGATGGCGGGCACCGGCCTCGACGGACTCGTCATGCGCGACGTGGACGGCACCACGAAGCAGCGACTCGGCCGCGTCGCCTACATCCGCAGTGGCCTCAAGGCGATGCAAGCGAAAAGCGTTGCCATGACCGTTCGCGTGGACGGCGCGGTCTGGTTCAAGGGCAAGGCGAGCTTGGTCCTCATCGGCAACGTCGGCACGGTAACGGGCGGGCTGGTGGTGTTTCCAAACGCGTCGCTTTCCGACGGGATGCTGGATGTCGCCGTGGTTACTGCGAGCAGCACGTGGCAGTGGGTTCGCGTGCTATCGCGCGTCGCGGGTGGCCACCTCGATCGCTCGCCGCTTGTCGAGGTGACGCGCGGGAAGAAGATCGACATCGCGCTCGCCCGCAAGATCCCCTACGAGCTCGATGGCGGCGCCCGCCCGCCGGAGAAGCGGCTCAAGGTTCGTGTCAAACCCGGGGCGATCACCCTATGCGTTCCGGCGGCCCGCGCGAGTGCTCGACCCCCGCGAACGCGGACGCGCGTCCCAGGCCTTCGTCGCGCCTCGCCCTCCACCTCCCGGCCCCGCACGCCCGCGGTCGATCCCGTGGCGTCCCACGCCGACCCCGCCCCGCCTCACGCGGAAGCACCCGACCCCGCCGGGCCAGCCGCCGCCGGGCCTTGACACGCCCGTGCGCCGACGGCCAGAGATTCATCGACGAGATCAGAACAGTCGACGCCACTTGGCTTCGAGCAGGCCGTAGGCGCCGAACGCGATGAGCCCGGCGGCGACCGCGGCGAGCCAGAGATTGCCCTGCGGCAGCTCCCAGACGGCGTGCAGAGCCCCCGCCGGGCCCCGCGCCTCGTGCGGGGCGCTGTTGATGGCCGCGCGAGCCACGAAGTATCCGCACGCCGCCAGCACGGTGGCCCGCGCAGCGAAGGCGATCCGACCCACCGCCGCCACGGTCTTGCACTCCCGCTCCGTCATCTCCTCGACCCGCAATCGCTCGCGATCGTTGTTCGGCACGAAGGCTTGAACCAGCTGGACCACCGCCGCCACCAGGATCCCGAGCGCGATACCGATGAGCAAGGGACGGCCGAAGGGCGCCGTTAGGACACGAGCAGAGAGATGCCGGGTTTCCGCGTCATTGTCCGTGTGCGCGCGCGACCCCCACCCAACTGCGAGCGCTCCGGCGGAGAGCGCCGTCCCCGCATAGACGATGGCAGCGAAGCCATTGCTGACCCTGCTCATCACCTGGCGCACCGGACCTCGATTGACGTAAGGCTCGCCCACCAGGACGAGAGCCGCCCGAAAGGCAGCGTGCGCGACCAAACCCACCGCGACGAACGCGAGCGCCGCGCGGCCCGCCGGCATATGTGCCAGCGCCACGAGCGCGCCCGATGGATCGGTCGCCTTGCCTCCGAGGCCAGCCGCGGCCTCGGCCGCCAACCCACCCACCAGCATGAAGACGAGGCCCCTCGCCACGTAGCCGACGCGCGCCACCCGATCGGCCCAAGGCTGGACCCGGCTCACCGCCTGGCGCGCGGCCCTCTGGGTGGCCCGACCGAGATGTCGAGCTCCTGCGGCACTTCCCACCGCGGTAAGGTGTCCACCCCGGCCGAGAAGTCAATGTCCGCTCGTATCGTTTGGCAACGCGCGATGGGCGGCAGCGCCGAGCTCGGCGCCCGACGCGGAGTTCGAAGTAGCGCGCGCTCAGCGCCGGCTCGAGGCTGCGGGCACCCCGGGATTCGGCGCCCGCCAACGGGATTCGGCGCCAACGGATGATACGATCCCCGGATGACGCGCGTATCGGGGCTGACCGGGCTTGCCGTGATCGCCGCCGCGTTTGCCGCCTGCGCGCCCTCGCTCGCGACCATGCAGCCCGCCCACGTGGCGCCGAAGGGACACTTCCAGGCGACCGCGGGTCTCGAGGTGGGGATTCCCACCGGGGCGATCGTGCGTGCGATCGACGCCGGGAAGACCTTGTCCGACGCGGCGGCGCAGGGCAGCCTGACCGCCGACCAGGAGCGACAGGTATTCGAGGCGGGGGTGAACGTGCTCGCGAGCCCACCCTCCGCCGGACCGCACCTGGCGCTCGCTTACACGCCTGTCGAACGCTTCGAGATCGGCGTCCGCTATGCGGGGAACGGCTGGCGGGTGGGGACCCGCTACCAGATCCTCCGGCACGACGAGGCGCCGTTCGACCTGACCGTTGGCGCAGGCCTGTCACGCTCTGCGTACGCGATCCCGGTGGGCGACATCATTCCGATCCTGCAGGTCGAAGATTTCACCCGCTGGACTGTGGATGTCCCGGTCCTGGTGGGCACTTCGCGCAGCTGGTACCGGATCTGGGCGGGCCCCAAGCTCCTGTGGTCGCATTTCGCCACCGCCCTGCGCCTGTCGATCCCCGGCGGCGACACGGAGCTGGCCAGCTTCGAGGGACAAGCCACCTACGTCGGCGGGCAGGCCGGGCTGGCGCTCGGTTACCGCCACCTCTTCTTCGGTGTCGAGCTGACGCTGGCCGAGATGTTCGGCTCGGCATCGGTGACGGCGACCTCGCTCCCGGCGGTGAGACCCGTCGATTTCAGCGGATTCTTGGTCTATCCCGCGTTCGGGCTGTTGGGAGAAATCTGAAATGGACCGACGCTTCGATCGTGGTCTTCGATGAGCACCGCCAGCCCCGTACGAGAAACCTGGGCCCTGACGGGCGACGACGCCTGGCGAACGCTCGCGGCCACGGGCTGGATCAAGTTGGTGCGGGACGCTTTCGTCCGCCTTCGCACCGCCGACGGGTTCAGCCATGCGCGCTCGCTCGCGTTCGTCACCTCCCTCGTGTTCGTGCAGGGGCTGATCGCTCTGGTGGGGTTTGCGGTCGAGTTCGGACAGGCGGCTTTCAGCCGAACGATCCTGACCGCCATCGAGAGCGCCGTACCCGGGCCGGCGGGAGGCCTCCTCACCAGGGTCTTTGCGCAGGCGCAACGGGTCGGCCTCGAGCACCGCCTCGTGCCGCTGGTGTTCGGGCTAGCCGGCACCCTCGTGACGGCCACGACCGCGACCGCCCAGCTCATCCGCGGGATCAACCGCCTCTACGGCATCGAGAAGGATGGGCCGTCCATTCACAAGTACGCCCGCGCCCTGCTGCTCGCCGTCGTGGTGCTCGCCGCCGTCATCGGCGCCGGCGCTATCCTGACCGTGAGACGCGACTTGTCGGGAGACGCCGCCGGCGGCGCCTACCTGGCGTGGCAGGTGCTCTGCTGGCCCCTCGCCCTGGGAATCGCCGCAGCGTCATTCGGCGGAATCCTGCGCTGGGCGCCGCATCGCCGTCAACCGCACTGGTCGTGGCTCGTGTTCGGCGGCGTGATAGGCGTCGCGGGATGGACCATCGTGACGGTCGCTTTCAGCGTTGTCTTCCGGGCCAGCTCGTCGTTCGGCGAGGTGTACGGCCCGCTGGCTGGCGTCGTCGCGCTTCAGATTTGGACCTTCTTCTCGGCCGTCGCGATCTTTTTCGGCGCCGCCATCGCCGCCCAGCTAGAGGCCGTGCGATCGGGCACCCAGGCGTCGCAGCGCTGAGCCGGTTTACCACGTCCCGGCGAGAGCCACGCCGCTGCCGTCGCGGCCCATCATGGGCACCGCGACGATGCGTCGAGAGCGATCCAGCCGACGCCTCAGAAGCCACGATTGAACCGGCGCGGTGAGCGTCGACGCTACGGAGACGGTCGTGCCGACGCCGAACGAGATCCAGGCGGTCTGCCACGCGTCGCGCCCGTAGCCGAGATAGAGCAGGCCGGCGGCGTTGAGGGCAAGCCCGCCGAAGATGTTCAGGATCAACGCCTGGCTCTCATGCCGGGCGGCCTCGACCAACAGGGCGTGCCGGGCCCTGGCGGACGCCGGCTGGGGATCATGGCACAACCGCTCCACGTCGATGTGGAGCGGGTCTACGCGCTTGGCGATCGCGCCGACGGTGGCCTTGCCGGCGGTCACGTACAACGCCGCGCGGGAATCACTCCCGAGCCAGTCACCCGGGGCCAGCGCGGCATAGCCGGCGCTCCCCATCGCCGCGACGACGAACGTGGCGGTCCAGGCTAGGTTCCAGGTAGCGGCCTGGCGGAAGTCCTGGCAGATGGCGTCGTCAATTTCGCGCTCACCGGAGCTGAGATCCGCAAGTGGCGCGGCCATCGCTGCGCCCGCCACCACGGTCGGCACGAGGACGCCGAGCAAGAGCAGAGCGCGCATGAGGAACGCTAGCACGCGAGCACGACGCTTGCTGTCGAGCGGACATTCTTCTGACCTTCAACAGCCGCAAGGCCAAACGTCTCCGTCTATGCCGCACGCCCGCCCCGCGGACACGGGGTCTTGGGCGAGCCGGGGCGGCGCGAGTAACATACCCCCTCGCTATTGGACATGCGGCTCTCACTCCGAGCCCTCCGCAACGTCCAACCAGAGTGCCGCCGCGTCCTCGCAAAGGCCCAACATGCTTCCGTTCTCTGCATTCGTCGTTCTGTTTCTGATTCTCTGGGGGATCCTCAGCCTGATGAAGCCGCTCGTGCACGGCGGTTTCATCCGGACCGCGCATTTCACGACGAAGTTCCGTTCTCTCGACTACCTTCCGGTGGTGGTCTTGCTGGGAATCGGCGCAGCCGTGTCGGCCTTTGCCGGCGACGCGTTCGTCGATCTCTCGGAGCTGGTGGTAGCGAAGAATCCGAGCCTGCAAGCGCTCGATCAACTCTGGCACGACAGCGCCGTCTCGGAACGTACGCCTGGCGCCACCACATTCTTCGCGGCGATGTCGGTGATCGGCGGACCCGCGTTCTTGGCGGTCCTCACCGCTCTCGTGGCTGGGACGCTGTTCATTCGCAAGCGTCCTCGATGGGCCGTCTACCTTCTCGTCACCGCTGGCGGCGGTGCAGTCCTGAACCTAGAGCTCAAGCGATATTTCGAGCGGGCGCGGCCCGCTCTGGCGGAGATGCTGCGTCGCGCGGATGGCTATTCGTTTCCGAGCGGTCATGCCATGGGCTCGACTGTCGTGATCGGCGGGCTGACCTACCTGGCCCTCCGGGCCCTCACGACGTGGCGGCAGAAATCGGCAGTGATCGCGTTCGGCACAACGTTCGTCCTCTCCGTTGCCACCTCGCGGGTCTACCTCGGCACCCACTGGCTCTCGGATATCGGTGCCGGCGTCTCCGCGGGTCTGCTCTGGTTGGCGACCACGACGATCGGGTATGAGACCTTCCGGCGGATACGAGCGGTTCGCGACCTTCGGGCCCGAAACCGGCGCGACATCTCGCCGCCAAGAGAAGGCGCCCCGTAGCAGTATCGAGGTTGGCGTACAGTAGCGGACCAATCAGATAAGTGCGCTGGATGGACCGGCCGTCTCGTTTTCGAACCGTCCGAGGAGGACGGGGATAACACGTCGAAGGGAGCGAGCAGCTTGCAGAATTGCAACCCGATGCATTCGAGAGCCTTACTCCGCCGATTGCTTCGTCGGTGTTAATTGGGAAGATCGGTAGCTGCGCTGGGGTTCCGCCCTGCGCGCCTTGTGTCCCCGCTCGTTGATTGCTCTTACTTCCATCCTCCTCGCGCGTTGGCGGCGCTTTCGCGTGCTCATCCGTGTAACTTCGGGGCTCCATGAAACACGGCGTTTGGTCGTCGGTCCGTCCGCTCGGTGGCGTCGTGTGTGGGCAGCGCATCGATCGGCCCCGCTTCTTCGCACCTGCCCATCTTTCACTTGATCCTGAGCCTAGAGACCAAGGTTCCAGGTCGTTGACGTCGTTGGCGAGGAGAGCGACACTTACCGTCGCCTCCATGGCTCATCTCCTCCTCGTGGACGACGACAATGACATCGTAGAAGCGTTCGGTGATCTGCTACGTGAGGAGGGACACGAGGTTCATAGCGCCTCGACCGGCGAAGAGGGTCTGGTTGTTCTGAGAGCCTCACCGCTCCCCGATTCGCGAGCGACGAGGACCATCGTCCGCCTGAAGCGGTTTGCCCGACAGTTACGTTCCAAATTCACCGGCCCCGGACCAAGGTTTGAGACCGGCAGTGCTTCGTCCGGGCTCTCAGCCGCTCAGCCACTTGCTCGAGATGTGACAACGTATTCGTTGCGCGGCAGCTGCACGTAGCAGGTCGTGCCGCCCGTGGCCGATGAAGACACGAATACCTCCCCATGGTGCGCTTTGGCTCATACGGTTGGCGACTCGCGCGATTCGATCCGCGGGCGCTTCGGAAGCGCACATCCAACTTGAGCAGTACCGAGGCCGTGATCGTAGTCAGTGGGTTTCGCAGATCGTGGGCCAGCATGGCGATATCCCGATCCTTGGCGACGAGCGCGGCATCGCGGGCGACGAGTCCATGGGTAGACCGACGAACGACGGTACCTTCGCTTCCAATGGGCATGCGTCATGGTCCCGAGCCTGGTCACGCCGGCGCATGAGCTTCTGGCAGCTGCCGTGAATCTGCTGACTGCCGACCACCCTTTCAGGGCGGAAAGCGCGGTAGGCCCTGCAGATCGACACCGGTCGGCACGGGTACCTTACCGGAAGGACAGTGCACCTCACGGGAGCGCGGGGTCCGAGAGCCGCATCCCCCGTCCGAGCGGTGATCTACGCACGAGCACCGACGTTGACGCAGCGAGATCAGCACGCGCCCCGGAAGCCCCACCGAGGACTTGACGACCTATTTGCTGATGGTTCGCACTATTCGCGCCCGGCGGGACTTGGCGGTCGAAGGAGTGACTAGGTTACTTGTGTGCCCGAGACGGAGACTTCCGTCAGCGTCCCAAGACGTAGGGTGCGGAACACCATTCTGAGGGGGCCTCCATGCTGCTTTTACTCGCTATCGTTCTTGGTATCGCCTGGATCACGGGATTCGGCTTCTTCCACATTGCGTCCTCCGCGATCCACGTCCTGATTGTTCTCGCGGTCATCAGCCTTGTGCTGCATGTCGTCCGCGGGAGGCGAGGAGCGCTCACCTAGCGATCGACACGCGAGCTGCATGATCGGCGTTGGCCACGAGTAGCCCGACCGGTCGGGCTACGTCTTTTGGAACCGCAGCGTCTCCGACGTCGTCTTCGTCGTCCTGAAGTGGCGGATCGAACGTATCTCGCTCCCCATCGGAGAGTTCCGCTAGTCGTGAGCGCCGCGCGCCCCGAACTATTGATCAGGGCGGAATACCGGCCAGTCCCCGACGCTCGCGGCGGCCTCGGCGGGGGCATCGGTTCTTCGGCGGGACTGGTGTACGTTGCGGGCAGACCGATCGCGCTCCGCCGCGCGAAGCCAAGCGATGCCCACATGACGCCCCCCCCCCGTCACTTTTCGATGCTCCGTGAGTTTCACCTCGCGGATCTGTTCACGCTACTGAACGGGTTTACGGGCGCGGGCGCGCTGCTCTCATTCATGCGGTTCGTCGTCGATGGGCGGATCTCCTACTTTTGGCTGGGGACGGCGCTTCTGCCCGTCGCCCTGGTAATGGATGCGCTCGACGGCCGGATCGCACGGCTGCGCGGCCAGGCTTCCCCTTTCGGGCAAGAGCTCGATTCGCTGGCGGACGCAGTTTCGTTTGGCGTCGCGCCAGCGGCGATGGCGTTCGCGGCCGGGATGCGTGGAGGCTGGGACGCCCTGTTCTTGATCTATTTCGTCGGGTGCGGAATCAGCCGGCTGGCCCGCTACAACGTTACCGCCGAGGCATTGTCCGGTCGCACCGACGCCTCGGTCGATCCCGGAACGGCTAAGGTCACCCATTTCGAGGGGTTGCCCATCCCCACCAGCTTGGCGCTGGTCGCCATGGTCGCGATCTTCGCCGCGCTGGGCCGCTGGCAGGCGTCGCTCCCGCTCGGGGCACTCGTCCTCGGGCCCTTCACGCTGCACCCGCCCGCGGTGCTGTATTTTCTCCACGGCAGCGGGATGGTGAGCAAGACCCTGCGGATTCCCAAGCTCTGAGCCGTAAGAACGGGCATCTTGGGCGGGTCGAGGAGCGCGGTCAGTGGACGGAACGGTAAATCTCGGCCAACTGACTGACGCAGTGGAACCTCTAGCCCTAAATGCCCTGACCCCGCGCCCTCGACCGATCGGCGGGCTCGCATTTCTGAACGATCGGCTCCGCGTCCAGATCGCTTGAATAGATCGGATCAGGCTCGGAAGTGACGTTTGACGATACTTAGCAGGTCGTCGATCGCGAACGTCTTCGCAAGAACCGGCTCAGTAACGTCGCTCCGTCTAGAAGGTTCAACGCCCGTCAGGAATACAAAAGGCGGCATGGAGCTCCCGAGTAGCTCGCGCGCGCCAGTCAAGAAAGCAAGGCCGTCCATGTCAATCATCGTGAGGTCGGCCAGCACCAGCGTGGGCACCTTTTCTCCCATCATGCGGAGCGCGGCAATCCCTCCTGGTACGCCGAGAGCCTCGTAGCCCGCCCCCTGGAGCACCTCAACCACGGTGGTGCGGACGTCTTCGTCGTCATCGACGACCATAACCCATTGTGCCATCTCGCCCACGGTTCGGGTGCCGGACATAGCCGATCACAATTCGGGGCTGTAGCAGGTGCACCCGGTCTGGCCGTTGCAAACGGCGCCGGTCGGCGAGTAGGTGCATTGGATGCCGTTGCAACAGGGAACACCCGAACTGCACCCCTGACCGTAAAGCGCACAAACGCCTGCGTCGGTCGACGGGGGCGTGCCGCAGGTTCCGATTCCTCCCGGCGCGACATTGCACACGAGCCCCGTGCAGCAGTCACCGGTGGCGGTGCAGGTGCCGCCCGGCGAAACGCAAATGATGCCGCCGTCGTTGGGGGTAGTCGTCAAACAGCGCAGCGTCCCGGTCGGATCGGGGACGCACGGGCTCAAGTGGCAGCACTCGGCCGCGGTGTTGCACGTCTGTCCCGGTTGCCGGCAGCAGTTGGGATCGGTCCCACTGAAGATCCCGGTGCCCGCGTCGCCTTTGCACGCGCCCGAGCCCAGGCAGCGCGGCAGCCCGAGCGTGTCGTAGGCGCAACACTGGACCTTGGGAGAAACCACGCACTCGCAGTCGCTCTCGGCGTTGGAGCAGGCGTTGGTGCCGCCGGTGAGCCTACAGATCCCGCCGGGTACTTGGTTTCCCCTGTTCATGGAACAGACGCCGATGCTGACCGTGCCCCCGGTCGCCGGCGTACAGGTGACCGTACCGCTGCCGCCGCCGCAGCACTCGCTGTCGGCCGTGCAAAGGCTGTTCAGAATCTTGCACCCCAGGCCCGGCTGGCAGACGTTCACGCCGGTGAGCGCCCAGGGGCCGCAATTCTTGCTGCAGCAGCTGCCGCAGCCGTTGCAGAGGACGCCGTCGTGCGCGCAGTTGCCGGTGCCGGTCGTTCCCAAGTTCGCGCAGACGCCTTCGGTCGCGCCCGAGGCCTTCGAGCAGAAGCCGCCGCAGCAGTCGAGATCTCGCACGCAGACGTCGCCGGGCTGGATGCAGAACGACGCGCCGAGGACACACTTGCCCCCAGAGCAGAGACCCGAGCAGCACCCGCCCGCGCCGCCGTCGGTC
>CAYTTF010000160.1:0-10220 GCA_964440665.1 uncultured Myxococcales bacterium | reverse complement strand
CCGCAGGTTCGCGTGCAGCTGGGCGAGGCCTACCGCGAGCTCGGCATGGTGTCGGACGCCCTGCACGAGCTGGAGCTGGCGGTGGCCGAGTTCCAGCAGGCCGGTCGTCCGGCGGATGCGTTGCCGGCCCTGCGGCGGATGGTCGAGCTTCACCCGGACAATGTCGTCTCGCGCATCCGCCTCGCCGAGGCGGCCTCGCAGGCGGGGCAGACGGCCGAGGCGGTCCAGCAGCTCGCCCAGGCCGCCGATCAGCTAAAGCTGGAGGGGCGCGGCGACGAGTTCGTGCGCGTCGCCGAGCGGCTCCTGTTCCTCAGTCCCGACAGCGTCGCCGTGGCGCGCGAGCTGGCCGCGACCTACATCGCGCGCAAGAACCCGCGACTGGCGCTCTCCAGGTTGCAGGGCGCGCTCAAGGCCGCGCCGCGCGACCCCGAGACCGTCGCTCTGCTCGCCGAGGCGATGGTTCAGCTCGATCCGCGCAAGGCCATCTCCGTGTGGCGCGAGCTGGCGGCGATCCATGCCGAAGCCGGGCGGGAGGAGGCGCGTGACGCCACCGTGCGTGCCGCGCTGGCGCTCGATCCGACCGACGCGGAGACGCACGAGCTGGCGGCGCGCTGGGGGATCTCGACCGCTGGGGTGGCCTCACGCGCCCGTCTGACGCCGCCGCCGCTGCCCTCGGGGGTGACCAGCGTGCGGCGCCCGACCCCACCGCCGCTCGCGTCGCTCGATTCGTCCGGCGCGCCGTCGGGGCTGTCTGGGCTGTCGCGGCCTGGCGTTTCGGGTCTCACGCCGGCGCCAAACGATGTCGGGCGCATCCTGGCCGAAGCCGAGGTGTTCGTGAAGTATGGGCTCGCCGAGCGGGCCATCGATCACCTGCGCCGGATCTTCGCCTTCGAGCCGAATCATCGGGGCGCGCGGGAGCGGCTGGCGGCCGTGCTGGCCCAGGTCAGCCGTCGGCGTGAGGCGGCCTCCGAGCTGGCCACGCTGGCCGCGCAGCTCCGCGCCGACGGCGATGCGGACGCGGCGCTGGTCGCCGAACGGGCGCTGATGCTGGATCCCGCCTGTACCGAAGCCGCCAAGCTCTTGGGGCGCCGCCCCGCGCCCCCCGCTCCGCCGCCGATCGCCAGTGACGACGAGCTCGCCCTCGAGCTCGAGCAGCTGGACTTCTTCGCGCAGCAGTCGCTGTACGACGAGGCGCGCGCGGCGCTGATCGAGCTCGAGGAGCGCTTTCCCGGGCACCCACTCCTCGCCGCCCGACGGAGAGCGCTCGCGCCAGAAGGGGCCGGCGCGATCCCGACCGATAGGCAACAGCCAGGGGAAGGCATGGAGGCGCAGCACGCCCCCGTCGCCAAGCTCAGCCCCTCGGAGAACGCCGATCCGGCGACGCACGGCGATCTCGGTATTGCCTACAAGCAGATGGGGCTCTATGACGCCGCGGTGGTGGAATTCAGAAAGCTGGCCCTAGACAAGACCCGCGCGGTCTTCGCGCTCACGATGATCGGGGAGTGCGTCGAAGCCAAGGGGGAGCTCGGGGAGGCGGTCGCGCGCTACAAGGAGGCGCTCAATCTTTCGCAGGCGACGGCGCAGGAGTCGGTCGAGCTCTACTACTTGCTGGGCTCGGTGTTCGAACAGCTCGGCGACGTCCGCGAGGCGCTCTATTTCTTCGAAAATGTCGGCAAACGGGATCCCGGCTTTCGCGACGTCAACCGGCGGATCGCGACGCTCAAGACGCCCAGCGCGCGGCGGGGTTGACGTTGGCGCCCCCGGCAAAATCGATCGACGATCGCGCGGCGGTCTTCTTCGCCGAGCTGCAGGATCGGATCACGGCAGCGATCGAGGCGATCGACGGGGGTGGCCGATTCCGCGAGGACAGCTGGACCCGGCCCACCGGCGGCGGGGGGCGTACCCGGGTGCTGGCCGACGGGGCGCTGTTCGAGAAGGCCGGGGTGGGTTTCTCCGACGTTCACGGCCAGCTCCGGCCGGAGATGGCCAAGACGCTTCCCGGTGACGGGCTCGATTTCCGCGCCACGGGGGTCTCGCTGATCTTCCACCCGAAGAGCCCGCGCATCCCGACCGTTCACGCCAACGTTCGACACGTCCAGCATGGATCCACGTCCTGGTTCGGCGGCGGCACCGATCTGACGCCGTACTACGTCGTCCCCGAAGACGCCGCGCACTTTCACCGGACGTTGCGCGGGCGCTGCGACGGCCATGATCCCAGCTTCTATCCACGCTTCAAGCGCTGGTGCGACGAATACTTCTTCTTGCCCCACAGGAGCGAGCCGCGCGGGGTGGGCGGGCTGTTCTTCGACTACCTGGGCGCCGGCGCCGAGGTGACGGCGGGCCAGCCCGCGCCCGCGGCGTCGTCGCCACGGGAGAACGACGCCGAGGCGATGTTCGCGTTTGTGCGAGAGGTGGGCGAGGCGATCCTCGCGGCCTACCTGCCGATCGTCGAGCGGCGCCGGGCCGACGCCTGGGGGGAGCGCGAGCGTCACTGGCAGCTCCTCCGCCGCGGGCGTTACGTCGAGTTCAACTTGCTCTACGACCGCGGCACCGTCTTCGGTCTTCGCACCGACGGTCGGGTCGAATCGATCCTTATGTCGTTGCCGCCCGAGGTCCGCTGGGAGTACGGGCAGGTGCCCGAGCCTGGGAGCCCCGAGGCCGAGTCGCTGGCCGCCATCTGCGCGCGTCGCGACTGGGCGGCGGGGCCATAGCGGCGGCTCAGCGCCTGCGGCGCGCGGGTGCTGTCGTCGCCGTCGCCGGTGCCGGCGCCCCTTGGCCGGGCGCGACCTTGAGGACGTCGCGGAAGCGTCCCACGTCGAGCGTGAGCTGGCCCAGCAGCATATCGAGCAGCGTCTCGCCCAGGCGGCAGATCTCGCCGAGCCGGGTCACGCGCTCGACCAGGAAGTCGGCTTCCACCTTGGCCTTGCGCGTGCCGGCCGCCGGCGCGCCCAGCGCCACCTGGGCCAGGCGTGCGACGCTCTCCGCGCGTCCCACCACCTCGACCGCCGCGCCGATCTCCCGCCGCTC
This sequence comes from uncultured Myxococcales bacterium, assembly GCA_964440665.1. Lineage (GTDB taxonomy): Bacteria > Myxococcota_A > Polyangia > Fen-1088 > Fen-1088 > JADGRB01. The sequence continues at coordinate 7,193 of CAYTTF010000160.1, read as the reverse complement.
GCGCTCGTTCAAGACGCCGGAGATCATCTTCCAGAAGTCGGTCTCGGCCTGGTAGTGCTCGCGACGTTGCCCGCGAACCCAAACCTTGTGGACCACGCCCCAGCGACCGAGCGCCGACAGGGTCATGGAGGCGCTACCGGCAGAGATCCCCAGCCGCGACTGAATCTCGCTCTGGGGGAGCGGCTCGCGCGAGAGATAGAGCAGGCCGAACGCGCGGCCCATCGTGCGGGTGAATCCCCAGAACTGCGCGATCCGGCCACAGGCGTCGATCGCCAGATCGCGGGCCGAGGTCAGATCGTCGTCGGTTGCCATGGCCGAAGCGTCACCAGATCGCGCGCCGCGAGCTGCCCGCAAGCGGCGTCGATGTCGTCGCCACGTGGCGTGCGGATGTAGACCGCCATCCCGGTCGCCCGGATCCGTTCCTGGAAGGTGCGGATCCGTTCCGCCGACGGGCGCGCGTAGGCCGGCCCTTCGAAGCCATTCCACGGGATCAGGTTCACCTTGGCCGGGATCCCGCGCAGCAGGCGCGGCAGCCGATCGGCGTCGGCATCGCTGTCGTTGACGCCGGCGAGCAGCACGTATTCGAAGGTCACCCGCCGCCCGTGCGAGAGCGGAAACTGGCTGGCCGCCTTCAGCAGCGCGGCGATCGGCCAGCGCTTGTTCACCGGCATGATGCGATCCCGCACCTCGTCGGTCGTCGCGTTGAGCGAAATGGCCAGGTTCGGCGCGGGCGATAGGGCGCCCAGCTTCTCGATCCCCGAGACCAGACCGGAGGTCGAGACCGTGATCCGCCGGGGCGAGAAGGTGGCGCCCCACGGGTGCTCGAGCAACGCGAGCGCGCGGGCGACGTTATCGAAGTTGTGCAGCGGCTCGCCCATGCCCATGAAGACCAGGTTGGTCGGACGCCGGCCGGCCAGCGCCGTCGCGCGGTAGACCTGCTCGACGATTTCACCGGCCAGCAGATGGCGGGTGAAGCCGAGCGTCGCGGTGGCACAGAAGCCGCAGTCGAGGGCGCACCCGACCTGCGACGAAATGCAGAGCGTCAGCTTGTCCCGCTCGGCGTCTTCATCGGGGATCAGGACCGATTCGATGGCGTGGCCGTCGCTGGTTCGAAAGCGAAGCTTGCGGGTGCCGTCGGCGGCCGTCTGCACCGTGTCCAAAGTCAGCGTCGCGGTCCGGTGATCGCGTTCGAGGGCTTGCCGCAACGACGTCGGCACGTTGGTCATCGCATCCAGCGACTCCACCCCGTGCCCGTGCAGCCAGCGGAAGATCTGCTCGGCGCGGTATTCGGGGGAGCCGGCCCGCTCAACCCAGCCAACGAGCTCGTTGGCCAGTAGCCCGCGCAGCTCGGGCGGCGGGCTCTGGGGGAGGGCGGCAGCGGTCACGGCGGCGACAGGATAACGCCCGTGAGTTCGAGGTGCCAGCCGGGCGAGGTGCCAGCCGGGCCGGGTCGTCCGGCTGGGGGGCGGGGACCCGACCGGACGGCCATCGAGAAGCGCGGGACGAATCAGCTGCTTCGTCGACGGCGGCGCGCCGTCGATGCGAGAGTGCCGAGCGCGCCGAGCGCGAGCATCAGCCCGAGCCAGCTCTGCGCGCGGCTCCCGCCGTCGACCGCGCAGCTGCAGCCCGCTTCGCCGCCGCCCTTTTGACCCACCTTGGTCTCGACGGGCTGGCAGGTGTCGTTGAGGAGGCAGGTCCCGAGGCCGTCGTTGGTGACGCCACAATGCCAGCAGTCGGTTGGACACTGGATGGTCGCGCAGGGGTCCGGCTCGCAGAGGCAGTCGGCGCCCTGGCAGCCAAGCTTGCTGCGGACGCATTGGTTGCCCGCCCCGCACTGGATCGTGAGGCAGGGGTCGAGCTCGCATTTGCCGCTTGCCGGGTTGCAGAAGTGGTCCTGGTTGCAGAACACCCCCGCGCAGGGATCGGACATGCAGGCGCCGCCCACGCAGCGCTGGTTGCTGGCGCATTTGCCCGGCTCGCACAGGTCGACGCAGGTGCCATCGGCGCACGCCTGGTTGGTCTCGCAGACGACGCCCAGGCACTTGTCGGTCTTGCAGACGCCCGCCACGCAGATCTTTCCGCCATCGCAGCCGAGGTCGTTGCAGTCGACGCAGCGTCCCTCCATGCAGGTCTTCGTCCCCGTGCAATTGACGCCGGCGCAGTCGTCCACGCAGGCGCCGTTCGTCTCGTCGCAGTGCTGCCCGCTCGGGCAGCTCACGGTGGCGCACCGCTGTGGGATGCAGTAGTTGCTGACGCACTTGTAGCCGAGCGGGCAGGGGAACTCGCCTCCCGAGCACTGCAGCGTGCAGGCGCCGTCCTTGCACCCGAAACCGTTGGGGCAGTTCCCGGTGGTGTCGGGCTGGCCGTCGCAGTTGTTGTCGAGGCCGTTGCAGAGCTCCGTGGCGGCGGGAAGAACGCAGCCGGTGCAGACGAAGCCCAGCGCGCCGGCGCAGGCCAGCTTGCCGGCCTTGCAGATTCCGACGCCCACTTGCCCCTGCGTGAGCCCCGGGCAGAGGCAGGCCTGACCGGTCTCCGGAAAGTTGCCGTTGTCGACGATGCCGTCGCAGTTGTCGTCGATGCCGTTGCAGACCTCCGTCTTCGGCATGCTGACCACGTTGCAGACCAGCTTGCCGGCCACGCAGACGATGGTCCCGGCCTGGCAGGCACCGAGGCCGTTGCCGCAGGCCTCCCCGACGCCCGGCAAGGTGCCCTCGTCGGTCTGGCCGTTGCAGTTGTCGTCCTTGCCGTTGCAGACCTCCATCTGCGGCGTGCCGGCCGGCGCGTCGCAGGTGGTGTCGGTGCCGCTGGCGTTGCAGACGCGGAGGCCGGCGCGGTTGCACGAGCCGATCTGCCCGTTGTTGCACTTGGTCCCGATGGCACCGCTGGCCCAGTTGCCGTTGTCGACCAGGCCGTCGCAGTTGTCGTCGAGGCCGTTGCAGACCTCGGGCGGCACCGCGCAGCCGCAGGGCCCGCCGCACGCGTTGGGCTTCAGACCTTCGTCGACCTGGCCGTTGCAATTGTCGTCGATGCAATTGCAGGTCTCGACGGCGCAGTGGCGAGCGGGCTGGCCGTTCCGCGCGGCCACGTTGTCCGGGTCGCTGGCGTCGTCCGGCTTGATGACGAAGGTGCCGCAGGCGGGGATGTTGTTTCCGGCCACACAGTTGCGGCAATCGTTCGACACACCCTCGTCGATCTGCTGGTTGCAGTTGTCGTCCTGGCCGTTGCACATCTCGCCGGGCGGCACGTTCTGCGCGATGATTCCGACCAGCGCCGACTTGACCGCAGTCGTGTCGGTCAGCGTGACGAAGATGGCCTGGCCGGTTCCGCCGGCTGCCGCGATCAGGTTGGCGGCGGCCTTTTCCGGGTTGGTGAGGCCGTTGTCGGTGAGGATGTAGACTTGGACCCCCTTGGGGATCACCGTCGAGTGGTTGAGGGCGCAGGCCGTCACTTCGGGCTCGAAGGTGCCGTAGCTGGCCGCCGGGGTCTGAGCGCAGGTGGTGGTGTTCAAGGTGGCGCCGGCGGCCTTGGTGGTGTCGCAGGTCTCGGCGCCGTCGGTGGCGATGATGACGATGTTCTGGCGGCAGGCTTTCCGGGGATCCAGCGGGTAGACGTAGTTCTCGAAGTACATCCGCGCGTAAAACAGGGAGCGCCCGAGCGGCGTGTTGTTGTTGGGCGGAATGCGGAGCTCGGGGTCGGGATTGGCGGCGCCGGTCATCCCGCTGTCCGACTGATCGATCCACTTGTAGATGCTGGTGATGTTGGCGCCGGTCGGATCGTAATCGCTGGCGGCTGCCGGCTTGAGACCAGTCGTCGACAGGGTCACCGGAATCAGCAGCGACTGGGCGATGCCGGTATCAAACCAGGCTCCGTAGGTGGTCTGGGGCCCCGGGTCGGCCTGCGTCGTCATCCGGCACCCGAGGGTACCGCCCACGGCCGTTCCGGTGTTGTTCCAGTGTCCCTCCGGACAGGTGAATGCCTGGGCCGCGCTCTCGTTCTGGGGAAAGCGCATGAGGCCGAAATTGGCCTCGTCGGTTCCGACCTCGGCCAGCGCGTCGCGGAGCGCGTGCTTCATGTTGTAGATGCGGCTGGTCTGTCCGTTCGCCTGATTGGCGCCGGCGCAGAGCGGCGAGCCGTCGTTGGCCTGGTTGTAGAGCATCGAGCCGGAGGTATCGAAGAGGACCAGGATGTTGGGTCGCAGCGCCTGCGCTTCCGCCGTTCCCGCCGAGGCGAGCCAGAGCCCCAGAGACGCCCCGAGCGCGAGCGCGAGACGCTTCTTCGTCGCGGGCGCCCTGGTCGTCGCTGGCCTGGTTGAATTCATGGCGCGGTTCCCCTTCATGGCGGCAGCTGTCCGGGTAGGCAGCAGCGAAACCCGACCGACGGTAGTCGCACGGCAGCCAGCGGCGCCGGGATAGGCGTGTTGCACTGGAGGCCCGGGGCGATCGTCACGGCCGGCGTCTGCGTGTTGTCGACGAAGCTCGCGATGTCGTAGGCCCCGCCGCGCAATTCGAAGAGGCAGGGTGGCGTCGTGCAGGTCGGGTTGCTGGCCGGCATCTTGGTGGTGAGGTCGGTGGCGACCCATTCCTTGACGTTGCCGCTCATGTCGAACAGCTTCAGGCTCGGGGTGGTCGAGATCACCGACGCGCAGGCGGCGTCGCTGCTGGTCGGGATGGTCGTGGGCGTCATCCCCATCGCCGTCTCGTAGTCGTTGCCGTTGCATTTGGCAGCGGCGTACGTTCCGCCGTAGGGGAAGACGGTGCCGTTCATCCCCTCGCAGCCCCCTTGCCACTCGGTCGCGGTGCAGACGCGCCAGTTCGGGCCGATCAGGGCGCAGGCCGCCTCGGCCTCGGTCATCGTCACGTTCGACCAGGGGAGCTTGCCGGCGACGGTGCAGGGGCGGCGGGTCGAGTCGAACCCGTAGTTGGTGGAGGTGGCGTCATAGCGGCTCGCCTCGTAGGCGAACATGGTGACGTTCAGGGGCGCCGGAAGGTAAACCAGCAGGTCGTCGGTGGTTCGGTTGGTGGCCGAATCCAGCTCGTCGACCAGGCCGTCGCAGTCGTTGTCGATGCCGTCGCAGATCTCGATGCCCGGCGGCTTCAGCGATCCCATGCAGCGGTGATCGCCGGGTTGGGAGTTGTCGCAGACCCAGGTGCCGGTGCCGGCGCAGGGGCCGGTGCCGAAGATGCACGCCTTGCCGATCAGAAACCCCTCGTCGGTCTGCCCGTCGCAGTCGTTGTCGGCCAGGTCGCAGCCGAGCGACGTGTCCTCGACCGCTTGGTAGTTGGCCGGGTAGACGCAGGACCACCCGTTCTGAGCCAGGCAGGTGGGCTTGACGTTGTGGCAGACGCCCTGGGTGAGGCAGGTGATGGGAGGGGGCTGTAGATTGTTGTCGACGATGCCGTCGCAGTCGTTGTCGAGCCCGTCGCAGATCTCGACGCCGCCGTTGGTCTTGATGCACTGGGTTTCGCAGCCCGGAATGGTCGGGTCGCGATCGTAGAAGTCGGGCAGGCAGGGGCCCTGGGTGCAGACCCCCGCCACGCAGGTCGCCGTCGCGAACGGGAATCCGCACCGGCGGTTGCAGGCGCCGCAGTTGGCGACGTCGGTCATGAAGTCGAAACCGTCATCGATGATTCCGTTGCAGTCGTTGTCGAGGCCGTCGCAGATCTCGACGCCGGCGTTGGTTTTCGTGCACTCGCAGCCGTTCGAAGCAAAATCGTTGTCGGCGTTGAAGAACCCGGCTTGGCAGGTGTACTGACACTGCCCGGCCACGCACGAAAACGATGCGTTCGGCACGACGCACTGGTGAAAGCAGGTGCCGCAGTTCGAGACGTCGGTCTGCAGCTCGGGCGAGTTCGGGTTGCAGACCTGGACGCCGCCGGTGCCACCCACGCCGCCGGTGCCCGCGCTGCCGCCGCCGCCGCCCTGGCCGCCCGCTTCGCCGGCGTGACCGCCGGCGCCTCCGGGGTGCGCGTCGGGCGTGTGCGTGCCCGTGTCCGTTCCGGCGGGACGATCGGCGATCGCAGCGTCGACCGGAATTACCCCGACGCCAAAATCGTAGAGGTGATCGTGGCATCCGGCCGCGACGCATGACAGCGCCGCCAAAAATAGACCGGATTTGACTAAGTTAACCAGCCGCCCCGAGATCATAGGTGTACCCATCCACTATACTCCAAATGGAGGTAAGCGAAAATACTCTAGGGTGACGATTCTGGTGCCGGCGCCGCCGGGTTGTCCGCAGTCCCGAGGAGGGCGTTGCCGTAAGGCAACGGGAGCGACGCGAACCATGTCCGACGCGGTGTCGCCCGGAGGCGGCTAGGCCAGCTCGAGCCCGGCGAAGAAGAAGGCCAGCTCGGCCTTCGCCGTGTCGGGCCCGTCGCTGCCATGGACGGCGTTCTTCTCGATGTCGGTGCCGTAGCTGCCGCGGATGGTTCCCGCCGGCGCCTTCTTCGAGTCGGTTGGGCCCATGACCTCGCGGTAGCGGGCGACGGCGTTCTCGCCTTCGATGGCCATCACCACGCAGGGGCCCGAGGTCATGAAGCGGACCAGGTCCCCGTAGAAGGGGCGTTCCTTGTGCACAGCGTAAAAGGCGCGCGCCTGCGGCTCGGAGAGCCGCATCAAGCGCAGGCCGACGATCTTGAGCCCGGCCTTCTCGACGAGGGCGACCACGCCGCCGACGGCGTTCTTGGCAACTGCATCTGGTTTCACGATTCCGAACGTTCTCTCGATGGACATTTTTCCTTCTCTACTTTGTTGTCGCGTTGGGCGGGCGAGCTTCGCTCGACCAACCCCATCGCGGGAGGATCATTTGACGAAGGTTGCGACGGTCTTGCCGAGCTCGGCGGGCGTCGCGGCGATCGCGATGCCGGCCTCGCGGAGCGCGGCGATCTTCTCGGCCGCTGTCCCCTTGCCGCCGCTGATGATGGCGCCGGCGTGGCCCATGCGCTTGCCCGGCGGTGCGGTCTGTCCGGCGATGAAGGCGGCCACCGGTTTTTTCATGCTGGTCTTCACGAACCGTGCGGCCTCCTCCTCGGAGGTTCCGCCGATCTCGCCGATCATGAGGACCGCCTCGGTCTGCGCGTCGCGCTCAAACAGCGCCAGGCAGTCGATGAAATCGATCCCCTTGACCGGATCGCCGCCGATTCCGATGCAGGTCGACTGGCCCAGGCCGAGCGCGGTCAGCTGGTGCGCCGCCTCGT
>CAYTTF010000159.1:0-10249 GCA_964440665.1 uncultured Myxococcales bacterium | reverse complement strand
GATGGCGAAGCAGACGGTCCCCACCGGCTTGTCGGGCGCCCCGCCGGCCGGACCGGCGACGCCGGTGATGGCCACCGCGACCGACGAGCCGCAGACGCGCTTGGCCCCTTCGGCCATCTCGCGCGCGGTCGGCTCGCTCACGGCGCCGAAGTCGGTGATGGTCTCCGGCTTGACGCCGAGCACGCCGATCTTCACCTCGTCGGCGTAGGCCACCACGCTGCCACGGAAAAATGCGCTGGCCCCCGCTTCCGAGGTGACGATCTCCCCCGCCAGCCCGCCGGTGCAGGACTCCGCGAACGCCAGCGTCGCCTCTTGCGCGCGCAGGATCTTGGCCACCGCCGCCGGGAAGGTCTCGCCGTCGATGCCATAGATGCCGGGCCCGATCCGCTTGCGCAGCTCGGCGTCGACCTTGTCCACCGTGGCGCGCGCGTCGGCCGCGTCGGGCAGGCGCACCACCAGCTTGACGTGGTTGACGGGGTTCGAGGTGCGGAAGTGCAACGTCGCGCCCTCGACGCCGGTCAGGATCCCGGCCAGGCGGTGGTCGATGTGCGATTCGCCCATGCCGTAGAGGTGCCAGGTGCGCGTGGCCAGCAGCGGCCCGCCCGTCTCGGCCAGCCGATGCGCCAGCCGCGGCACGACCTCGTCGGTGAACATCTTCTCCATCTCGCGCGGCACGCCGGGCAGGAAGAACGCCTCCGCGCCGCCGAGCCGCACCACGAACCCCGGCGCGATGCCGGCCGCATTGGGCAGCGCCCGCCCGTCGTGCGGAATCCGCACCTGGCGCAGGTTATTCGGCGTCATCTCGAAGCCGTGCGTCGAGAAGCGCTTCTTCATCGCGTCCAGCGACGGCTCGTCCGCGTGGGTCCCGGTGGCCAGCAGCTCCGCCACCACGTCGACCGTCCGGTCGTCCTCCGTGGGCCCGAGCCCGCCGGTCGCGATGATGACGTCCGCCTCGGCCCGCAGCCGCACCAGTGCCGCCCGGATCGCCTGCGGCTCGTCCGAAACCACGATCTGCTCGGAGAGCTCGTAACCGAGATCGAACAGCCGCTCGGCGATGAAGGCGGCGTTGGTGTTGCTGATCTCGCCGCGCAGCACTTCGTCGCCTATCGCCAGCAGGGCCGCGCGCTGCGGCATGACCGTGGAACTAGACATTTGAGCAGTACCCTAGCCGGGGCGAAATCGGGTGTCAACGAAGTTGATCCGGTCGACGCGAATTGACGCCCCCCGACGGCCTCGATACGCTGGTAGGTCGATGCGAATCCGGTACGCCGCTAAGACCGACGTCGGGATGAAGCGCAACCACAACGAGGACTACTTCTCGCTCATCGAGGAGGAGCAGCTCTTCTTGGTTGCGGACGGCATGGGCGGTCACGCCTCCGGCGAGGTCGCGTCCAAGATGGCCGCCGACGTGATGCAGGAGTTCTACGTCCGGACCAAGGACGAGGAAGCGACCTGGCCGTACAAGATGGACCGACATCTGTCGTACGTGGAGAACCGTCTGGTGAACGGCATCAAGATGGCCAACCAGCGCATCTTCCAGGCCGCAAGCAAGGAAGTGAAATACAAGGGAATGGGGACGACGATCGTGAGCGGCCAGGTGGTCGGCGACAAGTTCTACATCGCGCACGTGGGCGACTCGCGCTGCTACCGGGTGCGCGGCGCCGCCATCCAGCAGATGACCCGCGACCACTCGCTGCTCGAGGACTACAAGGACGCCAAGCCCAACATGTCCGACGAGGAGCAGCGCAAGTTCCCCCACAAGAACGTCATCACGCGCGCCCTCGGCATGCGCGAGAACGTCCAGGTCGACGTCCTCGCCCACGACATCCAGGACCGTGACACGTTTTTGCTCTGCTCCGACGGCCTCTCCGGCATGGTCGAAGACCCCAAGCTGCTGGAGCTGGTCAAGGACGCGGCGGATCTGGAGACGGCGGTGGCGAAGCTAATCGAAGCGGCCAACGCCGCGGGCGGGACCGACAACATCACCGTCCTCGCGCTTCAGTGCGCGAACTAGACGCCCGCGCGTAGCTCGCCGGGCGTTCGCCCCGTCCAGCGCTTGAACGCGCGCACGAAGGCGCCCGCCTCGGCGTACCCGAGCAGATACGCGACCTCGGACACCGACAGCCGGCGGTCGCCCAGGTACCCGAGCGCGAGCTCCTTCCGGGCGTCGTCGACGACGTCGCGAAACGAGGTCCCCTCTTCCTGCAGCCGTCGTTGCAACGATCGCTCGCTCGTCGCGAGCGTGCGCGCCACCGCCGCCATCTCCGGCTCGCCCTGCGCCACCAGCCCGACGACCAGTCGCCGCACCTGCCCTCGGACCGTCGAGTCGCGCGACTGGTCTTGCAGCAGCTGCTCGGCGTGCGCTTTGACGAACCGGAACAAGTTTGGATCGTGCCCGTGGCAGGGGGCCGCCAGCGCGGCGTCGTCGAACACCACGCCCGCCGTTTCGGCCTCGAAGCGCGTGGGCACGCCCAGCAAGCGCGCGTAGTCCTCGCGCGGGCCGAGCGGGGCGTGCGGAAAGCGGACCTCGCGCGGTTTCTGGCTGGTGAACTCGACCACGCGGCGGACGATGGCCGCCATCGAGTACTCCACCACCTGCGGGGGAACGGCCGCCGGTGGCAGATTCACCAGCAGCTCGATCACGGTGAGGTCACGCTCCTGGCGCAGGCGCAGATCGCCGTTGCGGGTGATGAGGCGGTGGTAGCGGCCCACCTGCTCCAGCGCCTGGCGCAGCGTCGCGCTGGTCGAGGCGACATAGTCGAGAATCATCCGTCCGAACGGAGCCGACATCGCGACGGCGATGCCAACCGTGCCACGGCCGTAAAGCCGCGTCCCCTCTCGCCACATCGCGCCGAGCTGGGCGGGCGGGACTAGGGCCTCGCGGGTCTCGAGGTCCCTGGTCGAAAGACCGGCAACGGCGCACACCGCGTCCACGTCGATGCCCGCGCCGCGCATGCCGTCGAGAATCGACAGGACCGACCCTGGCGACGAACCGCTTCCGTCTCCGCGCTCGACCTCTTCCGACATGGGGGCAAGCCTCGCCGCTGAGGCGCTGCGGATCAACCCCCGCGTCCGGCCATCGCCACGCCCCGCCGGGCCGGTGGCGGGATCTGCCAAAAGAGTGGCGCCCGCGGACGGTGCCGGGCGGCGTGCGGCGATGTATTCGAAAGGAAACTTCGCGAGGTCACGAAATGGAGAAGGTCGCCGTCATCGTTCTGTGGGTTCTGGTCGTCGTTTCGGGCGTTCTGGTGGGCGGAAGCCTCTTCGAGCGTATCGTGGTCACGCCGCTGTGGGCCGCTTCGCCGCCCGAGTCCGTCATCGCCTGGACGCTCGGGCCGATCCAGAAACCGTTCTTCGTGGTGGTGACGCCCCTGTGGGCGTTGCTGTCGCTCGCGGCGTTCGCGCTCGCCTTCGCACTGCCCGAGCCGGCACGACCCTGGGCGCGCACCGCCGGCATCATCGGCGTCTGCGTGATGATCGCGACCGTCGCGTTCTTCGTCCCTCTCCTGGAGAAGACCGAGGCCAATCGCGGCGCCGGCCTGCCGGGCGAGGAGATCGCGCGCTTCACCCGAATGTTCGTGCGCTGGAGCTACCTGCGGAGCGCCGTGGCTCTCGGCGGCTGGCTCGCCGCCCTACGCGCCCTGACGCTCGCGTCGAGATGACGGGCGATCCCTCCCACGGCCAGGTTCACGCGCCGATTCGTCCTCGGGCGGTGTCCCGCGCGCCCTCTGCCGCCAGGAGCTGGCTGACCTTGCCGAGGCCGCGGGGCGGCATGCCGCTGTAGATCGCCTCGTACTGGCCGGCCGCGATCTTGTAGGTCTCGTGCCAGATCCCGACGTCTCCACGACTGCGCGCCATCCGCTTGTTGAACGCCATCCACGCCGGCCAATGGAGCCCATCGCGGGCGCGGGCGTAGGCCTCCAGCGCATCGAAGGACCGCCAATATTGAATGATCGTCAGACCGGCGGACTCGACGCCCAGTAGCCCACGGGCCGGGTTGTCCTTCAGTTCCTTCAACATCTTCGGCATCGCCAGGAACACCGGCAGCCACTTGTGAACCTTCCATAGCTTGTTGACGCGCATCCCGATGAGAAAGACCACGAAGTCACCGTCGACCTCGGCCGACATGCGTTCTGGAATCACACTGGCCATTGGAATCTCCGAAGGGTTGGCGTTGCCGGGATGACGCCGCAGATTGCGCGCCCAATGCTGATGCGACCGACAATCAAGCGCGGATCTCCGAATCCGTCAATGCTCGCGATCGGCCTCCAACTCCCCGCCGCCTGAGAGATCCCCCGCGTTCCTCACGATCGCTTCGGCTTCCGCGATGGGTGGCGACCTGGTACAACCGACCGGGCACATGACATCGCTATTTGATCGGTTGGTCGGGGCCTGGGAGCTCGTCTCGTATCGTCTGGTCGCCGAAGATCAATCGGTGACCTATCCGCTCGGCAATGACGCCCGCGGCTTCATCCTCTACACGCCAGACGGATACATGTCGGCGCAGCTGATGGCTGCGGGCCGCGCCGCCTACGCATCCGGCCACCCGCACGCCGGCACGACAGCTGAAATGTCGGCCGCCGCCGGAGGCTACATCGCTTACTCGGGTCCGTTCCTGGTCGACGAGGCGACCCAGACGTTGAAGCACACGATGGCGGTGTCCTTGTTCCCAAACTGGGTCGGCGATACGCAGGTTCGAACCAGCAAGCTGGACGGAGACTCACTCACCCTGTCCACGAGCGGACCTGTGTCTAACCGCGGCTTCGCCGCCACGCCGATCGTCGAGTGGCGCCGCGCACGCCCCAATCACTGACCCGGCAATCGCCCCGACCCGGGTGCCATCATGATTTGAACCCAGATCAGTCTGTCTCGGAAAGAGTATGCCGCCTCCAAGCGCGAAGCAGCACGAATAGGGATCTCGTTCGCTGAGATGGTGCGACGCTCGCTGCGGGCGACCCTTTCCCTCAACGACACCAGTCCCTGGATGCGCTACGCAGGGATGGTCGAGACCGGCGACCCTCGGTCCGGCCAAAACCTCGACGACGTGGTTTATCGCAGTGAACGCGAATAATTCAGGCTAGGCCTTCACAGGCACCGAGCCGCTCTCCGCGATGGGGGCCGGCCTGCCGGGCGCGTAGGGATCGCGGTTGCGCCAGCGGCGCTCGCGCTGGTGGGCCAGCACCAAGAGCGGGGGCTGGATGAGGCGCGGGATAATCGCCAGGATCAGCGCGCCGCCGATCACGACGATGGCGAGCGGCTTCTGGGTGTCGGCGCCGATGCCGTGAGAGAGCGCCGCCGGCGTCAGGCCCAGCATCGCGACGAAGGTCGTCATCAAGACGGGGCGCAGCCAGCGCTCGGCCGCGTCTCGCGCCCCCTCTTCCAGCCCGTGCCCCTCGTTCCACAACCGTTGCGCGTAGGTGACGACCAACAGCGCGTCCTGAATCGAGACGCCGAAAATGGAGATGAAGCCCATCGCGGCCGAGATCGAAAAGTTGGTGCGGGTGATGAGCAAGGCCAGGATGCCGCCGGTGCAGGCCACCGGGATGCCGGCCAGGACGATCAGCATGTCCTTCCAGTTCTTCACCGACGAATAGACCAGCATCGCGATCACGAGCAGCGTGATCGGAATGATGAGCGCCAGTCGCCCGGTCGCCTCGTTGAGCTGGTTGATTTCCCCGGCCCATTCGAGGTGCGTGTCGTAGGGCAGCTTCACCTTCTCGTCGATCTTTTCGCGCGCCTCGGCGATGGTCGACGCCAGATCGCGGCCACGCACCGAGAACTTCACGGGCGCGTAGCGGCGGTTGTCCTCGCGGTAGATCAACGACGGACCTTCTTCCTTCACGATCGACGCGATCTGGCCGAGCGGAACCTGCGCGCCGTCGGGGGTCGCCACCAGGATATTGCGAATCGCCTTGAGGTCCTTGCGGAAGGCCGGCGCCCATCGGATGGTGAGGTCGAAGCGCTTCTCCCCCTCGTAGACTTGGGTCACCACCTGACCGCCGATGGCGGCCTGAATGACCGCCTCGACGTCGCCGACGTTGAGGCCGTAGCGGCCGCACTGCGCGCGATCGGGCGTGATGCGAACGTTGGGCTGGCCGAGCGACGAGAAGACCGCCAGGTCCTCGATCCCCTTGACGGTCGCCATCACGTCGACGATCTCGTTGGCCTTGTTCTCGTTGACCTGCAGGTCGGGTCCGAACACCTTGACGGTGTTCTCGCCTTTGACGCCGGACATCGCCTCCTCGACGTTGTCCGAGATCATCTGGGAGAAGTTGAAGATGACGCCGGGGAAGGACTGCGAGAGCTCCTTCGACAGGTCGTTGGTCATGGAGGCCTTGGTGACGCCGCTGCGCCACTTGTCGGCCGGCTCGAGCGGCGCGAAGAGCTCGATGTTGTAGAAGCCGGAGACGTCGGTGCCGTCGTCTGGGCGTCCGAGCTGCGAAACCACGCTGGTGATCTCGGGCCGCGCCCGGTGCTGGAGATCGCAGGGGGTCGGCTTGGCCGCCTCGGCCGAGCCCTGTTGTCCCGGGCAGCCGAGGATCACCGCACGCATGCGCCCGACGTACTTGGCGGACTGCTCCAGCGAGATCGACGTCGGAAGCGTGGCCCGGATCCAGAAGTTCCCCTCTTCCAACTTGGGCATGAACTCACGCCCCAGCGACACCCCGCCGAGCAGGCTCAGCCCGACCACCGTCGCGCCGATGGCGACCGCCGTCCGCTTGTGGCGCAGCGAAAAATCGAACAGCGGGAGGTAGACCTTCTTGAGCGCGCGCATGAGCCAGTTGTCGTGCTCATGGTCGCCCAGCGTCCCGATCTTGAGCCCGCGCTCCGCCAGCACCGGCGTCAGCGTGAGCGACAGGACGATCGCGCCACCGATGGCGAAGGCGTAGGTGTGCGCCATCGGCGAAAAGATGATTCCGGAGACGCCACTCAGGGTGAAAAGCGGGATGAAGGCCACCGCGATCACCAGCGTCGACGAGAACATCGGCGGCCCCACCTCGCCCGCCGCCAGCAAGATGCGCTCGATGGCGTTGCGTTTGCCGGGCGCCGAAAGATGCCGAAACACGTTCTCCATCACGATGACCGTCGAATCGACGACGATCCCGAAGTCGACCGCCCCCAGCGAGATCAGATTGGCCGGCGTCCCGCTGGCCACCATCCCGATGAAGGCCACCATGAGCGCGAGCGGAATGTTGAGCGCCGTGATGAGCGCCGCCCGCCCGTGCCCCAGGAACAGCCACAGCACCAGCGCCACCAGGACCATGCCGATGAGCAGGTTCTCGAGCACCGTGTGGGTGGTGAGCTTCACCAGCTTGGCGCGGTCGTAGTAGGGCTCGATCACCATGCCCGGCGGCAGCACGTGGTAGCGGTTGATGTAGTCCACCCGCTCGTGGACGGAATCCAGCGTCTTGAGCGAATCGCCGCCGTAGCGCATGAGCACCGTCCCCTGCACCACGTCGGGATCCAGATCCTTGCCGACGATCCCCAGGCGCGGCGCGTGCCCCACCGTCACCTCGGCGACGTCGCGCACGCGCACCGGCGTCCCCTTCTGCTCGGTGAGCACCACGTCGCGGATGTCGCCCAGCGAATGGATGATGCCGATCCCGCGGACGTTGTACGACTGCTCGCCCATCGTCAGCCGCTGCCCGCCGACGTTCTGGTTCGAGTTCGAGAGGCCCGCCACGAGCTGCGCCAGCGTGAGGCCGTGCCCCTTGAGGCGGTAGGGATCGACCTCGACGTGGTACTCCTTGGTCTCCCCGCCGAAGCCGACCACGTCGATGACGCCGGGCACCTGGCGGAACTGCCGCTCCAGGATCCAGTCCTCGGCGGTCTTGAGATCGGCCAGCGAGTAGCCGTCGCCGCGTACCACGTAGCGGTAGACCTCGCCGATCGCGCTCCAGGGCGACAGCTGCGGCGTCATCCCCGGTGGCAGGTTCACGAAGCTGAGGCGGTTGAGCACCCGCTGCTGCGCCAGGTGGTACTCCGCGTTCCAGGTGAAGTAGCACTTGACGTCGGAGAGGCCGAACAGCGACTGCGATCGGATGTGGTCGAGGTCGAGCATCCCGTTCAACCCGTTTTCCAGGGGAACGGTGACGTAGCGCTCGACCTCCTCGGCGCTCCAGCCGGAGGGTTGGGTGATGATCTCGATCATCGGCGCCACCGGGTTCGGGTAGGCCTCGATGTCGAGCTGGCTGTAGCAATACAGGCCCAGCGCGACCACCGCCACCGCCAGGATCACCACGAAGGCCGGCATCCGAAGGACGAAGCGGACGATTCTCTGGATCATCTGCGATCGTCTCCTAGAGCATCCCCGACAGGAGGATTCCGCCCGAGGTCACCACCCGCTCCCCGGCCGAAAGACCGTGGAGCACCGGAACCAGGTCCCCGCCCTCTTCATCGGCGATGGCTACGATCCGGCGGACGAACCGCTTCCGCCCGTCGGGCGTCGTCCCATCCTCGACGAAGACCACCGTCTGATCCGCGATGCGGAGAACCGCCGTGTGCGGCAGCGCGAGCGCGCTCTGACCGGCCACCGCGATGCCGACCGTCGCGTACATTTCGGGCTTGAGGTCGCGGCCCGGGTTGGCGATCGCGCAGCGAACTTTGGCTGTGCGCGAGGTCGGATCGAGGAGGTCCGACATCCAATCGACCACGCCGCTGAAGATCTTGTCGGGGTAGGCGACGACCTTGATGGTCACGGCGGCGCCTTTCTTGACGCGCCCCAGGTCCATCTCGAAGACGTCGGCGATCACCCAGACGCGATCCAGCTCGCCGATCGTGAACAGCTCCACTGCCGTGCCGCCCGAATACTGTCCCAGCACCTCGGCGCCCGGGTTCACGTTGCGCGCGATCACCTCGCCCTCGATGGGCGCGCGGAGCATGAACTCCTGCGTGACCGCGTCGGCACCACCCCCCCGAAAGAGCCGAGCCTTCTGGCGCGAGCGCTCCATCTCCGCTTTCGCTTTTCCGTAGCTGTCCTGCGCCGACTCGAAGTCCTTCTGGGATCCCGCGTGCGCTTCGTAGAGCTCCTTCTGGCGCTGAAATTCGTGCTGGGCCGCGATCAGATCGGCCTCCGCCTTGTCGAGGTCGGCGAATGCGTTGCCGACGTCCGGCGACTGGATCGCGCAGAGCGGGCTCCCCTTCTTCACGCGGGCGCCCGGGTCGGCCAGGATGCGGGAGACGCGCCCCGTGACCGGCGAGAAGACGTGCGCGACCCGAAGATCGTCGAAGGTCACCTTGCCGCTCGTCACCACGTCGTTGCCCACGGCGTGGGCATCGACCGCCTCGATCGTCAGGTGGGCGTCGATCACCTGCTGGTCGGTGAGCCAGACCTCGCCATTCGGCGCCTCGGCGGCCTTGGGGCTGGCCGGTGCGGTCTTGCAGGCGGGCGCGAGAACGGCCGTGGTCGTCCAGAGCACGAGGACGAGCTGAGGCCGGCACATGCGTCGCTTTGTATCGCCCTATTTTCTTTCAGGTTCAAGAGATCCGCGCCACATCGCGAGCACCGGGTAGAGGGTCAAGACCGACATGCTCAGCGTCAGCGCGATCCCGGTCAGGGCGTGGAGCGACGCCAGGCCGGGGCCGGCGTAGCGAACCAGCCAGGGGGTGCCGAGGTGCCCGACCACGCTGACCGAGGCCCCGATGAGCCAGGCCCGCTTGGCCCGGTCGCCGAGCCCGGTCGCCAGGAAGAGGTGGCCGACGATGAGGAGCACCACCGGCATGGTGAAGAGATGGAAATGCGTCACCTCCAGCAGCTTGCGGTAGGTGACCGGGACGACGATTGGCGCGCGCGCGGCGTCGACATTGTCCGGAACGTCGATGGCGGGACCCACCGTGGCAGCCGCGGGCGCAGCGGATGAAGGCACGGCATCCCCTTCGCCCGCGTAGTAGCGGCGGATCCCGCGCGTCCCCGTCCCCACCAGCTCGCCGTAGTAGAGCGCCGACGAGAGCACGCCCAGCAGGGTGAGCAGGCAGAACGTCGTGTAGAGAATCTTGGCGTCCAGGCCCAGATTCCACAAACGAAACCCCGACGAACCAAACTGTCGCATCTTGAATCTCTCTTCCCCGGCTAGAAATTGAATGCGATGGCCAGACCGACCCACGTTCGACCCCGGGCCGCGTCGGCCACGTCGGCACCGATCGGCCGCGGTGTCCCGGGTGCGCCCGCCATCACCATCGGTGCGGCCGGCGGCGGCCCCTCGGCGTCGAGCGCGACCTGCACGTCGGCCTTGAGCGCAATCGCCGGCCA